>VIEA01000004.1 GCA_008087055.1 Gammaproteobacteria bacterium LSUCC0096 | reverse complement strand
ATGGCAAAAGAGAAGTTTGAGCGTAGTAAGCCGCACGTAAACGTAGGCACGATTGGTCACGTTGACCATGGTAAGACGACTTTGACAGCGGCGTTGACGCGTGTTGGAGCGGAAGTATTTGGTGGTGAGACGCGAGCGTTTGATCAGATTGATAATGCACCTGAAGAGCGTGCACGTGGTATCACGATTTCGACGTCACACGTTGAGTATCAGTCACACACGCGTCACTACGCACACGTTGACTGTCCTGGCCACGCTGACTATGTGAAGAACATGATCACTGGTGCTGCGCAGATGGATGGTGCGATTTTGGTTTGTTCAGCAGCGGATGGTCCGATGCCACAGACACGTGAGCACATTTTGTTGTCACGTCAGGTTGGTGTTCCTTACATCGTTGTGTTCATGAACAAGGCAGACATGGTTGATGACCCTGAGCTGTTGGAATTGGTTGAGATGGAGATTCGTGAGCTGTTGGATCAGTACGAGTTTCCAGGTGACGACACGCCGATCATTATTGGTTCTGCGCTGAAGGCGTTGGAAGGTGATACATCAGACATCGGTATGCCAGCTGTTCAGAAGTTGATTGAGACGTTGGACGAGTACATTCCTGAGCCAGAGCGTGCGATTGATCAGGCGTTTTTGATGCCGATTGAAGACGTGTTCTCGATTTCTGGTCGTGGAACGGTTGTGACTGGTCGTATTGAGCGCGGTATTGTCAACGTTGGTGACGAGATTGAAATCGTTGGTATCAAGGATACGACGAAGACAACGTGTACTGGTGTTGAGATGTTCCGTAAGTTGCTTGACGAAGGCCGTGCGGGTGAGAACGTTGGTGTTCTTCTGCGTGGTACGAAGCGTGACGAAGTTGAGCGTGGTCAGGTTTTGGCGAAGCCAGGTTCGATTACTCCACACACGAAGTTTGAGTGTGAAGTGTATGTGTTGTCGAAGGATGAAGGTGGTCGTCACACACCATTCTTCAAGGGATATCGTCCACAGTTCTACTTCCGTACAACGGACGTGACTGGTGCGTGTGAACTTCCTTCAGGCACAGAGATGGTGATGCCAGGTGATAACGTGAAGTTGTCAGTTGAGCTGATTGCACCGATTGCGATGGAAGAAGGTCTGCGTTTTGCGATTCGTGAAGGTGGCCGTACTGTCGGCGCCGGCGTCGTATCCAAAATTCTGGACTAATT
>VIEA01000003.1 GCA_008087055.1 Gammaproteobacteria bacterium LSUCC0096 | reverse complement strand
GAAGGATGAAGGTGGTCGTCACACACCATTCTTCAAGGGATATCGTCCACAGTTCTACTTCCGTACAACGGACGTGACTGGTGCGTGTGAACTTCCTTCAGGCACAGAGATGGTGATGCCAGGTGATAACGTGAAGTTGTCAGTTGAGCTGATTGCACCGATTGCGATGGAAGAAGGTCTGCGTTTTGCGATTCGTGAAGGTGGCCGTACTGTCGGCGCCGGCGTCGTATCCAAAATTCTGGACTAATTAAACGGATAGATGAGACCTCGCGAGAGGTCTCCAACAAGGTTAGGCCAGTAGCTCAATTGGCAGAGCATCGGTCTCCAAAACCGGAGGTTGGGGGTTCGATTCCCTCCTGGCCTGCCATATAAGCAGGTCCCTAACTGGAACGCAGAGGAAGTATGAACGCAAAAGTGGAAGCACCATCGCGCCTTGATCACCTGAAATGGTTGGTCGTGGTTGCCATCATCGCGGTTGGCGTTGTTGGTAACGGCTATTATGCGGGTGAGTCACTCCTTTATCGCGTTCTTGCATTGGTTGCTTTGGCGGCTGTTGCTGCAGGTATTGCGTTAACAACGCAAAAAGGTGCTGCTTTCCGGGAAATGCTAAAAGAGGCGCGTGTTGAGCTGAGAAAAGTCGTTTGGCCAACGCGGGTAGAAACTGGGCAGACAACGGCCATCGTAGTCGTTGTCGTTTTGATTGTTGCGTTGATTTTATGGGCGCTTGATAGCCTGTTTGCCTGGGTCATTGCCTCACTGATTGGATAACTGAATGTCAAAGCGTTGGTATGTAGTACAAGCCTTCTCAGGATACGAGAAGTCAGTGATGCGAAGCCTGCATGAGCAGATTGCTTTGCATGGCATGGAAGAGCGTTTCGGCGACATCCTCGTCCCGACTGAAGAAGTCGTTGAGATGAAGGAAGGGAAGAAGCGTAAAAGTGAGCGAAAGTTCTATCCGGGATATGTTCTTGTCAACATGGAGATGGATGACGAGACGTGGCACTTGGTAAAGAGTGTTCCTCGGGTGCTGGGATTCGTCGGTGGAAATGCTGAGCGCCCTGCGCCAATCACTGATGCAGAAGCTGCTTTGATTTTGGATCGGGTGACGGAAGGTGTTGATAAGCCGCGTCCGAAGACATTGTTTGAGCCAGGTGAAATGGTGCGCGTGACCGATGGTCCGTTTGCTGATTTCACAGGCGTTGTTGAAGAAGTGAATTACGAGAAGAGTCGCCTGCAGGTTGCGGTGGTGATTTTCGGTCGCTCAACTCCTGTTGAGCTTGAATTTGGTCAGGTTGAGAAAGGCTAATCTCGCCTGAGTCAATAAGGGGAGCCGAGAGGCGTTTGTACCCATTAAAGGAGAAGTAACATGGCCAAGAAAATTGACGGCTATATCAAGCTGCAAATTGCGGCGGGTCAGGCGAATCCATCGCCACCTGTCGGTCCAGCGCTCGGTCAAAAGGGCGTTAACATCATGGAATTTTGTAAGGCATTTAATGCTGCGACTCAGCAGATGGAGCAAGGTCTTCCTGTTCCAACTGTTATCACGGTTTATGCAGATAAATCCTTTACGTTTGTCACTAAGACTCCACCAGCATCTGTGTTGATTAAGAAAGCCCTGGGTCTAAAGAGCGGATCTGCACGTCCGAACACAGACAAAGTTGGCAAGATCACTCGCGCTCAGCTCGAAGAAATCGCAAAAGCGAAAGAGCCTGATTTGACGGCGGCAGACTTGGATGCAGCAGTTCGCACTATCGCGGGTACTGCGCGTTCAATGGGTATTGATTCAGAAGGAGTCAACTGATGGCGAAGTTAACTAAGCGTCAGAAAATGATCGCGGAAAAAGTAGACGCAAATAAGGTCTATGGATTTGAAGAGGCTATGAGCCTGTTGGCTGAGTTGTCGACGGTCAAGTTTACAGAGTCAGTTGAAGTTGCAGTTAACCTCGGCGTCGATCCTCGCAAGAGTGACCAGGTTGTACGTGGCGCGACTGTTCTTCCAAATGGAACAGGTAAAGATGTTCGCGTCGCTGTTTTTGCTCAGGGTGAGAACGCTGATAAGGCAAAAGCTGCTGGTGCGGATATTGTCGGTTTTGACGAGTTGGCTGCTGAAATTAAAGGCGGTCGCTTGGATTTTGATGTTGTCATCGCAACACCAGACGCGATGCGTGTGGTTGGTACCCTGGGTACGGTTCTTGGTCCGCGTGGCCTCATGCCGAACCCGAAAGTCGGCACGGTGACTCCTAATGTCGAAGAAGCAGTGAAAAATGCAAAGGCTGGTCAGGTGCGTTACCGCACAGACAAGAACGGCATTATCCACGCTGCGATTGGTAAAGTTGGATTTGCACCAGAAGCGTTGAAGGCAAACCTCGATGCGCTTCTTGGTGATCTGAAGAAGGCGAAGCCTGCTTCAGCAAAAGGTGTTTACTTCAAGAAAGTATCTGTGTCGACAACGATGGGCCCAGGGGTTCAAGTCGATCAGTCTGGATTGAATGTATAAAAGGATTTGAGGGTTCCCGTTCGCGGGATCCGTCAAAGACTGCAGGTGCCCCTAGGGCCTAAATGGAAACAGCCTGCATAGACGGCAGCCCCTTTACACTCTGTGTATTGAAGGCCGCCAGGGGTTCACCGGAAATCTGGTGAATTGGTTCATCCTGAAAAGGAGCAAAGCGTGGCGTTAAAGCTCGAAGACAAAAAGGTGATTGTCGCCGAAGTCAACGAAGCTGCCGGTAATGCTTTGTCTGCGGTAGTCGCTGATTACCGGGGTATGGAAGTTGGAGCTCTGACCGAGATGCGCGAAAAAGCGCGTGCCGGAAAGATTTATCTCCGAGTAGTTCGAAATACTCTGGCTAAGCGTGCTGTAGCAGGAACTGAATTTGAGTGTCTGACTGACGCGCTAGTAGGACCATCATTGATTGGTTTCTCACTAGAAGAGCCTTCAGCAGCTGCAAAGCTGTTTAAGGACATCGCGAAAGAAAATGATCAACTCGAAATTCGGGCTCTTGCGATCGGTGGTCAACTTCTCGATGCATCTCAAGTGGATGCGGTTGCGAAGCTGCCAACGAAGGACGAAGCGATTGCAATGCTGATGAGCGTGATGACCGCACCTGTTGCCAAGTTCGTACGTACGATGAACGAGGTTCCAGGCAAGCTGGTTCGTACCGTTGCAGCAGTTGGTGAAGCGAAGAAAGCGGGTTAATCCCGTTGGCTTTCAATTGACATAGTTTGTAAACGAAATTTGGAGAAATACCATGGCACTGTCTAAGGACGATATCCTGAACGCGATCGCCGAAATGAGCGTGATGGACGTTGTTGAACTTGTTTCAGCAATGGAAGAAAAATTCGGTGTAACAGCAGCAGCTGCAGTTGCTGCAGCTCCTGTAGCGGCAGCTGGCGGTGACGCTGGCGCTGGTGCAGCAGCAGAGAAGGACGAATTTGACGTTGTTCTCGCATCAGCTGGTGAGAAGAAAGTGAACGTGATCAAGGTTGTTCGTGGCGTTACAGGTCTTGGCCTGAAAGAAGCGAAAGACCTCGTTGATGGCGCTCCTAACACCATCAAAGAAGGCGCGTCGAAAGACGAAGCTGAAGACATTAAGAAGCAGCTTGAAGAAGCAGGCGCATCTGTCGAGCTCAAGTAATGTCATTGATCCGCTCTTGAGCGGATCTGCAGATTGGCTGGTGGTTTCGACCACCGGCCTTTTTGCGCTTTAAACGATCGAGGTTTGCGGAAAGCGTCAACGCGCGTTTTCCGGAACCCTTAAGGGTACGAATTACAGTGCATCCGTGGTGGATGTACTTTCACACGTTGAGGAAGGCAAATGGCTTACTCGTACACAGCGAAAAAACGTATTCGGAAAGACTTTGGAACTCTGCCATCAGTGATGGAAGTGCCACAGCTTCTGGCAATTCAGCTTGATTCATATCGCGAATTCCTGACAGGAGGTTCGGTTGAAAATACAGCTCAATCGATTGGCCTTGAAGCCGCGTTCCAGTCGGTTTTTCCTATCCAATCATTTTCAGGCAACGCCGAGCTTCAATATGTAAGCTATCGGTTAGGTGAGCCTGTATTCGATGTGAAAGAGTGCATCCTCCGTGGCGACACGTATGCTGCGCCGCTGCGCGTAAAAGTTCGTTTGGTTCTTTTTGAAAAAGAAGGGTCGAACAAGTCTGTTAAGGACATCAAGGAAGAAGAAGTGTACATGGGCGAAATTCCGCTCATGACTGAGAACGGTACTTTTGTTATTAACGGTACCGAGCGTGTGATTGTGTCTCAGCTTCATCGTTCTCCTGGTGTGTTCTTCGAACATGACAAAGGGAAAACGCATAGCTCGGGCAAGCTGCTCTACTCAGCTCGTATCATTCCTTACCGTGGTTCATGGTTGGATTTTGAATTCGATCCAAAGGATCAGGTGTTCGTTCGTATTGACCGCCGCCGTAAACTCCCAGCATCGATCCTGCTCCGCGCAATGGAGATGTCGGATGAAGAGATCCTGGGTCACTTCTTTGAGACCACTGCATTCCGTTTTGAGAAAACCGATGTATTCATGACTCTTGTATCTGAGCGTCTACGTGGTGAAACACTTGGGTTTGACGTATTGGACTCAAAGGGTGAGGTAATTGTTGAAGCTGGCAAGCGGATTACAGCGCGTCATGTTCGCGAACTGCAAAAAGCTAAGCTTGACGAATTGAAAGTTGCTGATGAATACCTCGTTGGCAAAGTGCTCGCTAAAGATGTTGTCAATGAAGCGACTGGTGAGGTGATTGCTGCGGCGAATCAACCATTATCGCTTGAGTCAGTCGATGCGATTCGTGAAGCTGGTGTGAAAGCTATCGAGTGTATCTACACCAACGATCTTGATCGTGGACCATATATGTCAGATACATTGGCTGCTGACTCAACATCGAATCGTATGGAAGCATTGGTCGAAATTTATCGCATGATGCGTCCTGGTGAGCCACCAACTAAGGAAAGCGCAGAAAACCTCTTCGAGAGTTTGTTCTTCTCTGCTGACCGTTATGACTTGTCATCTGTTGGTCGCATGAAGTTTAACCGCCGTGTTGGATCGCGCAAGCTCGACGGTGGAGACACTGAGCTTGGTGAAGGCACATTGTCAAAAGACGACATCCTGGCGGTCATGAAGACGTTGATCGACATCCGTAATGGTGAAGGTGTGGTTGATGATATTGATCACCTTGGTAACCGTSGTGTTCGTTCAGTTGGTGAGATGGCTGAAAACCAATTCCGTGTTGGTTTGGTGCGTGTTGAGCGCGCTGTTCGCGAGCGTCTTGGCCAGGCTGAAACAGAAGGTTTAATGCCGCGTGATTTGATCAACGCGAAGCCAGTTGCCGCTGCTGTGAAAGAGTTCTTTGGCTCAAGCCAGTTGTCGCAATTTATGGACCAGAACAACCCACTGTCAGAAATTACGCATAAGCGTCGAGTCTCAGCATTGGGACCAGGCGGCTTGACTCGTGAGCGTGCCGGCTTCGAAGTCCGTGACGTACATCCAACGCACTATGGTCGTGTTTGTCCGATTGAGACGCCAGAAGGTCCAAACATTGGTTTGATCAACTCTTTGGCAACGTATGCACGTACCAATCGGTATGGATTCCTTGAATCACCATATCGTCGTGTTGAAAACGGCAAAGTCACAGATGAAATTTTCTATTTGTCAGCGATTGAAGAGTCAGATTTCGTTATTGCGCAGGCGTCTGCACAGTTAAATGACAAAGGCGAGTTGATTGAAGAGCTCGTTCCAGTGCGTCACTTGAACGAATTCGCAGTGATGCCACCAGAGCGCGTTGATTATATGGACGTTTCGCCACGTCAGGTTGTTTCTGTTGCTGCGGCGTTGATTCCATTCCTCGAGCACGATGACGCCAACCGCGCATTGATGGGCTCAAACATGCAGCGTCAAGCCGTTCCAACATTAAAAGCTGAGAAGCCTTTAGTTGGTACTGGTATGGAGCGCCACGTCGCTGTGGACTCAGGCGTATGTATGATCGCGAACCGCGGTGGTATTGTCGATTTTGTTGATGCTAAGCGCATCGTTGTGAAGGTAAATTCTGGTGAGGTGGCCGCAGGTGAGGCGCCTGTAGATATCTACAACCTGACTAAGTACACCCGTTCGAACCAGAATACATGTATCAACCAGCGACCAATCGTAAGCGCAGGTGACGTGGTTGCGCGCGGTGACGTGTTGGCAGACGGTCCGTCGGTCGACACAGGTGAATTGGCGCTTGGCCAGAACATGCGGATCGCGTTCATGCCTTGGAACGGCTACAACTTTGAAGATTCTATTTTGATCTCTGAAAAAGTTGTCAAAGAAGAGCGCTTTACAACAATTCATATCCAAGAGTTCTCATGCGTTGCGCGTGATACGAAGTTGGGTGCTGAAGAGATTACCGCCGATATTCCAAACGTCGGCGAAAATGCGCTCGCCAAACTAGACGAAGTCGGTATCGTCCACATCGGTGCCGAAGTAAAGCCAGGTGACATCCTCGTTGGTAAGGTCACTCCGAAAGGTGAAACTCAATTGACGCCAGAAGAAAAGCTTCTGCGCGCAATCTTCGGTGAGAAAGCGTCTGATGTAAAAGACACATCAATGCGCGTTGGTACGGGTACAACAGGTACCGTGATCGATGTTCAAGTCTTTACGCGTGATGGCATTGAGAAAGACGCACGCGCCAAGCAAATCGAAGAAGAGCAGCTCGACGAGTACCGTAAGGATCTCAACGAAGAGTATCGAATCGTTTCAGAGGCAACGTTTGGCCACCTTGCTAAGCAGTTTGAAGGTCAGAAAGTTGCAGGTGCGCCTGGTCTAAAGAAAGGCGATTCGTTGACATCTGAGTACTTGGCGAATCTTTCAGAAGATGAGTGGTTCAAGGTGAAGATGGCTGATGATGCGCAAAACGCATTGATCGCTGAAGCTGAGAAATCATTGAAAGAGCGTCGCAAAGAGCTTGATGAAGCCTTCGAAGTGAAGAAGAAAAAGCTCACTCAAGGCGATGATTTGGCTCCTGGTGTACTGAAAATCGTTAAGGTCTACGTTGCTGTGAAGCGTCGTATTCAGCCTGGCGACAAGATGGCGGGTCGTCACGGTAACAAGGGTGTGATCTCAGTGATCATGCCTGAAGAAGATATGCCATTTGATGAAAATGGCGATCCAGTTGATATCGTTTTGAACCCACTGGGTGTTCCAAGTCGAATGAATGTTGGTCAGGTACTTGAAATGCACCTGGGTATGGCTGCGAAGGGTCTTGGTGACCGTATCAATGACATGCTCAAGCAACAAGCGAAAGTGAAAGAGGTTCGTGATTTCCTTGATCAGGTCTATAACAAGATCGGCGGAAACCAAGAAGATCTCGGATCGCTCTCAGATGACGAAATCATCGATTTGTCCAAGAACTTAGTTGATGGTGTGCCATTCGCGACGCCAGCATTCGATGGCGCGAAAGAATCGCAAATCAAGGGATTGCTTGAATTAGCTGGCATGCCTGAGTCGGGTCAGTTCACCCTGTATGACGGACGAACTGGTGAGGCGTTCGAACGTCAAGTTACTGTTGGTTATATGTACATGTTGAAACTCAATCACTTGGTTGATGACAAGATGCATGCGCGCTCAACAGGTTCCTACTCACTTGTTACGCAGCAGCCACTTGGTGGTAAGGCTCAGTTTGGTGGTCAGCGCTTCGGTGAAATGGAAGTGTGGGCACTGGAAGCATATGGTGCGGCTTACACCCTTCAGGAAATGCTGACTGTCAAGTCGGATGATGTGAATGGTCGTACGCGTATGTACAAAAATATTGTCGATGGCGACCACCGCATGGAGCCTGGTATGCCGGAATCATTCAACGTGCTGGTCAAGGAGATCCGTTCACTCGGTATCTCTGTTGAACTAGAAAACGAGTAAGTCGGTAGGAATTGGAGATTTAAGCAATGAAAGATTTGTTAAACCTGTTAAAAAGCCAGGGACAATCCGCCGACTTTGATCGGATTCGTATTGGTCTTGCGTCGCCTGAAGAGATCCGTTCATGGTCCTTCGGAGAAGTGAAAAAGCCAGAAACGATTAACTATCGAACGTTCAAGCCAGAACGCGATGGTTTGTTCTGTGCACGTATTTTCGGACCAGTGAAGGACTACGAGTGTTTGTGCGGTAAGTACAAGCGTTTGAAGCACCGCGGTGTTGTGTGTGAAAAGTGCGGCGTCGAAGTGACACAAACAAAAGTCCGTCGTGAGCGGATGGGCCACATCGAGCTCGCAAGCCCTGTGTGTCACATTTGGTTCTTGAAGTCATTGCCGTCGCGAATCGGCTTACTGCTTGATATGACGTTGCGTGATATCGAACGCATTCTTTACTTTGAAACATACGTTGTTGTTGATCCTGGTATGACTCCACTAGAACGTGGTCAGCTGTTGTCGGATGAGCAATATTTCGAAGCCTTTGAAGAATACCAGGACGATTTTACAGCCATGATGGGTGCCGAAGCGATTCGTGCATTGATGATGGATATGGATCTCGATGATGAAATCGCGACTATGCGCGAAGAGATTCCAAATACAAACTCTGAAACTAAGCTGAAGAAGCTGTCGAAGCGTTTGAAGTTGCTCGAGTCATTCCGTGACAGTGGCAATAAGCCAGAATGGATGATCATGGAAGTGCTGCCTGTTCTTCCACCGGATCTTCGTCCATTGGTTCCATTGGATGGCGGTCGTTTCGCGACATCTGACTTGAACGACTTATATCGTCGCGTCATTAACCGAAATAATCGTTTGAAGCGACTGCTTGAGCTTCGCGCTCCGGACATTATTGTTCGTAACGAAAAGCGGATGCTTCAGGAATCGGTTGATGCCCTCCTTGATAACGGTCGCCGTGGACGTGCAATTACGGGTTCAAACAAGCGTCCATTGAAGTCGCTTGCTGACATGATCAAAGGTAAGCAGGGTCGTTTCCGTCAGAACCTTCTTGGTAAGCGTGTTGACTACTCTGGCCGTTCGGTGATTGTGGTCGGTCCATATTTGAAACTGCATCAGTGTGGTCTTCCTAAGAAGATGGCGCTTGAATTATTCAAACCATTTATCTACGCGAAGCTTGAAGCACGTGGTCTTGCGACCACGATCAAGGCGGCGAAGAAAATGGTCGAGCGTGAAACACCTGAAGTGTGGGACATCTTGGCAGAAGTGATTCGCGAGCACCCAGTCCTTCTGAACCGTGCACCAACACTTCACCGTTTGGGTATTCAGGCATTTGAGCCGCTATTGATCGAAGGTAAAGCAATTCAGCTTCACCCGCTGGTGTGTGCGGCCTACAACGCCGACTTCGATGGTGACCAGATGGCTGTTCACTTGCCTTTGACACTCGAGGCGCAGCTTGAAGCGCGCGCATTGATGATGTCGACAAACAACGTGTTGTCGCCAGCGAATGGTGAGCCAATCATTGTTCCTTCTCAGGACGTTGTTTTGGGTCTGTATTACATGACGCGTCATCGCATCAATGTCAAAGGCGAAGGCATGGTGTTCACTGACACCGATGAAGTCTTGCGGGCGTACGGCGCACGTAAAGTCGATTTGCAGGCACAGATTAAGGTTCGTATTGATGAAACAGTGAACGATGCAGATGGGAATGGCACGCCAGAAACCCGTATCGTCGAAACGACCGTTGGTCGAGCGATTCTGTTCTCGATTGTTCCGACTGGTTTACCATTCTCTTTGGTTGATCAGAACATGACAAAGAAAGCGATTTCTCGTCTGATTAACTCGTGTTATCGCCGTGTTGGTCTGAAGGAAACTGTCATTTTTGCGGACCAATTGATGTACATGGGCTTCAGTTATGCGACGCGTTCTGGCTCTTCAATCGGCGTGAACGATTTTGAGATTCCAGAAGAGAAAGCTCAAATCATTGGTGAAGCCGAAGCCCAGGTTAAAGAAATCGAAGATCAGTTTGCTTCAGGCCTTGTAACCCAGGGCGAGAAGTACAACAAAGTGATCGACATCTGGGCGCGAGCGAATGACCTTGTTGCCAAGAAAATGATGGAACGGATCGGTAAAGAAGATGCTGTCGATGCTGAAGGCAAGACGGTTCAGCAGGATTCGTTCAACTCAGTCTTTATGATGGCCGACTCTGGTGCTCGAGGTTCTGCTGCGCAGATTCGTCAGCTTGCAGGTATGCGTGGTTTGATGGCGAAGCCAGACGGTTCGATTATTGAAACCCCTATTACAGCCAACTTCCGTGAGGGTCTATCAGTACTCCAGTACTTCATTTCGACTCACGGTGCGCGTAAAGGTTTGGCCGATACAGCATTGAAGACAGCGAACTCAGGTTACTTGACTCGTCGTCTCGTTGACGTGGCTCAGGACCTTGTGATCACAGATCATGATTGCGGAACCGAAGAAGGTCTGCGCATGACACCTCTCATTGAAGGTGGTGATGTTGTTGTTCCTTTGGCGGGCCGAATTCTTGGTCGTGTTGTGGCGCAAGACGTCGTTAAGCCTGGTACCACTGAAGTTGTGCTTGAGGCAGGGACGCTGATTGACGAGCAGTTGGCAGAGCAAATCGAAGGTTGGGGTGTTGACGAGGTTATGGTTCGTTCCCCAATTACTTGTGAAGTTCGTCACGGTGTTTGTTCGAAGTGTTACGGCCGTGACCTTGGTCGGGGCCACTTGGTTAACGTTGGTGAGGCTGTCGGTGTGATCGCGGCTCAGTCAATCGGTGAGCCGGGTACTCAGTTGACAATGCGTACGTTCCACATCGGTGGTGCTGCGAGCCGAGCGTCTGCTGCTGACCGTATCGATGTGAAGCATGGTGGTACGGTGCGCTTACATAACTTGAAGTGGGTAGAGCGTTCAAATGGCGACTTGGTTGCTGTATCGCGTTCTGGCGCTTTGAGTATTGCCGATGAGCATGGCCGTGAGCGCGAGTGGTACAAGCTGCCATATGGTGCCGTTATCAGTGTACAAGAAGGTGCGAAGGTTGATGCTGGTGCTGTAGTTGCAACTTGGGATCCGCATACGCACCCAATTATTGCTGATCGCGCAGGTATTGTCCGGTATCAGGCGTTTGAAGACGGTATTACCGTGAAGCGTCAGGTCGACGAGCTAACAGGTCTTGCGAACTACGAAATCATCGATGAAAAGGATCGTCCGGCTGCGGGTAAAGACTTAAAGCCAGGCATTTTCCTTTACGCGGCGGGCGCTTCGATTACCGATGAGCCGATCGCTCACTTCTCGTTGCCAGGTGGTGCCCTTGTATCACTTGAGGACGGAACGAATATCGAGGCAGGTTCTGTTATCGCGCGTATTCCGCAAGAATCATCGAAGACTCGAGATATTACCGGTGGTCTTCCGCGTGTTGCTGACTTGTTCGAGGCGCGTAAGCCAAAAGAGTCATCGATTCTTGCTGAAATCTCAGGGCATGTTTCATTTGGTAAAGAGACCAAAGGGAAAGTACGCCTTGTGATCTCTCCGGAAGATGGAACTGATCCAGTTGAAATCCTGATTCCTAAGTGGCGCCAGCTCAACGTATTTGATGGCGAGCAAGTGCAGAAGGGTGAGGTAATCTCTGACGGTCCTTCAAACCCTCATGACATCTTGCGTCTCCTGGGTGTATCGGAGCTTGCGAAGTACATCACTAACGAAATTCAGGACGTCTATCGTCTCCAGGGTGTAGGTATCAACGATAAGCACATCGAGGTGATTATTCGTCAGATGCTGCGCAAGGTTGAAGTGAATCAAGTGGGTGATTCGTCATTCATCGCTGGTGATCAAGTTGAGTACACACAAGTTCTGGAAGAAAACGATCGTCTTCGTGGTGACGGAAAGATTGAAGCGCATTATGAGCGTCAATTGCTTGGTATTACCAAAGCATCATTGGCGACAGAGTCCTTCATTTCTGCGGCGTCATTCCAGGAGACAACGCGTGTTCTGACAGAGGCTGCGGTGACAGGTAAATCGGATAATCTTCGTGGTCTGAAAGAGAACGTTGTTGTGGGTCGTTTGATCCCAGCAGGTACTGGTTTGGCATATCACGCAGAGCGCAAGCGTAAGCGTGCTGAATCCGGTGATGAAACACGTGTTTCTGCTGCTGAAGTGGCAGAAGCATTGAGTCGAGAGATCGCTGAGATTGAATCTCAGGGGCAAGAGGCGGCGGAGTAATATCCGCCTCACTTGACTGTAGCTTTGGGCGCGCCTAGAATCGCGCCCTATTTTTTGCAATGGACTAGGGAGTTTGCCAATGGCAACTATTAATCAGCTTGTTCGCAAGCCACGTAAGCGTAAGATCGTCAAAACAGACGTTCCTGCGTTGCAGGCTTGCCCACAGCGCCGCGGTGTATGTACTCGTGTATATACAACCACACCAAAGAAGCCGAACTCAGCGCTTCGTAAAGTGTGCCGTGTGCGTTTGACCAACGGATACGAAGTATCTTCATACATCGGTGGTGAAGGCCACAACCTGCAGGAGCACTCGGTTGTTCTGATCCGCGGCGGTCGTGTCAAGGATTTGCCAGGTGTGCGTTATCACACAGTGCGTGGTGCACTGGATACTGCTGGTGTAAACGATCGTAAACAAGGTCGTTCGAAGTATGGTGCGAAGCGGCCTAAGAGCTAATTTGAAACCAAAAATTCATTAAACTGTAATCATTTATACAGAGTATGGCTCGCCATGCTCAGTAAGGCCGGGCGAGAGTCCCGGAATGACCTGAAGAAAAGGAAAATACAATGCCAAGACGTCGCGTCCCCGTAAAACGTGAAATTTTGCCGGATCCAAAGTTCGGCGATCAATTGCTTGCTAAGTTCATTAACCACGTCATGGAAAGTGGAAAGAAGTCCATTGCAGAATCCATCGTTTATGGAGCGCTTGATCGCGTTCTCGAAAAGAACGGTGGGGATCCACTTGAAGTGTTCAATCAGGCGCTTGAGAACATCGCGCCGATGGTCGAGGTGAAGTCTCGTCGTGTTGGTGGTGCAACTTACCAGGTGCCTGTTGAAGTGCGTCCAAGTCGTCGTACAGCGCTGGCGATGCGTTGGTTGGTAGAGTACGCGCGCAAGCGTGGTGAGAAGTCAATGCAAGCGCGCCTCGCAGGTGAAATCCTTGATGCGGTTGAGCAGCGCGGAGCTGCGGTGAAGAAGCGTGAAGACGTTCACCGTATGGCTGAAGCGAATAAGGCGTTCTCGCACTTCCGTTTTTAATTGAATGATGGCCAGATAGTCCGGCCCTTTGGAGAGTAACAGTGGCACGTACCACCCCGATTAATCGCTACCGTAACATCGGCATCTGCGCACACGTTGATGCTGGTAAAACAACGACTACAGAACGCGTTTTGTTCTACACCGGTGTGAACCACAAGATTGGTGAGGTTCACGACGGTGCGGCAACCATGGATTGGATGGCGCAGGAACAGGAGCGTGGTATTACGATCACATCAGCTGCGACAACTACCTTCTGGCAAGGTATGGACCAGCAGTACGACAAATACCGTGTCAATATCATTGATACACCGGGCCACGTTGACTTCACAATTGAGGTTGAGCGGTCAATGCGCGTTCTCGATGGTGCGGTGGTTGTGTTCTGTGCAGCATCGGGCGTTGAGCCACAGTCTGAGACTGTTTGGCGCCAGGCTGACAAATATGGTGTCCCGCGTATCTGTTTTGTAAACAAGATGGACCGTGATGGTGCTGACTTTATCCGTGTCGTCAATCAGGTTCGTGACCGTTTGGGTGCGACTGCTGTTCCAATCCAGTGTGCGGTTGGCGCTGAGAAAGATTTTAAAGGCGTTGTGGATCTTGTGAAAAACAAGTACATCGCGTGGAATGAAGACGACATGGGTACGACCTTCACTTATGAAGATGTGCCTGCTGAAGTTGCTGATCAAGTGGCATCGCTTCGTGAAGAAATGATCGAGGCTGCGGCTGAAGCAAACGAAGAGTTGATGGAAAAGTATCTTGAAGGCGGTGAGCTTTCAGAAGAAGAAATCAAGCTCGGCTTGCGTCAGCGTACGCTGGCTCGTGAAATCGTGCCTTGTCTCTGCGGAACTGCATTTAAGAACAAAGGTGTTCAGGCGATGCTTGACGCTGTAATCGATTATCTTCCTGCTCCAGACGAAGTCGAAGCAATTCGTGGTCTGAAGGAAGATGAGTCAGAAGATACGCGTCCTGCTGATGACGATGCGCCCTTTGCTGCTCTGGCATTTAAGATCGCGACTGACCCGTTCGTTGGAACACTCACGTTCTTCCGTGTGTATTCAGGCGTTCTTAACGGTGGTGATTCTGTTCTGAACTCTGTGAAGGGTAAGAAAGAGCGTGTTGGCCGTATGGTTCAGATGCATGCGAATACGCGTGAAGAGATCAAAGAAGTTCGCGCTGGCGACATCGCTGCTGCAATTGGTCTGAAAGACGTGACAACTGGTGACACGCTGTGTGACGTGAATAAGCCAATTATTCTCGAGCGTATGGAATTCCCAGAGCCTGTGATTTCTTTGTCTGTTGAGCCAAAATCAAAGCCGGATCAGGAGAAGATGGGTATCGCGCTTGGTAAGCTTGCGCAGGAAGATCCATCGTTCCGTGTTAAGACAGACGAAGAAACGGGTCAAACGATTATTTCTGGAATGGGTGAGCTTCACCTCGACATTATTGTCGACCGGATGCGTCGTGAATTCTCTGTTGAATGTAACGTGGGTGCGCCGCAGGTGTCCTACCGTGAGTGCATTCGTAAGTCTGTTGAAGTGGAAGGCAAGTTTGTGCGCCAGTCAGGTGGTCGCGGTCAGTACGGTCACGTTGTTGTTCGTATCGAGCCACTTCCATTGGACGGTGAGCAAAACTTCGAATTCGTGAACGAAATTGTCGGTGGTGTTGTTCCTAAGGAATACATCCCAGCGGTTTCGAAGGGTATCGAAGAGCAGATGAATAACGGTGTATTGGCAGGCTTCCCTCTATTGGGTGTGAAAGCGACGCTTTACGATGGATCGTTCCACGAGGTTGACTCGAACGAAATGGCGTTCAAGATCGCGGGTTCTATGGCAATGAAGAAAGGTGCGCTTGAAGCGAGTCCTGCATTGCTTGAGCCGATCATGAAAGTTGAAGTCGTCACCCCTGAAGAGAACATGGGTGACGTGATTGGTGATCTTAACCGTCGTCGTGGCCTGGTTCAGGGTATGGACGATGGTGTGGGTGGTGTGAAACTTGTTCGCGCCGAAGTTCCGCTTGCGGAAATGTTTGGATACGCAACAGACCTCCGTGGTTTCACACAGGGTCGCGCATCTTACAGCATGGAATTTGCGAAATACGCTGAGGCACCATCAAGCGTCGCAGAAGAAGTGATTAAGAAAAACAGCTAATTGAATATCGGAGTCCATAAAAATGGCAAAAGAGAAGTTTGAGCGTAGTAAGCCGCACGTAAACGTAGGCACGATTGGTCACGTTGACCATGGTAAGACGACTTTGACAGCGGCGTTGACGCGTGTTGGAGCGGAAGTATTTGGTGGTGAGACGCGAGCGTTTGATCAGATTGATAATGCACCTGAAGAGCGTGCACGTGGTATCACGATTTCGACGTCACACGTTGAGTATCAGTCACACACGCGTCACTACGCACACGTTGACTGTCCT
>VIEA01000002.1 GCA_008087055.1 Gammaproteobacteria bacterium LSUCC0096 | reverse complement strand
AGGACAGTCAACGTGTGCGTAGTGACGCGTGTGTGACTGATACTCAACGTGTGACGTCGAAATCGTGATACCACGTGCACGCTCTTCAGGTGCATTATCAATCTGATCAAACGCTCGCGTCTCACCACCAAATACTTCCGCTCCAACACGCGTCAACGCCGCTGTCAAAGTCGTCTTACCATGGTCAACGTGACCAATCGTGCCTACGTTTACGTGCGGCTTACTACGCTCAAACTTCTCTTTTGCCATGTGAACGGTACCTCGTTCCTTTTTCTTCGTGTTGGTGCGACATAAAACGGACGTACAGCGCCCTGCCCGTCCGTGCATACAATCTAAACTGGTGGAGGGGGCAGGATTCGAACCTGCGTAGCCATAGGCAACAGATTTACAGTCTGCCGGTTTTAACCACTCACCCACCCCTCCACACACCCAGCAAAACTGGGATAGTGGTGCCGGCACCAAGAATCGAACTCGGGACCTTCGCATTACAAGTGCGCTGCTCTACCATCTGAGCTATGCCGGCATCAAGAACCACATTCCTGCGATTCAGGGCGCGAAATTTAACCAAAAGGATGGGTTGATTACAAGGACTTTGTTAAAAAATATTACAGCCCGAGGAAAAATCGAGCGATTCCCTCGAACACTAAATTCGGCCTCGCCACAACGGGATCCGGGAGATGACCTGCAAGCCATTCACTATCGCCTCCAGTCACCACGACCGCATTCAGAGGGATATGCGAATTGATCAGTGCACTCTGGCACATCGCGACCAAACTCATCCGGATACCATGCTCGACTGCCTGCTGCGTATTTCTACCAGGTTCCAGCTTGGCTGAGTACAGCCTGTCAGCGACTTCACCAATCCGCGCAGTTTTTAAGCTCAAGCTATTACGAGCTAATGACAAACCCGGTGCAATGTATCCACCCTGGTGCTCGCCATCGGAGACAAAATCGATCGTACATGCAGTACCCGCATCGATAACGCAATAATTCTTACCGCAACCAAAAGCGCCGAGCATCGCAACCACACGATCCTTTCCAATTTGCTCGCGCGATGTTGTACCAAGCGAGAACCAGGGAGGCAAACCAGTGAGATCAACCTGTCGAACCGAGCATTCAGGTGAAGACAAGCTGTCACAATAAACGGAGACAGCATGTGTTAATTCGTCATCAGCAACACTGCAAATCAAGACTGATTCCACAACCGACCAATCAATTGATCTCAGTCCAGATTCCAAAGCAAGTGGGTTTATATGCCCACGGTCTTCAACACCACCTTCTGTCCAGAGGCACCATTTTAAAAAACTGTTCCCGAAGTCGATCAACAAATGCATTATTGAGGTCTCACGCTCACTTCACCAGCGGACACGTATTCTGCACCAGTGTCAGCCAAAATACACAGTCGGCCAAACTCATCAATACCCTGAGCTATACCTACGAGGCTTCTCTGGACACCTGCTACACTCACCTCGCGCCCATTGAGCAATCCAACTTCGTTATATCGCTGGATTCGATCGGACGGGGCTTGATTTGGATAATCGCGGATCGCTTGCTGTACTTGATTGATCAAAAAAACTGTATCGCAATCGGCCCATTCACGATTAGAGACTTCACTAATTGACACAGTCGAAGCATCAACGCCCGATATCGGCCAAAGGTTGAGACCGAATCCCAGCACAACAAAGGACCTGTCGTGATCCCCTTGCAGCTCGATTAATAGCCCAGCGAGCTTACGCTCATCCACCCACAAATCATTGGGCCATTTAAGACTGGCTTGAACACCCAGGGTGTTAAGCGCATGGGTTAGAGAGACCCCGACATCAACACTCAGACCTGCCAGATCTTGGACGCCGCAATCCAACCACACCCCGATCGACATCATGAGCGCATTACCTGGAGATGCCACCCACCGCTTACCACGTCGGCCGCGTCCCTGATTCTGATACAAGCTCATCAGACACTGTTCCCTTCGGGCTTCAAGGACCAATGTATTAGTCGATGAAACCTCAGGCATCAAATCGACTGCGATCGACACTGCATTTTGAATTGTTGGCAGATCTGGAAGATAAATTGGATGCTTTAGCTGATATCCAGTTTCAGTTGCCTCAATCTGAACACCCAGTTCTTTTAAATACTCGATGCGTTGCCAGACCGCAGCTCGCGAAACATTAAGTGCCGCCCCCAAATCCGAACCCGACATCAATTCGCCTTCGGAAAGGGATGTCAGTACGGGCAACCAGGTTGATGGCTTCATGTGGACTCCACGGGCGGCTTTCGAGACTCTGGACGGGCGTAAAGAACGAGCAACACACCAGCAGCAGCGAGCGCAATCCCAGGCCATGCTTCGATTGGCATCACCTCACCCACGACCAGCCAAGCAATTAATGCAGCAATACCCGGTACGAGAAACATAATACTTGTCACTTGAGAGATCGCTCCAAAGCGAACCATCGTCATCATTAAAAAAATGCCAAGGAGCGAGTTGCCAAATACCAAATATGCAAGCGCTCCAAACATTGATGTTGTCCACTCCGTTTGATAACCCTCAAAAAAGAGCGCGATCGGGACACTGACAATACTTGCAAACGCATATTGGATTACATAAACCAACAGCGGATGACACTCTGGGCGTTGACTCTTGTCATAGACCTGCCCAAGCGATAGTGAGACTACAGCCACAAACCCAAGGACAGCACCTAACAATGCGCCATCAGAAAAGTTGCCTTGCACCACGATTACCCAAGAAGCGCCAAGAAGACCAACCAACAATCCCGCCCAGACTCGTGACGGCGGGATGCGCTGATTAACTAGCGACGCAACAATTGCAATCAATACTGGTTGAGATGCCGCAAATAGAGCGAGCACACCTGCCGATGCGCCAAGTGCTAATCCAAAGTAGATACAGAGAAAATGGCCCAACTGCAAAAATGTAGCTACGACCAATAGATCGCGAACTGCACGCTTTTCTGGCCAAACGGGCTTAAAGATCAATACAAATGGAAGTAATGCGAGAGTCGCGCCAACGAAACGCAGCGCGAGAAGATTCAGGGGTGTCGTCGACTCCAAGGCGAGTTTTGCAACACCATACCCAGCACTCCATACGAACAGAAATAACCAGGGTGCGATCGGTAGCCAACGCGGCTCATTTTGTAAACTCATACCCAAATCCTAGTGAGTCCTAAACAACTCAGCAATAAAAAACCCCGCCTTCATAGAAGACGGGGTTTTTCACATTAAGATGCCTGACGATGACCTACTCTCACATGGGGAGACCCCACACTACCATCGGCGCTAAGCGGTTTCACTTCTGAGTTCGGGATGGAATCAGGTGGTTCACGCTCGCTATTGTCGTCAGACAAGCCGGTATGCTGTGCCGCAAAAGCCGCACAACAAATAGGGTGTTGAATTAACAAGTTATAAGCACATTTGGTGAAATCGTGTCATCGATCCTCGATGAGTTCGAGGATTGTATGATCAAGCCTCACGGACAATTAGTATTGGTTAGCTCAACGCCTCACAGCGCTTACACACCCAACCTATCAACGTAGTAGTCTTCTACGGTCCTTTAGGGGCCCGAAGGCCCGGGAAATCTCATCTTGAGGCAGGTTTCCCGCTTAGATGCTTTCAGCGGTTATCCTTTCCGAACATAGCTACCGGGCAATGCCACTGGCGTGACAACCCGAACACCAGGGGTTCGTCCACTCCGGTCCTCTCGTACTAGGAGCAGCCCCTCTCAAATTTCCAACGTCCACGGCAGATAGGGACCGAACTGTCTCACGACGTTCTAAACCCAGCTCGCGTACCACTTTAAATGGCGAACAGCCATACCCTTGGGACCGGCTTCAGCCCCAGGATGTGATGAGCCGACATCGAGGTGCCAAACACCGCCGTCGATGTGAACTCTTGGGCGGTATCAGCCTGTTATCCCCGGAGTACCTTTTATCCGTTGAGCGATGGCCCTTCCATACAGAACCACCGGATCACTAGGACCTGCTTTCGCACCTGCTCGACTTGTCAGTCTCGCAGTTAAGCACCCTTATGCCCTTGCACTCATTGCATGATTTCCGACCATGCTGAGGGTACCTTCGTGCTCCTCCGTTACTCTTTGGGAGGAGACCGCCCCAGTCAAACTACCCACCACACAATGTCCCTGACCCGGATTCACGGGTCTAGGTTAGAACCTCAAACATGCCAGGCTGGTATTTCAAGGTTGACTCCACCGAAACTAGCGTCCCGGTTTCAAAGTCTCCCAGCTATCCTACACAAGCATATTCAAAGTCCACTGTGAAGCTGTAGTAAAGGTTCACGGGGTCTTTCCGTCTAGCCGCGGATACACTGCATCTTAACAGCGATTTCAATTTCACTGAGTCTTGGGTGGAGACAGCGCCGCCATCGTTACGCCATTCGTGCAGGTCGGAACTTACCCGACAAGGAATTTCGCTACCTTAGGACCGTTATAGTTACGGCCGCCGTTTACCGGGGCTTCGATCAAGAGCTTCGCATAAGCTAACCCCATCAATTAACCTTCCGGCACCGGGCAGGCGTCACACCCTATACGTCCTCTTACGAGTTTGCAGAGTGCTGTGTTTTTAATAAACAGTCGCAGCGGCCTGGTTACTTCGACCGGCAACAGCTTAAGACGCGAGGTCCATCACCGTCACCGGCGCACCTTCTCCCGAAGTTACGGTGCCATTTTGCCTAGTTCCTTCACCCAAGTTCTCTCAAGCGCTTTGGTCTTCTCGACCTGACCACCTGTGTCGGTTTCGGGTACGATCCCACGTGACTGAAGCTTAGAAGCTTTTCTTGGAAGCATGGCATCAATGACTTCGTTTCCGTAGAAACTCGACATCAGATCTCAGCATTAAGAGCCCGGATTTTCCTAAGCTCTCTGCCTACATCCTTGAACAGGGACAACCAACGCCCTGATCACCTAGCCTACTCCGTCCCTCCATCGCATCACGTGGTGGTACAGGAATATTAACCTGTTTCCCATCGACTACGGCTTTCGCCCTCGCCTTAGGGGTCGACTCACCCTGCCCCGATTAACGTTGGACAGGAACCCTTGGTCTTTCAGCGAGGGGGTTTTTCACCCCCTTTATCGTTACTCATGTCAGCATTCGCACTTCTGATATCTCCAGCAAACCTTACGATTCACCTTCACAGACTTACAGAACGCTCCTCTACCATCTCTTACGAGATCCGCAGCTTCGGTACTAGATTTAGCCCCGTTACATCTTCCGCGCAGGCCGACTCGACTAGTGAGCTATTACGCTTTCTTTAAAGGGTGGCTGCTTCTAAGCCAACCTCCTAGCTGTCTGTGCCTTCCCACATCGTTTCCCACTTAATCTAGATTTTGGGACCTTAGCTGGCGGTCTGGGTTGTTTCCCTTTCCACGACGGACGTTAGCACCCGCCGTGTGTCTCCCATGATTGCACTCCTCGGTATTCGGAGTTTGCATCGGTTTGGTAAGCCGGGATGGCCCCCTAGCCGAAACAGTGCTCTACCCCCGAGGGTGATACATGAGGCGCTACCTAAATAGCTTTCGAGGAGAACCAGCTATCTCCGAGCTTGATTAGCCTTTCACTCCGATCCACAGCTCATCCCCATCTTTTTCAACAGATGTGGGTTCGGCCCTCCAGTTAGTGTTACCCAACCTTCAGCCTGGCCATGGATAGATCGCTCGGTTTCGGGTCTACTTCCAGCAACTGATCGCCCAGTTAAGACTCGATTTCTCTACGGCTCCCCTAAACGGTTAACCTTGCTACTGAAAGTAAGTCGCTGACCCATTATACAAAAGGTACGCAGTCACCTTACGGCTCCCACTGCTTGTATGCACACGGTTTCAGGTTCTATTTCACTCCCCTCTCCGGGGTTCTTTTCGCCTTTCCCTCACGGTACTGGTTCACTATCGGTCAATCAGGAGTATTTAGCCTTGGAGGATGGTCCCCCCATATTCAGTCAAGATTTCTCGTGTCCCGACCTACTCGATTTCACAACAAGTGCCTTTTCAGATACGGGGCTATCACCCACTATGGCCGGCCTTCCCAGACCGTTCTCTTAAAACACAAGTTGCTTAAGGGCTAGTCCCCTTTCGCTCGCCGCTACTCAGGGAATCTCGGTTGATTTCTTTTCCTCCGGGTACTTAGATGTTTCAGTTCTCCGGGTTAGCTTCCTTACGGATAGTCCTAAGACTGGGTTTCCCCATTCGGAAATCGCGGGATCAAAGCTTGTTTGCCAGCTCCCCCACGCTTATCGCAGGCTACAACGTCCTTCATCGCCTCTGATTGCCAAGGCATCCACCGTGTGCACTTCGGTACTTGATCATACAATCCTGGAACTCACAAAGAGACCATTCATATATGGCACCGATTACACGATAAATGCTGATTTATAATCAGCATCACCAAACGCGCCTGTAATCTTTGAAATTGATACATATGTATCCAATTTTGTTGATTACAAAACTTGTTAATCCAACTTGTTAAAGAACACTGACCACATAGTCATTGAAAAACACAAACTGCATTTTTCAATGACCACGCTGGTATAGAATGGTGGAGCTATGCGGGATCGAACCGCAGACCTCCTGCGTGCAAAGCAGGCGCTCTCCCAGCTGAGCTATAGCCCCACAGTATTGGTGGGTCTGGGCTGATTTGAACAGCCGACCTCACCCTTATCAGGGGTGCGCTCTAACCAACTGAGCTACAGACCCGTTCACTGCTATACCAGGTCATTAGATCAAGCAATGCGTGTGAGCACTTAAGCCTTGGTCAACTCATCGTTTAAGGAGGTGATCCAACCGCAGGTTCCCCTACGGTTACCTTGTTACGACTTCACCCCAGTCATGAATCACACCGTGGTGACCGTCCTCCGAAGTTAGACTAGCCACTTCTGGTGCAACCCACTCCCATGGTGTGACGGGCGGTGTGTACAAGGCCCGGGAACGTATTCACCGCGACATTCTGATTCGCGATTACTAGCGATTCCGACTTCATGGGGTCGAGTTGCAGACCCCAATCCGGACTACGACCGGCTTTCTCGGATTAGCTCCCCCTCGCGGGTTTGCAACCGTTTGTACCGGCCATTGTAGCACGTGTGTAGCCCTACACGTAAGGGCCATGATGACTTGACGTCGTCCCCACCTTCCTCCGATTTGTCATCGGCAGTCTCCTTAAAGTTCCCGGCCGAACCGCTGGCAAATAAGGATAAGGGTTGCGCTCGTTACGGGACTTAACCCAACATCTCACGACACGAGCTGACGACAGCCATGCAGCACCTGTCACTCGGTTCCCGAAGGCACCAATCTATCTCTAGAAAGTTCCGAGGATGTCAAGTGTAGGTAAGGTTCTTCGCGTTGCTTCGAATTAAACCACATGCTCCACCGCTTGTGCGGGCCCCCGTCAATTCATTTGAGTTTTAACCTTGCGGCCGTACTCCCCAGGCGGAGAACTTATCGCGTTAGCTGCGCCACTAAACATGCAAGATGTCCAACGGCTAGTTCTCATCGTTTACGGCGTGGACTACCAGGGTATCTAATCCTGTTTGCTCCCCACGCTTTCGCACCTCAGCGTCAGTATTGGTCCAGATGGCCGCCTTCGCCACTGATGTTCCTTCCTATATCTACGCATTTCACCGCTACACAGGAAATTCCGCCATCCTCTACCATACTCTAGCTAGGCAGTTTTGGATGCAGTTCCCAGGTTGAGCCCGGGGCTTTCACATCCAACTTACCAAGCCGCCTACGCGCGCTTTACGCCCAGTAATTCCGATTAACGCTTGCACCTTTCGTATTACCGCGGCTGCTGGCACGAAATTAGCCGGTGCTTTTTCTGTAGCTAACGTCAATCCCAGTAGGTATTAACTACTGAGCCTTCCTCACTACTAAAAGTGCTTTACAACCCTAGGGCCTTCTTCACACACGCGGCATGGCTGGATCAGGGTTTCCCCCATTGTCCAATATTCCCGACTGCTGCCTCCCGTAGGAGTCTGGACCGTGTCTCAGTTCCAGTGTGACTGATCATCCTCTCAGACCAGCTAAAGATCGTCGCCTTGGTGAGCCATTACCTCACCAACAAGCTAATCTTACGCAGGCTCATCTAATAGCGAGAGCTTCAAAGAGAGGCCCCCTTTCATCCTTAGATCGTATGCGGTATTACCCAAAGTTTCCCTTGGCTATCCCCCACTACTAGGTAGATTCCTACGCGTTACTCACCCGTCCGCCACTCGTCGCCCACTAGCAAGCTAGTGTCGTTACCGTTCGACTTGCATGTCTTAGGCCTGCCGCCAGCGTTCAATCTGAGCCATGATCAAACTCTTCAGTTAAGAGTACCTGGATAAACCAGGTGATATTTTGTGCTCAGACAATCGCAAAACTGCTAAATAAATTTATACAGGTTGCTTGTCTGAAAATTTTGTC
The DNA here is from genome assembly GCA_008087055.1 of Gammaproteobacteria bacterium LSUCC0096. Classification (GTDB taxonomy): domain Bacteria; phylum Pseudomonadota; class Gammaproteobacteria; order Pseudomonadales; family Litorivicinaceae; genus HIMB30. Next base: position 467,450 of record VIEA01000002.1, on the reverse strand, counting down.
GACTTCCAGCTCAAGCACCCACACGCATTGCTTGATCAATTTTTAAAAAACGCTTCAGAGGGCCTCTCTGAAGTGGACGCGCATTCTATCGAACCCCGCGTCTTTTGCAACCATTTTTTTTCAAAAATTTATGGTTACTCATTGGGCCGAAGCCTCAAATTTGGTCGGCGCATTTTAGTGAGCTTCACTTAGAATGCAACCTTTAATTTTCCTTTTCTGAAGCGAGCTTCCGAAGAAGGCTGCCTCATCAAGGAGCGCGAATACTACAGTGTTTTATTCGCCTTGCAAGAAGTTTTTGAAATTATTTTTCAAGCGCCTCATGCAACCCCTCATGTCTCGAGAGAGGCGCGAAGTATAGGGCTCGAGCGCAGAGTGTCAACGAATTTTCATGAATTCGTCATTAATTTGTCACAGTGACTCGGACGAAACGCTTCTTACCACATTGAAACACATGGGTTTCTCCGGAATTCACGCGATACTGCAGATCCGTTTCCAGCTCACCGTTAATACGCACAGCCCCCTGAGTGATAAAGCTTCGCGCTTCAGAGGAACTCTTTGCCAAACCCGTTTCACGCAACAAAACAGAGAGCGGCATTCCACCATCTACATCCGCTTGAAGAGACATCTCTGGCATCTCATCTGGGATATCACCCGCTTTAAACTTATTGCCAGCACTTTTCGACGCGCGCTCCGCAGCATCCGCATCATGAAATCGAGTAATCAATTCTCTTGCGAGATCAGCCTTTGCGGAATTCGGCGAAATCGATCCCGATTCAACAGCAGCTTTCAAAGTCGCAAGCTCATCATTGCTCTTAAAGCTCAATAGGTCGTAGTAGCGCCACATCAGCTCATCAGAGATACCCATGAGCTTGCCATACATATCTCCAGGCTCATCATTCAGCCCGACATAATTACCGAGCGACTTTGACATTTTCTTTTCGCCATCTAATCCCTCGAGGATCGGCATCATCAAAATCGTTTGCGGCTTCTGCCCCGCATCTCGCTGCAGCTCTCTTCCCATTAATAGATTAAATCGCTGATCAGTACCCCCAAGCTCCACATCAGCCTCAAGCGCAACCGAGTCATAGCCCTGCATCAGCGGATAGAGAAACTCATGAATCGAAATCGGCTGCTCAGACTTGAACCGCTTATTAAAGTCATCACGCTCAAGCATTCGAGCAACTGTTAATTTCGCCGCCAACCGAACAAAGTCCTGCGGCTTTAAATCGTTCATCCAACGACTGTTATACTCAACTCGAGTTTTATCTTTATCTAAAATCTTAAAAACCTGAGATGCATAAGTCTCAGCATTCTGCATTAACTGCCCTTCTGTTAATGGCTGGCGCGTCTGATTCTTACCTGTCGGGTCACCAATCAACCCAGTGAAATCACCAATCAGAAAGATGACTTCGTGCCCCAAATCTTGGAACTGGCGCAGTTTGTTTATCAATACTGTATGACCCAAATGTAAATCTGGCGCCGTCGGATCAAAGCCCGCCTTGATCTTCAGAGGCTTACCGCTATCCAGCTTCTCCTTCAACTCCTCTAAAGGAAGAATCTCATCCGCGCCACGCGATATCAGATCAATTGCGTCTTGAAGACTGCGCCCATCCACTGTTGCCATAGGTATTCTCGGTCCACTGTTGAAAGCGCCATAGTGTACATAACCTCCATTCTTTTTTTATATGCAACATGCAAATGTTTTGTGTACACTCGCTTAAACCGAAATTTGGAATACGAATGCGCAACCTTATCAATCGCTTAGACGCGATATGTCATCCGTTTCCAGGAACTCACGTTCTTGGGGTGGTGGGGTCTCTTCTTTTTATAGGTGCTCTAGCTGCTTGGCCAGCAATCGGTGAGACGGGCGATCGACCAGATAAAACAATGCCAATTCCAACGCTCTCAATGTTTACAGAAGCTATGAGAGAACGGATCGCGCCCACCAACCGGTTTGATGTGCGCACTGAACGCGTCCGAGACGGCGACTCACTCTCGCGCTTGTTTAATCGTCAAAATCTGAAGCCACAACTTCTGCATTCGTTAACACAATCCGAAACAGGTGAAGACCGCGTGTCTCAACTCAAAGTCGGTCAGACAGTCGAATTCCGTTACAACACCGACAGCGAACTCGCCGAGCTTGCAGTTATCCAGTCGCCATTCCATCAAACTGTTGCGATTCATAGCGATGACGGATGGACTATCGAGCAACGACACCGAGAACCTGAGATCTACATCGAGCAAGCACAAGCAACGATCGATAGCTCATTATTTTTAGCCGGAGCTCGAGCTGGACTCCCTGATAACCTGATCATGGAGCTCGCTGATATCTACGGACACGTGATCGATTTCGTATATGAAATTCGCCAAGGCGATCGGTTCATTGTAACTTTTGAAAAGCGCTATCTTGATGGCGAATTTATCGAATATGGAAACATCTTAGCGGCAGAGTTCGTTAATTCAGGGGAGTCATTCCTCGCAGTCCGCTATACAGACAGCCAAGGCGATACCGGCTACTACGACGAAAACGGTGTAAGCCTAAGGAAGGCATTCCTTCGCGCACCACTTAACTTCAGACGGATCAGCTCAAACTTTAAATTAGCCAGAAAGCATCCAATTCTCGGGAAGATGCGGGCACACAAGGGAACCGACTACGCAGCCTCCTCCGGTACGCCTATTTATGCAGCTGGTGACGGAAAGATCACATTCCGAGGAACAAAAGGTGGCTATGGCCGGACCGTTATCATCAAGCACGGCAACAGTATCGAAACCCGTTACGCTCACTTATCACGCTACGGAAAGTACAAGCCTGGGCAGAAAGTCAAGCAAGGCCAAGTCATCGGCTATGTCGGCATGAGCGGCCTCGCAACTGGCCCACACCTGCATTACGAGTTTATTGTGAGCGGAGTGCACCGAAATCCGCGTACGATTCTTGATAAGCTTCCCAAAGCAAAAACTTTACCTAAGGCTGAGATCGCTCGTTTTGAGCGGACAGCAGAACCATTGATTGCATCTCTAGGCGCTCAGCGAAGCCGTGCTGAACTGGCTTTTCAAAACGTCACCCAGCCCTAGATCGCCCCGAACCGCGATCGGCCTGATGAGCGGCACCAGTCTTGATGGATTGGATGCATGCCTTGTACGAGAAACGCTCGATGGATCTCGAATCGAAGTCATTCAAACGCTCGAAGTATCTTTTCCTGAAGAGACGCAGCACGGCCTCAAACACATTATCGAAACTGGTCACGCGAACCTCTCCGACCTACTACGTCTCGAAATTGAATATACCGATGCTGTGATTGAACAGTGTCAGATCCTCATCAAATCGAGCAAAGACCCGATTAGTGTCATCGGATTTCATGGCCAAACGCTTTGGCACGAACCGGATATCGGATCAACATTACAAATCGGATTCGCTGAGCGCCTTTCAGAAAAAACAGGTGTACCGGTCGCACACCAATTTCGACGCGGAGATATGGCTCGCGGCGGACAAGGCGCGCCACTTGCACCATTATTCCACGAAGCACATTTCTTGAGAGATACAGAAAACGTAGCTGTACTCAATCTCGGCGGCATCGCAAATATCTCTCTACTCATACCAGGAAGACCAACCACGGGATGGGATATCGGACCAGCAAATACACTGTCTGATGGTTGGCATCAGATCCACCGTAAACAGCCGTTTGATCGGGATGGAGCTTTTGCTTCATCAGGATCAGTCCACCAGGAATTGCTTAGTTTACTTCTTGCTGATCCATACTTCGCAAAAGAACCGCCAAAAAGCACGGGACGAGAGTACTTCTCCCCTGCTTGGCTTGAAAAAACGCTGAATAAACTACCACCACTCGATCCGGCCGATGTGCAAGCAACGCTCAATCAACTGACAGCAGAACAAGTACAAAAAGCCTTGCCAGAGGATGTACATATTCTAGTTGTCTGCGGTGGCGGCGTTCATAACACCCACTTGATGGATGCAATCGACGACACTGTCGACCCTCTAGTAGTTACATCAGATACGTTCGCTATCGATCCCAACTACGTAGAGGCCGCTTGCTTTGGTTGGTTAGGACTCCAGTGCTTGGATAACACACAACTCAAAACCGAGAAGATCACCGGCTCGAAAATCCCTGGGGTTTTGGGCTCAATCACGAACCCAACTAGAGGCTAAAGCTCGCACCGCACCCACATGTACTGGATGCATTAGGATTCTCAACAACGAATTGAGATCCAGTCAACGACTCTGAGTAGTCAACTGTCGAGCCAACCAAATACTGATACGACATTCCGTCGACCACGACCTTCACACCATTTTTCATGACTTCAGTATCGTCTTCCTGATGCTCATCATCAAAACTAAAACCGTACTGAAAGCCTGAACAACCACCACCTGTCACAAACACACGAAGGTGAAGGTTTGGATTGCCTTCGCCATCGATCAGTTCTTTCACTTTAGAAACAGCTCGATCGGTTAGGTTAATCGGCGTCGGTACAAATACTTCTGTCATAATGCCTCAAGGACTTAATGCATAGATTGGAAGCGCTTCAAACTCATCGAGACCAAGCATCAGATTCATGTTTTGAATCGCTTGCCCGGCCGCACCTTTGACCAAATTATCGATCACACTCGAGATAATCAACTGCCCTGGCTGCTGCTGATACACTCCGATCACACATCGATTTGATCCGCGCACCCATCGAGTTTCAGGATGCTCACCATCTGACACCAAAGACACCAATGGCTCGTTTTGATATCTGGACTCAAATGCTTGGCGCGCTTCCGCCAATGATAAAGATGTGGAGACATATGCTGTGACTTCAATCCCTCGTATCATCGGCAGTAAATGCGGCACAAATGTGATCGAGACTTCTTGGCCCATTTTAGAAATTTGATGCGCCATTTCCGGAGCATGACGGTGACCGCCTGCTGCGTACGCATGGAAGTTATCGGAAGCTTCGGCAACGATCAGATCAGTGCGCGCCGAGCGGCCCGCGCCAGAAGCGCCACTTTTTCCGTCAACAATCACATGCGATCCAGACAAGGCCCCAGCTTCAACCAATGGCATCAAAGCCAGGGCTGTCGCTGTGGGATAGCAACCAGGATTCCCAACCAAACGAGCGCCTGCAACCTCCACACGATACTTCTCAGGTAACCCGTATACCGCTTCTTGAATCAACTGAGGTGCTCCGTGCGATCCACCGTAAGCAGACTCCCAGAGACCCACATCGCTGAACCGAAAGTCTGCTGCTAAATCGATGACACGCACACCCTGATCAAGCAAAGCACTGGCTTCATTCATGGCAATTTTGTTTGGCGTTGCATAAAACACAAGATCACATTTTGATAGAGCGTCAATCGAGGGCTCTTCGAAACTGAGGCCACCATAGTGTGACAACCAAGGATACAAGGAAGCGACCGTTTTACCGGCTTCAGATCTGGAAGTGAGACAACTGACTTCCACATTCGGATGCGTCGCCAACATGCGCAGCAATTCAACACCCGTATATCCAGTTCCACCAACGATACCAATGCGTTTCACGTGTGATTTCCATCCATCATAGAATTGGGCGCATAATACGCGAAACAGACATAAAAGCGCACTCGACAGGGGAAGTCTATGCAGAGCCGCATTAAAGATACCGGCATTGAACTGTTAATCGTTTTTGGTATCGGGGGCCTCATCGGGACCCTCATTGCATGGACCTCGAATGCTTATGTCTCAGGCGTGCAGTTTTTTACAACACTTCGCGAAAACAATTCATTATTCGAAATTTCACTCGCTGGCAGTCAATTTGAACTCACCAGTTTGGTATGTCTCTGGATCGCCGCTGGGATCGTCATTCTGATCCGTCGCGTGTTTGGTGTCGTGCGCTGGCATGGACCCGCAGACTCCATATATCACGCTCAGCAGTCGAAAGAACCTTTGGATATTAAACACGGGATCGCGTCAACATTAACGGCCTTTACAAGTGCCGCCGGCGGCGGCTCAGTCGGGCAGTACGGCCCCCTTGTTCACTTCGGAGCAACACTAGGTATCGCGGTTAAGCGTTTTGTCTCATCGCGACTCTCGCATGAAGTATATTTAGGTTGCGGGGTCGCGGCAGCCATCTCAGCAGGATTTGGGGCTCCGATTGCCGGCATCGTGTTTGCGCATGAAGCGATCCTACGCCACTTTTCAGTGCGTGCAATTGCGCCGATATCGATTGCTTCTGTCACTGCATCCGCAGTCAGCCAAGCTTTTTTCAATACGTCAGCAACCTTCAATATTTCAGCATCTGCGCCTGACCTCGTCTCAGTCATCCCCGTTTTAATTATCGCCTCTCCGATAATTGCGATTGCTGCCATCGTTTATATGGAAGCACTGCGTCGATCTGCCGCATTTGCGAAACAGACCGGCTGGTCAGCTGAGCGACTCGTGATCATCGCTGCCACAATTTGTGGTTTGGTCGGCATCTGGATACCAGAGATTCTCGGACTCGGCATTGGAACCATCAATGCCATGCTTGATGGGGCTTATCAGCTGCCAGCACTTTTGCTTCTACTGGTCGTCAAAATCGCCATGACAGCGCTATGTATTGGTTTTGGATTGTTTGGTGGTGTCTTTTCTCCTGCACTGTTTGTGGGTGTTGCTGTCGGTGGCGTAATCAGCCAACTTGCGATTGCATTAGGTGTCCCAGACTTAAGTGTGGCAATCAGCATCGCTGCAATGGCCGCAGTCGCAGCCAACGTCATCGGCGCCCCCGTCGCAGCCGTGCTGATCATCCTTGAATTAACGCAATCATATGCCTACGCGGTGGCTGCACTGATGGCTGTCATGGCATCGATGCTGTTAACACATCGGCTATTCGGGCACTCCTTCTTTGATCGGCAACTTCTGGATCGAGGGATTGACCTCGCACTGGGTCGTGAAGCAATTGCACTATCTCAGCACACACTCGAAACGCACTTGAGTGATGATTACGTCAAAGTGAATGAGACGTCGACTGGGACAGAAGCCCTCGAACTCATGCGCCAGGCAGATCAAACTGAAGCCTACGTCGTCTCTGATTCCGGGCGCTTGGCTGGAAAACTGTCGGTTCACCAAGCGATTGAGGCTGGCGATCAGACCGTGTTCCAATTCGCTGACGCAGACCCAATGCTGTTAAACCTTGATGACTCATTACAGCACGCGATGCACACCGTCAGTGACTTCGTCGGTGAATCAGTTCCAATCATTGCCAGAGATACGCGAGAGCTACTCGGTGTAATTACAGAAGGTGACTTGTTCAAAGCGGTTATCGATGTGCAATCGACAGTAAGGCATCAAGAACGCGACTAATCTTGCCTTTCAGTGACAGACTTGGTGTACTCCTGTCTCCACTTTAGGAGGCACCATGTTTCTTTGGATTAAAGCATTTCATCTCATCGCGGTCGTCACTTGGTTTGCGGCCTTGTTTTATCTCCCTCGGCTATTCGTGTATCACGCAATGACCGACGCCACGGATACGGCCGGGATCGAACGTTTCAAAATCATGGAAAGAAAACTACTCAACGGCATCATGACTCCATCAATGGTCGTTGCAGTTGCTCTCGGTGTCTGGATGTTGATGATTGTGCCCGAGTACATGAGCCAAGGATGGATGCATGCGAAGCTCACTTTTGTCGTGCTGCTTCTTGGGTATCATCATTGGTGTATGAAAATCGTTAAAACATTTAAGAATGATGCCAATACTCGAAGCCATGTATGGTATCGCTGGTTTAACGAAGCACCCGTCATTGCTCTGATTGCGATCGTCATTCTGGTCATCGTCAAACCGTTCTAATGCACGGACTTTATGTCATCACCGATGCGTCAATTGCTGACCCTGACCTGCTGTATCAGCAGGTCAGTGAGGCAATCGATGGTGGAGCGAGTCTCGTTCAGTTTCGCCATAAAACAGACGATGAGGGCCTGTATCTTTCGCTTGCCGAAGCAGTTGTCGAATCCTGTCAACAACATGGCACACCCTGTTTAATCAATGACAATGCCCGCATTGTGCAAACAGTTGGTGCACAAGGTGTTCATCTCGGGCAAACCGACGGTTCTTTAAGCGAAGCACGTAAAAACTTGGGTGCTGACGCGATTCTTGGACGTACGTGCCATGACTCGAGAGAGCTGATGGAAGAAGCTGTTGCCGACGGAGCAACATATTGTGCTTTTGGCCGGCTATTCGAGTCGAACACTAAACCTGCCGCCAGCGGATTGTCGCTAAGACAACTCGGTGTATTAGTCAGGGAGTGTCCTATCCCTGTTGTCGCAATCGGTGGCATCACAGCCGATAATGGAAGACAAGTTTTAGATACTGGCGTGTCAATGCTCGCGGTATCAGGCGCTGTGTTTCGTGCAAAGGATATTGGCGAAGCAGCACGCCGACTCACAGAATTATTTTAAGGAATATTGCATGTCTAAATCTGAACAACTCTTTGAGCGAGCCAGCCTGTCTATTGCGGGCGGCGTGAACTCTCCCGTGCGAGCATTCCGTGCCGTTGGCGGCACGCCTGTTTTCTTCAGCAAGGCTGAAGGACCTTATCTTTATGATGCTGACGGCAAACAATATATTGATTACATCGGCAGTTGGGGCCCAATGATTGCTGGGCATGCCAACCCACGCGTATTACAAGCTGTGCGTGATGCCATTGAAAACGGGTTGTCTTTTGGTGCACCCACTGCAATCGAAACAGATATGGCAGAGCTCGTAAAATCCTTCTTTCCGTCAATGGAAAAGCTTCGGTTTTGCTCAAGCGGCACCGAAGCAACGATGAGCGCCATCCGCCTCGCACGCGGGTTTACTGGACGCGATACGATCGTGAAATTTGAAGGGTGCTACCACGGACACTCAGACAGTCTTCTGGTCAAAGCAGGCTCGGGCGCCCTCACCTTTGGTGTTCCGAGTTCACCGGGTGTCCCGGCCGATCTTGCGAAACATACGCTCAACCTACCCTTCAATGATTTAGATGCGGCGACAGCACTCTTTAAGAAGCAGGGCGACTCGATCGCATGCATCATCATTGAGCCCATTACAGGCAATATGAATATGATTCTGCCAAAGCCTGGATATCTTGAGGGACTTCGGGCGTTGTGTGACCAATACGGCGTGGTATTGATTTTTGACGAGGTGATGACAGGTTTCCGAGTTGCCAAAGGTGGTGCACAAGCACTCACTAATATCCGTCCTGACTTGACTTGTCTCGGCAAAATCATCGGCGGCGGGATGCCTGTTGGTGCGTTTGGTGGGCGTCAAGACATCATGGACATGCTCGCTCCACTCGGTCCCGTGTATCAAGCGGGCACACTATCAGGTAATCCTGTCGCAATGGCTGCCGGCATTGCAACACTCTCTGAGTTATCGCAACCGGGATTTTATGATCGCCTGAGTGCCGCTACTGAACGCTTTGTTTTAGGGATGATCTCCGAAGCCTCCGACGCAGGCATTGCGATGCAAGGCGTCAGTCGCGGAGGCATGTTTGGATTATTTTTTGCAGACGAACCAGTCACGTCGTTTGCCGAAGTCACGGCCTGTGATGAAGAGATCTTTAAGCGCTTTTTCCATCTCATGCTCGATCGCGGAATTTATCTTGCGCCATCAATGTATGAAGCAGGGTTCGTATCCTCAACACACAGCGACTCAGTGATTGACGCGACTCTTAAAGCGGCAAAAGACGCCTTTGCAGCTCTTTAAGATCCGGAAGCGCGCGCCAATTGGCGCGCTTCTGCTGCACCTGCAGTATCACCCAAGGCATCTTTTGATCGCGCAATAACGGTATATAAATCACGCTTCATCGCTTGATCAGTCCCTGCGAGATCGACACCTTGGGTCGCGATATTCACAGCGTCCTCAAGACTTCCCTGCTCCAAGCGTACACTCGATAATTGGAAATAAACTTCCGGCTCGGTCGGCGCAATACGCTGCGCACGTTCAAGACGCGCTGACGCGCCAGCCAAGTCTCCAGCAGTCCTTAATTGATCGGCTTGTTCTAAAAGTGACAAAACGGCAGGTGGAATCTCTGTTTGCCCTTTTGGTTGATCAATCGGCTCAATTTTCGCAACAGGCTCGATCGGATTAGCTTGGTTACGTTCACCTTTTTCACGACGTGTATCAGGTGCGGTCATTGAAATAATACGCGTTGATGATGACACTCTATCGTCTTCATTAGCCCGCCAAGATGCATCGACCACCGGCGGCCGTGACACAGGTGCCTGCGTACATCCAACCATAATTGCCAAACATGCCAAGCTCAAACCGAGTCGCATCTCATCCTCCAAACCAATTATTCAACCAATGACCCTTAGGTGATCCGGAGCCACTATCTCCGCACTCACCAGGCTTTGCTGGTCGATATTCTATCGGCAAAGGGCGCTTTTCCGCACCTTGACACGACTGATCAACAATTTGCCCTGATTGGTCGAGCCAACTGTACCTTAAACCCTCAGGCAATGTATCTGGACGATGTGTTCTTTGAACATGCTGAAATGCGTCTGAGATCACAGGAAGCGCTGCCACAGAACCAATGAGACCTGCTTTTCGATTGTCATCAAACCCAATCCAAGCGACACCTAAACGACGGCCATCAGCACCTACGAACCACGCATCACGTCCGTCATCGGTGGTTCCGGTTTTCGATGCCATCACTTGACTGTAGCGCTGACCAAACGCACGTCCAGTGCCAACCTTCGCGCCAACTCGCATCATGTGATCAACCTGAACAGCAGCACGCGCTGTCATCAAGCGGGTCGACTGAAACGGACGTCGGGTTAAGACACGGCCTCTATCATCAACCACTGTACGAACTGCTTTCAGCGGTGTGAGATAGCCCTGATTTAACAGTCCTTGATAACGGGTAGCCACCTGATATGGCGACATCTCAGGCACCCCTAACACTGTTGCAGGTGGTTTTGTCGGTCCGACAGGAATTCCATATTCACTCAGTCGTTCAAGAATCGAATCGAGCCCTAGCCCCAGTGCCAAATGCACTGTCGCTTGGTTAATACTGCTAGCAATCACGTTTTCTAAACGAACAACACCTTGCTCTGTTTTGTCATAATTTTTCGGAGCCCAGACGTTCCCTTTCTCATCGCGAATGGACACAGCCTCATCCCGGACTAGAGTCCCGGCATGAAGACGCGGGTCCTCTTCAATCGCAGCAGCGACGACGAAGGGTTTGATTAAGGATCCAATTTGACGACGTGCATCAAGCACACGATGGAATCCCACTCTGTTATCACGACCGGCCAACACGGCCTGTATCTCGCCTGTCGGAATATCAACGACAAGCGCGCCCATTTGCACGTCACCCGACGGATCTAAGCCAATGTCTTTGAGACGAAATAGCATATTTTTCCGCCCTTCGATCAACCCGCGATGCACTTGAGGGTCGAGAGCCGTATAGATTTTGAGACCAGCTGCCGTCAATTGCTTACTCGTATAGTCATTGGTTAACTCACGCCGAACCACCGACACATAACCAGGAAAACGACCAATCCGATCCGCAGGGCGATTAGGAACAGATAATGGGGAACTCGCTGCGAGGCCCGCTGTATTCTCAGTAATTACGCCCTGCGATGAAGCAAGGGACAGAACCAGATTTCTGCGCTCAAGTGCTCGTTCCGGAAACCGTCTTGGATTGAACGCGCTTGGGCCTTTGATCAGACCAATTAGAAGCGCCTGTTGAGCGACAGACAGCTCATTGAGAGGACGACCAAAATAAAACTGGGCAGCTGTTCCGAAACCATGAATCGCTCGATTACCCCATTGACCCAAAAAGACTTCATTAATATAGGCTTCAAGGATCCGATCTTTAGAAAATCCAGCATCAAGCAACATTGCGTACACAGCCTCCAAGGCTTTACGAGTCAACGTGCGCTCTCGAGTCAGATATAAATTTTTGACGAGTTGTTGCGTCAAGGTGCTACCACCTTGCGCAAATCGACCTGCTAATACGTTATTGACCAGGGCCCGCATGATCCCTGTGATGGAAATTCCCGCATGCTCGTAAAAAGCGCGATCTTCGACTGCAATCAGCATGTCAACAAATCCAGGCGGCAAATCGCTTAATCGAATAATCTCACGATCAGCATGCGCACCGGATAACTGCGCGAGTACTAACGGCTCAAAACGAATGATGTCGACTGGCTTTGAGTATTGATCAGTTAGCCCACTCACCCGACCATTTTGAAAATCTATACGGACCAAGCGATCTGGTTCTATCCCATCTGGGTATTCATGACCTCGCATGCCGACCCACAAAGACTGACCACCATTTTGATATTGACCTTGGCCTGGACGACCTGCAACAACTTGATAGTTTAGGAGCTCTAGTTCGAAGCGCGTTTGATCAATGGTGAATGCAGCTCCCTGAAACAGTTCTAAAGGACGCGCATAGATTTTTGCACCAACCGCCCATGAAAGTGATTCAAATTGCCTCGACAGATGCGCATTGAGATAGACTAGACCTAACCCCACTGCTACCAGTAGGGTGAGAGAGAGCTTCAAAAAAAGGCGCCACCATCGATTCATGGGCGCAAGTATACCGGGAGGACGAGGTGAGCGAGACGCTCATTGACGCATTGCGACAAAAATCATGCTATCCGCATGAGGTAACAACGATTGACGTGATCGAATCTGATCTTGCATGGATCGTGTTGACCGGTGATTTTGCGTACAAAATCAAAAAACCGATCGATTTATATTTCCTAGATGCCAGCACGATTGAGGCTCGCTACGCATTGTGTCAGAGCGAATTCAGTCTCAACCAACGAAGCTTCAAAGATTTATATCTGGGCGTGGTCGGTATTTACCAATCTGAGGCCGGACTGCGAATCGGTGTGGGCGATGGTGACCCGATCGAATATGCCGTCAAGATGCGTCAATTTGATCCAAGCAAAACACTTGATCAAATTCATGATCGCGAAGGTCTCAACCACGATCGATTAGAAAAGCTCTGCCTCGCAGTATTTGATCTTCATTCCAAAGCTCCAATTTCTGGTATCGAAATGCCTTTTGGAGAGCCCAATTCTCTGTATGTTCCAGCGCAGTTAAATTTTGACCAAGTCAGACCACATCTAACTGAAGCCAAAGATCTTGCACAATTATTACAGCTCGAAGCCTGGGCTCACGAATACCTGAAACGGTTATGGCCTCGTTTTGCTGAACGGAAGGATTTAGGGATGATCCGTGAGTGTCACGGTGATTTACATCTCGGCAATGTGGTTGAAACAGATTCTGCCGAAATCCGTCTATTCGACTGCATTGAATACCGCGCTGAATTCCGCTGGATTGACGTCATTAGTGAAATTTCATTCTTAACGGTTGATTTGGAGGCTCGAGACGACTTCGCATCGGCTTGGCACCTACTGAATCGCTATCTCGAGTTAACGGGCGACTATCACGCTCTTTGGGTTTACCAAGGGTATCAAGCCTACCGAGCCATGGTTCGAGCAAAAGAGTGCCTTCTGGGGTTGAATGCACCTGTGCTCCCAACAGAAATGGATACATCTCCCATCGCACGCTATCGTCGCTATGCCATCATGGCAGAACATGCAACGACGATCCGGCCTCGGGTGTTACTGATCACGCTAGGCCTTGATATTGATATTCGCCAATCGCTCACACACCAGTTGATCGATGACTTCGGGATGATTCGATTACGCTCAGACCTCGAACGTCAACGCCTGTATGGTGGCCAGGAAAATACCTCACCAAAAACATATCGGCATCTCGTTGAGCTCGCTGAGCTGTCATTAAGGGCTGGGTTCCCTGTTGTTGTCTCTGGTAGCTTTGAAAACCGAGATGATCGCGAACGCTTCAGACGGCTTGCCGAATCGCATGGCCTTCTCTTTGGAATATTGACCGACGAAGAGAGTGCGAATCATGCGAATCTGGACCAAGAAGAGCTCGCTTCAACACACGTATTACGCCTTGATGATTCAGAACGCATGATTCGTGAAGTGCGAGATCTAGGGCAGTCTTTTGGCATGCATTTAGGGGTTCAGCGTTGAATACTGTTGACCGGTTAATTCATGGTTTCGATGGTTTTTTAAGAACTGTTGCCCGAGTCAAACCCGAGGCACAAAACCCAACGCCAGCAAAAGGCGCGCTCGATGATCCGCTGACAGAGGCCGAAACCAAACTTTCAAGCGGACTGATGCGGGTAAACCACACAGGTGAAATTTGCGCGCAAGGTCTATACAACGGCCAGGCATTATTTGCATCAGATCAAGCAACTGGCGAGGCGTTAACGAAAGCCGCCGAAGAGGAACTTGATCACCTGGCCTGGTGTCGTGAGCGACTCGATGAACTTGGAGCCAAACCAAGCATTCTTGATCCTTTGTGGTACACAGCTTCTTTTGCTTTAGGCGCTGGAGCGGCACTGATTTCTGACAAAGTATCACTCGGTTTTGTTCACGCCACAGAAGATAATGTCGAGCGTCATTTAAGGGAGCATCTCGAGAGGCTTCCAGACAATGATCATGCGTCTCGACAGATCCTCAAACAGATGCTCGATGATGAGATACGCCATGGACAAGCAGCGCTTGATCATGGCGGCGAGGAGCTTCCGAAACCGATCCGACGATTGATGTGGGAAGGCGCAAAACTCATGACAACGACATCTGAGCGCATCTAGTTAAAGGCGCTGATTCAATAACGCCACATACTGGCTGATTGCAGCCATCAAAAGAACGATCACCGCCAACCGCGCACTGAGAAGCGCAAATACTTGGGCAGAAATGTGCCCAAATATCATGATGGTCACTAAATCGATCAACAGATAAATCATTAAATATGCTATGACACCGTAGGTCATTGGCCTGACCCATCTCGCCATCATTAAGCAACCACCAAAAAGACTGATTACACCGAGTGCCAATACCGATCTCATACGGATGTAGAACTCCCAAATTGGCTGCCCATCGTGGTGCACGTGAAAAGCATCCAGGATACGTTCTGGTGAAATAAATGCCGCGATATTTGTCGATAAAGAAACGACTGTTAAGACAGAAGCAATACAATAAAAATAACTTCCTAACCGCATCCAAATGGGTTGCTCTCTCTGCCCGACAGTGCTGCCCCTCATGCAGTAACACCTCCGTGAACCAATTGAAGCGAGCGCTTCGATTTGTTGGCATACATCGCTGAATCAGCCCGATCGAGTGCTGTCGAAAATTGGAGACCCGACAGCATTTGAATGCCAATGCTGACGGTTGGCCGAGGCGAAATTTGAGTTGATGCAAACGATTCACGGACTGCCCGTTCAATGTCCTCAGCCTTATTTCTGGCAGTTGATTCGGAGGAATGTTTTAAAATCACCAAAAACTCATCGCCACCCCAACGTGCAATCAGGTCGTCTGAATCATCATGCCCACCCTGACGAACTCTCGCTTGGATGCACTGAGCGACACGAATCAATACGTCATCACCGACCCGGTGACCGTAGGTGTCATTAATTGATTTAAATCGATTGAGATCTAAAACAAGTAATGCACCCTCCTTAATACCGCGAATTCGATCAAGCAGACCTTTTCTATTTAAAAGGCCAGTCAGGGGATCGGTCGTGGCCTCGTGATTCAGGCGGCTGAGTGAGGAATCGACGTGAAAAACCAGGCGATTGACCTGCCTCATGACCTCGCCCATCTCATCAACAAACTGCTCAGGTAATCGATGAACCTCCCCACGTCGCTCATAATGGTCCATGGCTTGATTGATTCGATACAACGGGGTCAACAAAGCGTGCATCGCAGCCAATGTCAGCGCTGTCCCCAAGAGGGTTGCCAAAAGGATCAACCCAAAATCTGGTGCATAACGCGCTAAGTCATCACTGGACTGCAACACATAAACTGTAAAACTGAGAAGCGGGATATGTGTGCCGATAAAGGCTGCGAAAAATACCTTATGCCCAAAACGCTTGGGGAATATATGCGACAACAACGTATACAGGGTCATAGTGATCCTCTCTAAAATGGCGTTGTGAAACCAACTTGAGTCGACAATCCAGCCGATAAGTCGTCGGTCTGCCCAAGTGACCAACTTAATATTCCAGATTGATCTAGCACACGCCTGCGATAGGTCGCTTGCATGCGTGAACGGCGTCTTGTCTCATCGAGACCATGGGTCAAATCGATACTCCAGTCCGATCGACCTGATGTGGCGCTAAGACCCAGTTGCAAATCCCAACCGGTGACGATACTGGGAGTATAGGAGGCTTCCCAAGAATTGCCGGAGGCGATCTCATTCAGTCGATACCGGCTACCATGTCGGTAATCGACGAGCACTAAGGTTGATAGAGAGGGTGCAACTAACCACTGGTCCCATCGACGCTTAGTATTAACCTTTAATCCGATTTCGCTACCGAGGTGCCAAGCTGTTTGTGACGATACATCGATTGCGTTCACACCACCTGTTTCACGCATAGGACCAAGAGATGCAAATGCCCCATCCGCTGTTGCGAGAAGGCTCAATTCTGTGTGGGAAAAAGTTTTGAGTCGTTTCTCATAGCCCACATGACCAAAGAGTTGAAGTCCATCACGTTGGCCAACCAGACGCTCTTGTGTCACTGATCGCTCTGACTCCAAATTCAGCCACGCTGCTCCCAACATCCAATGCAACCAGTCAAACTCAGCCATCGATCGACTACGGTACATCTGAAAATTAACAGCGTTCGCTTGTGACACTGCGGATTGATCAGAGATCGTTGTCTCAGTTGTGCCCAACCCAACCGAAAAACCAAGAACTCCATCTGTGGCCTCTCGACGTTCTATTCCGAGAGCGAGTTGCGCCACATCAAACTCACCATCCAATGGACCACGAAATTCACCCACTTCGATGACCCCTGTTGCCCACAACACCTGCTTTCCAAGCAACCAACACCCCTGAGAACTCAACCAATCATTAAATCCACTGGCCATTTGCGCTTTGGACACGTGAGCATCTGCAACTTTCAATTGAAATCCTTGAGCGACCTGAGGCCCGCAATCGACTTGAGTCTCCCGCATCGAAATCAATCGTTGCTGCACCGGTTCTATTGATCGTTGTGCAGCATCGACAACTCCGGATGTTTGGATCCTGACAATCGGGGCCATGTCTGGTGTTGGAGACTCCGCTGCCCCTGACTCTTCAGGATCTGTTGGATCTGTTGGATCTGTTGGATCTGTTGGATCTGTTGGATCTGTTGGATCTGTTGGATCTGTTGGATCTGTTGGATCTGTTGGATCTGTTGGGTCTGTTGGGTCTGTTGGGTCTGTTGGGTCTGTTGGGTCTGTTGGGTCTGTTGGGTCTGTTGGGTCTGTTGGGTCTGTTGGGTCTGTTGGGTCTGTTGGGTCTGTTGGGTCTGTTGGGTCAACGGATTCTGAAACATCCAATACAGAAATTACCACCGATTGCATCGTTTGGTTACCAGCCATGTCGGTCGCAACTACGTTCGCTAAATATCGATTATCTAAGTCTCCATCACTTGGCTGTTCGTAGTCTGGTGCCTCTTGAAAACTTAATAGACCACTGGACGATAATGCCAATCGATTACCATCAAAGGACGAAGCAATCGACCAGGTGACTGGCTCATTTGCATTAAATTGCCCGACCATCATCTGATTCTCGGAAACACTGGGCGATGCATCACCTGAAATGATGGGCGCCTGATCATCCATATCTAACACTTCAACAATGAAGGTCTCAGATGCCGCAATCTCTAAGTTGAGCAGACCACTAGCAACCGAGATAAACCGGGCTTGGATAGTAATTTCGTAGTGGTTATCGAGATCACTATCCCAAGGGTTTTCAAAATCAAATGGCCCGAGCTCCAATCGACCGGTCGCGGAATCAATTGAGATCGCCGCACCGTCAGTTGAACTGACAGACCAGCTCCCACTAATCAAACGACATAACGCAAGATCGGTTTGTGGGCTAACCTGTCGAATCGAGTTTTCGGTCATTTCTTGATTGGTCACCGAGAAACATATTGCATGCACCTGTGATGAGAACAGAATGCAAAGGCCAACAACTGCCAGCCTTAAGCTGCATCCGTTCATGACTCAAGCGCCAATCCTAGAGAATCCTGAATGACAGATACGAGCATCGAACGGCGAATTGGCTTTGGGCAATACCCAGTAAATCCAGCGTATAAGTAGCGCTCTCGATCCCCTTCAAGCGCATTCGCTGTCAGTGCAATGATTGGTAAGTCTCTGCCACTCTCTTCGGTGCGCAATATCTGGCAAGCCTCAATGCCATCCATGACAGGCATCTGGATATCCATTAAGACAAGATCAAAGGCTTGTGAGCCCACGACCTTCTCGCATGCTTTTTTGCCATTAGACACAATGACAGATCGAGCACCCAATGCGTGGAGCATCTTCTCAATCACCAGTTGGTTTGTGCGATGGTCTTCAGCAACCAAGATCGAGAGTCCGCCGAGTGGTAACTCGTCCGTCGCTGGCTTTTTCATGGTATTTGACGGCGCGACAAGGGTTGTCGTTGGATACCGCTCACGACACTGTTCCACAACTTCAGCAATCGCAGGAATCACTTGATGCGCTCTTGCCGGCTTCGACAACACCCGATCCGGCCCCACTTCTTTTAAGTCCGCAGTCAAACCAGCGCTTGTCAGAACAATCACTGGTATCGGCATCGCCTGCTTTTTAAATTGGCGAACAAAGCTTGCTCCGGTCATTCCAGGCATCAAGTCATCGCACAAGATCACATCAAAACTCTTTGCACTGAGCCAGGCATTATCCAGTTGAGATAATGCGGTATACCCATCCGCGACGACTTCGACGATAGCTCCAGCCCGACTCAGCATCCTTTCAATAATTGTTCGATTGAGCTCGAGATCATCAATGACCAAGACGCGGCAATCTTTGAGACTTGCTGGCAAGCGACATAAGCGCCGAGGCGTATCGTTAATAAATTGAAGCGATAACTCAACTGTGACTATGGTGCCGCGGCCTGGACTTGACGCTACGTCAATTGACCCTTCAAATGCTTCAACCAACTGCGAAACAATAGCCATACCGAGACCGGTACCACCAAAACGCCTGGTTATCGATGAATCGGCCTGCGTAAATTTATCGAAAATCCTCCCAACTTCCTCATCACTCATCCCTATCCCGGTATCTTCAACTTGCAGTCGGATGCGATCACGGCGCGGTGCATCAAGGCGAATGACCACAACACCTTGTTCGGTGAATTTCAGAGAATTGCCAGCGAGGTTGAATAAGATCTGTCCAATGCGAGTTGGATCACCAAGACACTGACTGGGAAAATCATCAGCAATCTCGAGCATCACATCAACAGCTGTATTAGTGGCCTTATTTGCGAGAATCGTCGCAACCTTTTCAACTTCTTTCGCCAAATCAAATTCAAGTTCTTCGTAATTCATTTGGCCAGCTTCAATCTTCGACATATCCAATACGTCATTTAAGATGCCAAGTAAGCTCTCAGCACTTGCGAGAAGAGTGTCGAGATAGTCGCGCTGCTCGTGATCAAGCGCGGTCTCGGAGAGGATTTCAGCAAGACCAATCACGCCATTGAGCGGTGTCCTGATCTCATGACTCATATTGGCCAAAAACTCAGATTTGTGCTGACTCGCTTCAACCGCACGCTGCTTCTCTTTCTCAAGAGCCGTTGTCAGCAATTCAGCTCTTTCGACTTCCAAAACCAACTGACGATTCTCAAGTCGCGCAGTCATTTCATTCATGACAACGGAAGCCAAATCCTGAAGTACTGTGATTTGTGCATCATTGAGGCCCTTATCTCGTGCCTCCCTGTCCAAAACACATAAGGATCCTACGGAATGTCCATCCGCATTCGTGATTGGCACCCCTGCATAGAACCGCAGGTGGAAGTCCCCAGTGACTAAGGGGTTGTGTTTAAATCGATCATCAAAGGACGCATCGGTAACGATTAATGGCTCTTGATCAGTAATGACATAGTTACAGAATGCCTGATCTCGCGGGGTCTCACTGACATCAAATCCATGATGAGATAAAAAGAACTGCCGGTTTGAATCAACCAAACTAATCGCGCACATCGGAGTGCCTAAAAGCGATGCAGCCAAACGAGTGATGCGATCGAACCGAATATGCGTTGGACTGTCGAGTATCTCGAGTTGACGAAGCGCCTCGATTCGTCCTTCTTCATCCATTGGAATAGGAAACGCGTGGCTCATTGGCTGTATTTGGTTCATCTGACATCTCACCCTGAATTAAGACGTCAAACTGTAATAATTACTTTCTTATGATTCGGTGACGTTTTTGGTCCAGGAGAGACCTCTTAGCAGATTGAATTTGACCATGCATAAGGAACATCAGCCATGGATTGGCGACTGAATACGCAATACCTTGAACAATACGAATCTGTCTTTCGTACCCGCGGTTTTCGCAAAGCATCCCGCGAACTATCTATTAGTCACAACACGATTCGTAAGAACATCGATTTGCTTGAGCAACGTATCGGTAAACCGCTCTTTGCCTCGAAGAGCAAACCACTGCAATTCACACCCTTAGGTGAAAAAATAGGACAGTGCTTAGTTGAAGAACTCAAACTTCTCACACGTTTGAATTCACAAATCCAAACCCTCAGCCAGTTGCCTACAGAAGTCATAGTTGGCATCCCAGCAATCGAATCGGCTCAGGCTCTTCACGCACATTTGATTCACTTCTCAAATCAGAATCCATGCCTATCTGTTGAATTTGCAGGCCACTCATCCATCGATGATATCGCGAGTGGTCGAATTCATGTTGGGCTATTCATTGATCGCCCGTCAAAAGAAACAACCATCGCACCCGATGATTTAATCGGAGGCATTCGGGTCGATATTCTCCATGCCTTTTACACTGCCCGAGGGTCATATCCAGAGCGATTAATCGGTGGATACACCGATGAAGAGTGGGAGGTGATCGACAACCTGATGCTGCCAGATTCAATTGTGACTCCATCTAGACACTATGGGATCCAATCAGCGACGGAGCGTAGCCAACTCACCACAGCAGGCTATGGGATTGCCTGTTTGCCGAGCTATGGCAAAAAGCATGATCCGACTCTCGTCAAGCGATCAGACCTACCTGAAATCGCATTGCATAGCTTAAACATCGGGATGTCGGCATTATTTACGAAATCTAAAGCCCATTGTCTGATCCGATCATTTCTGATCGATTTATTAACCGGGGATCCAGAACGCCTATTTGCTGGACAATCGAATTAACTGGTCATCTACATATTGAGCCAGATACTTAAGCGCTGACAGAGTGACTGGGGCACTGAATTCCTCCGCGCTCTGGTGCTCAATGGCTTTGAAAAATTGACTTGCCTCGGTCAGTCCCAGGCAACCCAACGCAGAGACCAACTGATGCGCGGCCTCGGATCGTTGTGATCCGGATAGGTCTTGCATCATGCTATGAGCTGCCTGAATACTCGAGCCTAAGGCTACCCATAATTCGAGCTGCTCTGCTTTCGACAAGTCCGAAAAATTCTCGTGATACAAAGCACTGTCCCAAGTAATCAACAAATCCATTAGGCGACCCGATCCAGAAGCATTTTCAATTTAAAATGCATTGCTGGTTTAGAAAGTGGTTTGTACAAAAACTCCATTGCACCGCGGGCTTCATACATCGCTCGAGTGGCATCTGACGTATCGCTTGTGAAAACAACGATCGCTGCACCGCGAACATGCGATCTCAAATGATCAAGAATTTCACACCCTGAAATGCCGTGGACATGATGGTCGACCACGATCAATTCATACCGACGACGCTTTAACTCATCCACTGCTTCTGTCGGGGTATCTGCGATATACACTTTGAGGCCCAGTTCATGACAGCAACTAGCGGCGAGCTTTAAAGCAATTTTATCGTCATCAATGACGAGACAATTACGGCGTAATTCCATTGTGCACTCCTTAACAAAGAGCGCAGTGTCTAAATCCAGGATGACAGTTTGAAGACCAATAAATGCGCTTGGTCAAAACACCCATCACAGGTGCTTTTGATTTGACCACTACGACAGGAAGGTGACTCGATGACTCAACTCAACACCTGCATCTTCGAGCATTTTCGATGCAGAACAATACTTCTCTGCAGACAATGCGACGGCCCGCTCGACTTTCCCTTGATCTAAGTTGTTGCCGGACACCTGAAAATCCATGGTGATTTTAGTGAAGACGGCCGGCACTGCATCCGCACGTTCGGCCTCAAGCATACACTCACAGGAGATGATGTCTTGCCGTTGCTTTTTCAAAATCGTGATCACGTCAAAACTTGCGCAACTTCCGAGACCCATCAAGATCAACTCCATCGGTCGAGGGCCGATATTACGGCCGCCATGCTCTGGAGCTCCATCAACGACCATCGCATGGCCTGAGCCACTCTCCGCAACAAATGACACCTCTTGGTGCCAAGAGACCCGTGCTTTCATTGGTTGACCCACTCCTTTAACCGCTTGAGTTCTGCCTCGAGCTCAGCCTCATGAATTTGCAATAATTGACGACGCGCGGCGTCATGCTCTCGTCGTGTTTCTACATCGATTTGCTGGCGCGCTTCACCAAAGGGCATCGCAAGAATAGCGTCGCTCACTTCGTCGAATCGATCCAAGTGAAGCTCCGATAACCAATCATCGTGGTGTGCATCCAATAAAACCCGGATCCTCAATATGCATTCTGATCGGTCCACCTGAGCATCCAGATACGAATCAATTAATATTTGAATTCCAAGCAAAGCATCTTGCCGGGCTTGAGCCCGCTTCTCTTCTTGAGTTTTGACTTGGCGCGTCAAAGACCATGCGTACCATCCAAGACTTGCAACAATGAGAATCCCAAGAGCTATCAGCCACGGCATACCTAAAGGTCCTGAAAGAGTCCCGTCAATGCGACACCCGGATCGGGCTGTCGCATAAATGCTTCGCCGACCAAGAACCCATAGACGTCATGCGTGTGCATTAATTCAACATCTTTCGCTTCGAGTATTCCTGATTCGGTAATGAGCAATCTGTCATCAGGAATTTGCTCCAACAGATCGAGAGTTACCGAAAGCTTGGTTTCAAATGTGTGGAGATTCCGGTTATTAATTCCGATCAAACGATTATCAAGCTCAAGCGCTCGATGGAGTTCTCGTTCGTCATGCACTTCAATTAATACGTCAAGTCCGACTGACAACGCTGTTTCGTGAAGGCGCCTCAAATCGGCATCATTCAGTGCGGCGACGATTAACAAAATACAGTCTGCACCCAACGCTCGTGATTCGATGATCTGATAGGGATCAACCATAAAATCTTTTCGAATCACTGGGAGGTTGCATGCCCCTCGAGCTGCCTGTAAGTCAGCGTCAGAACCTTGAAAGAAGTCTTGATCAGTCAAAACAGACAAACACGATGCACCCGCTTTTTCGTATTGTGCAGCGTGTAGCGCGGGCTGAAAATCAGCTCTCAGTAAACCCTTTGACGGTGAAGCACGCTTGATTTCGGCAATCACAGCAGACTTTTGAGCTGCAGCTTGAGCAACAAGCCGATCAGTAAATCCTCGTGTGGCATCCTGATCATTCAGCATCGCATGGAGTTCATCAATTGGCCGCCTTGCTTGACGATCGTCTACTTCCTGACGCTTTCTCGCGATAATGCGATCCAAAATCGTTGTCGAACAGCTCATCAATTATTCGCCTTTTAACTCTTGGGTCAGACGCGCCAAGGCTTCAAGTTTTTGCATCGCCTCACCAGACTCCATGACATCCCACGCAGCCTCAACACCATCCTCGAGAGAATGAGCACATCCTGCAGTGTAGATGGCAGCACCTGCATTTAATGCAACGATGTCTGACGCTGGATGATCATCGGCCGCTAGCGCCATCTTAATCATGGCAAGTGACTCTTCGGCCGTTTCGACAATCAGTTCATCTCGATCACTTAAGTCGAGATCGAAGTCTTGCGGTTTGATTCGGTATTCACGAACCCGCCCATCCTTCAATTCAGCAACACGACTCGCTGCAGAGACACTCAACTCATCGAGCCCATCTTCTGAACGAACGACCAATACATGACGTGAACCCAGTCGGTGCAGTACTTCGGCAAGCGGCGTCAGGAGCGATTCATCGAAGACTCCAAGGACTTGGTTCGGTGCACTGGCTGGGTTGGTGAGCGGTCCAAGAACATTGAAAATGGTTCGCATCCCAAGCTCTTTGCGCGGGCCAATCGCATGACGCATAGCTGAATGGTGGGCAGGAGCAAACATAAACCCAACGCCAAGCGTCTCAATACAGGTTTTCACTTGATTGGCATCGAGATCTAAACGAACACCTGCAGCTTCAAGTACATCCGCCGACCCTGATTTAGAAGAAACCGACCGATTACCGTGTTTCGCAACTCGACCACCCGCGGCAGCCACAACAAAGGCTGAAGCCGTAGACACGTTAAATATATTTGCACCATCGCCACCCGTCCCGCAGGTATCCACCAAGAATTCCTGGGGTACGTCGACTTTTTGTGACAATTCACGCATGACACTGGCAGCGCCTACGATCTCATCGATGGTCTCGCCTTTCATTCGAAGACCCATCAGGAGTGCTCCAATCTGGGCGTCAGTCGCCTCACCGGTCATGATCAAGCGCATCACAGCAATCATTTCCTCGGCGTATAAATCGCGTTTCGCGCAGACAGCTGCGATTGCTTCTTGGATGGTCATGACCACTCTCCCCCTCTGACGGTCAAAAAGTTTCGAAGTAACTCATGACCCTGTTGACTTGCGATGGATTCGGGGTGGAACTGCACACCCTCAACCGTCAATGTTTTATGACGAACGCCCATAATTGCTTCAGGTTCATCTAACTCATCATGACTCCAAGCGGTAACCTCAAGGCAATCAGGAACGGTCGCAGGATCAATCACTAGCGAGTGGTAACGTGTCTGCACCAAAGGCTGATTCAGACCCAAAAAGACGCCTTGCCCATCATGATGAATCGGACTCGTTTTTCCATGCATGACTTTTGGTGCGCGGATAATTGTCCCGCCAAATGCTTGCCCGATTGCTTGGTGACCCAAGCACACACCAAGCAGAGGGACTTTTCCTGAAAAATACTCGATGACTTGAAGGCTGATTCCAGCTTGATCCGGATCACAGGGGCCTGGACTTATCACAACATGGTCGGGCTCAAGTGCGATGAGTTCATCAAGCGTCGCCTGGTCATTTCGGATCGTCGTCACTGACTCACCGAGTTCTCCGAAGTACTGAACGAGGTTATAGGTGAAGCTATCGTAATTATCGATCATTAATAACATCGTTTAGCTCCGCACCATCGGACCTTTAAGATCCTTAAATCCTGTTAATGCAGCATTCGCAGCTCGAATCACCGCTCGCCCCTTGTTCAATGTTTCCATCCACTCAGACTGCGGGACTGAATCTGCCACCAAACCAGCACCCGCCTGAATATGCATCATGCCGCCTTTGATCACGGCAGTCCGGATGGCAATCGCAGTATCCATATTGCCCGACCAACCGAGATACCCGACGGCACCACCATAAATTCCTCGGCGTACAGGTTCGAACTGATTAATCAGTTCCATCGCACGCACCTTCGGAGCACCCGACAATGTTCCAGCCGGCAGACACGCTTTCAGAACATCCAACGCACTAACATCAGGACGCACCTTACCTTCCACATGACTGACGATATGCATCACATGGGAATAGCGTTCGACAACCATGTTATCAGTCAGTTCAACCGAACCAATCTCGGCAACTCGACCAACATCATTACGGCCCAAGTCGATCAACATTAAGTGTTCGCTAACCTCTTTTGGATCTGACAACAATTCGTTTTCCAGTGCCACATCTTCTTCTTGCGTTTTGCCACGTGGTCGCGTGCCAGCAATTGGACGGACTGACACATGACCGTCTTCAAGCCGCGCGAGGATCTCCGGCGAAGACCCAACAATGTGTGTGTCATCCAAATTTAAAAAATACATATAAGGCGATGGATTTAAGACACGCAATGCGCGATAGAGTGCTAATGGACTTTCAGCATAGGGGACAGATATTCGCTGACTGATCACTGTCTGCATTACATCACCAGCTTGGATGTACTCTTTCACTTCATTGACTGCATGTTTGAACGCATCTTTTTCAAGACTGTATTGGTAATCTGCTTCGGTAATTGGATCGTGTTCTGTTGGATAAAAAGCTGATGGATCCATCGCTGACGCGAGGTCATCCAACATATCATCTAGCCGCTCACAAGCTGCCTCATAAGCACCAGCTTCTTGTGGGTTTGCGTGCGTAATCAACGTCAGCATCCCCGATAAATTGTCAAAAACGACAACATCATCAGACCGCATCAAAATAATATCAGGGGAACCAATCGGATCATTTTCAGGAAGCGTTTTGGCAACACGCGGCTCCACATACTGAATCGTGTCATAGCCAAAATACCCAACCAAACCACCTGTGAATTTTGGCAAATCCAACTCTTCAATAACCCACGAAGGGGTTTCACCCAGACGTACCTGATAGTCCGAAATCCACGTCAACGGGTCGCCTGACTCGATAATTTCTACGACTTCGTCACGCTCAAAGCGGGTAATTCGAGGTCCGCTGACTTCAATACGCTCTCGGGATGGAAGACCAATGCACGAGTAACGACCCCAAGTCTCCCCTCCTGTCACAGATTCCAATAAATAAGACCATGGCCGATCGGCAAGCTTCAGATAGCAAGATAAAGGGGTTTCCATATCTGCTAACCGCTTTACTGCAACGGGAACCCGAGTTAAATCAAGCTCCCGATACCGATCAAATTGTTCAGGCGTCATTACCAAGTAATTCCATCAAATCATGTATGACACGATCTGCACCGCAGTCGTGTACGTTTAAATCCCCAGCGTATCCAAAGCTGACTAAGATTGAAGCAACACCCGCTGCTTTAGCCGCTCCCAAATCCGCTTTGCTGTCGCCGACAAGGCACGCCTCGTGAGGAGCTCTATCTAAATCGGAAAGTGCTTTGTGCACCATATCAGGTTCCGGCTTTTTCGTCGGCAAATCATCACCTGCGACGATGCTGTCAAACGCATCATGAAGGTCAAAGGCTGGCAGCATCAATTCAACAAAGCGCCTCGGCTTATTGGTGACTAGCCCCACTTGTTTGCCCTGGGTCTTGAGTATCTCGATCAAGTTCATTGCACCTGGATACAACACAGAGGTCTCAGCGCAAATCGGCTCATATTCCTCAAGGAACACGGACAGCAATAGCCGGCACAAGGGCGACTCCATCGTGACAGTCTGATCGTTTGTCACATGCTGTACCGCTCGCTCAACTAACTTGCCGGCACCATGACCAACCATTTGTTTTCCGAGTTCAAGGCCAACACCTGGAAGTCCAGCTCTATTCAATGCAAGATCCAGCGCACGTGTCAGATCGGGCGCACTGTCAACCAAAGTGCCATCAAAATCGAAAAGATAAGCCTGCATACCCTAGGGTTCCAACGGTAGAAAGGTGCGAAAACATATCATTGTTTATGCAACCAAGCACCCTAAGGCCTAGGCAACATGTATCAGACTCAACTATGATCCTGTTTCAGTTCTGAAAGTGAATCTATGAATCATCTAACATTACCTCGATCAATCGCACTCAGTGTGCTGGCAATGAGCTCAGGTTTCGCCTACGGCGATGGACAGACTGCCGCTGCCACTGACTGGGTCGTCGACACCTCTGGAACCTATCTGTGCCAAGGATATTACAGCCCTCCGCTCGTCGAAGGGTCACCCGGTGATGATTTAAATGCTGAAGCGGAGAACACCGATTACGACGGGAATGATCGTGTCATTTTGAGTGGTAATGCATTTATTACCCGCAATGATTTCCAGCTCGAAGCTGATCGTGTTTCATTTTTAAATTCAACAGGCGACGGCGATGCCGAAGGGAACGTCAAGATTCGGCGTCCAAACACGCTCCTGATAGGTGATACCGCATCAGTCAACGTACGTACCAATGCCTTTGATCTCAAAAACTCATCGTTTGTAACCCACAAAAATCGGTTGCGTGGGGACTCAGAGTTCGCGATCGGAGCTCCGAACGGCGACATTCGCGTGGTCAATGGAACCATTACGTTTTGCGCGCCAGGCGTGAATTCCTGGGATTTACAGGCCAATCAAATTTATTTGAATCAATCATCTGGTCGTGGTTGGGCAAACAACGTCGTTGTTCGCGTGAAAGAAATTCCTGTGTTTTACACACCAGCTCTCGGATTCCCTCTCGATGACAGGCGTTTGACTGGTTTTCTTTTCCCAAGTTACTCACTGGGTTCAACATCTGGAACGGAAATTGTTACTCCGTTTTACTGGAACCTTGCACCAAATTACGACGTCCTGATTCAGCCTCGATTTATGTCAGCGCGAGGCACTGCGCTCGGCCTCCATGGTCGATATCTGTTCGAGGACTTCAGTCTATTTGAGGCCAAAACCGAACAGTTACCTGACGACAAAGTAACAGGGACAGACCGGCATATTTCGAAGCTGACGCTGACAAGTGACCCATCGAAGGCCGTGATCTGGAACATGACATATGAAGATGCATCCGATGGCACCTATCAGGATGATCTTGATAACTTTGCGGATCTCTCGGACAAGCAGCAGCTGACGTCTTCTATTGGAGCGACTGTCCGCGGTGATAATTGGAGTGCCGGATGGCTGGTCGACCGGATCGATGTCGTTGATCCGTCAGTCAACGGTTCCGACGTCAAGTTCTCCCGTCAACCTCAACTGACTGCATCGTGGGCCGAATACGGTGAAGATTGGAATCTCTTTGTTTCAGGGGATGCAACTGAATTCACACGAACAACAACTGGCCTAACCAGCTCGGATCCATCGGAAGGACGCCGTCTTTCATCAGATTTAAAAGCTGAATATCCAATGTCGCGTGCCTTCGGCGCGCTGACTCCGGCAGCCTTAGGATTTGCACGTTGGTCAGAAGCAACCACGGGTACAACAACCCAAGATAATGCATATTTCACCTATGGTGCGTCCCTCGATGGCAGCCTCAATTTTGAGAAGTTCGGGGAGAACGGTTCGCTTCACGAGATTATCCCCCGCGCGAAATTATTAGTTCGTGAACCGAATGAGGATCCAACGGTTGTTAAATTCGATACTCCCGACACAGCCAACGAAACAGATACGGTAAGTCAGATCTTCTTAGATAACCCGATCTCTGGTGGTGACTTTGTCGGTGATACCCGTGAAATCGCATTATCGCTCACTTCTCGCGGCATCAATTCAAACGGTATCGAAACATATCGCGTGACCGCTGGACGCACTATTTTCTTACAAGATCGCGGCGTGACCTTATCCGGCAATCCGGAAACTACCGACCAGGGACCTTTGGTTGTTGAATCTACTGCGCGCCTTGCTGAATCCTTCAACTGGAATACGCGCTTTTCGTCTATAGCTGATGGCG
Organism: Gammaproteobacteria bacterium LSUCC0096; assembly: GCA_008087055.1. Taxonomy (GTDB): domain Bacteria; phylum Pseudomonadota; class Gammaproteobacteria; order Pseudomonadales; family Litorivicinaceae; genus HIMB30. The sequence goes on along the minus strand of VIEA01000002.1, from coordinate 438,030 downwards.
AGACTATGGATACTGCAACAAACGAATTTAAGTATCGAACATCAGATACAGATTACGTCACACAACGTATTGTTTGGGACAATGATGCGGCAACTCGGACAGACCTCTATGTCTCAAATCAAATTGGTCAAGATTGGCGCTTCCTCGCAGGTCTCCAGTGGGAACCAAATACGGAAGAGCGAGTCAACCAAGTTGTGGGTATTGAGTACGAAAGCTGCTGTTGGCGTGCCGCAATGGTTCATGCCTATGAGCGTGACCAAGTCACTGCAACCAATGGCGGACACTCCGTCAAATTACAAGTTGAACTCAAAGGACTCGGCGTCTTAGGTCGCGGAGCTTCTTCAATCATGGAACGTTTATTGGAAGGTTATGAACTCTCTGAAGCTCGGTATTAAGTTTGCATTCTCCGCTCTCGTTTTCAGCGGTCTATTGGGGACTGCTGAAGCACGAGTGATTGATAAAATTGTCGCAGTAGTCGACACAGGCATCGTTCTGTCAAGTGACGTCGAGACGCGACTGAATGATCTGAAAACACAAGCCGAATCACGTGGTAACGCGATCGAGATCAACGAAGAATTGCGTCAACAGGTACTCGAACGGTTGATTCTCGAGCAAGCCCAAGTCGAAGTCGCAAAACGTCGCGGACTGCAGATTGATGACGCGCGCGTCAACGAAACGTTACTGCAAATCGCTAAGAATCGAGATACCGATCTACTCGGACTCAAAAATGCAATCGAGTCCGAAGGCAAGAGCTTCACCGTGTTCCGCGAACAAATTCGCCGGGAACTCCTAATTAACGCGATTCGTGATCGTGAAGTACGCAGTCGGATTCGTATCAGCGACTCAGAACTCGGGCGCTTTATGGAAACAACCGGCGGCCAGATCAGTACAGCACCTGAGCTTCTACTGAGCCAGATCGTTGTTGGGCTTCCTAACCGTCCAAGCCCTGAAGTCATCCAGCAAGCTGAACAAAAAGCTGTATCGATCCGTGATGCACTCCTTCAGGGTGCGCCATTTGGGCAAATGGCTGTTCGCTACTCAGATGCACCTGAAGCGAGCCAAGGTGGCGATCTTGGATGGAGGAATATTTTAGAGCTCAATCCCGTCTTTGCCGATGCTCTGAACGAAGCAAAAAAGAATACATTAATTGGGCCGATTCGCTCACCAGGGGGATTTCACCTGATTGCAGTCAGAGATCGTCGAGGCGATCAATCAGTCGTAGTGACCGAATATAAAGCACGTCACATTCTGATCAAGCCAGACGCCGTTCGCTCGCCTGAAAAAGCGGAAGAGCTCGCTCAAAACGTCCGTCGTGAATTAGAGGGTGGCGCTGATTTTGCTGAGCTTGCGCGTCGATTCTCTGAAGATCCACTGAGTGCTGCTAAAGGCGGTGATTTGGGATGGGTCCGTGCGGATCAATTGGTCCCAGGTTTTGCCTCGGTCATGACAAAGCTTCCGTTGAATACTTTGAGCCAAGTGAGTCGGAGCCGTTTCGGGTTCCATCTGATCGAAGTGCTAGAGACTCGTGAGTCAGATATCTCTGAGGAACAAATGAAGAATCGAGCACGCCGCATTTTAACTGAACGCAAGTTTTCACAAGAACTCGATTCTTGGCTCCGTCAAGTTCGCGCGGATGCGTTTGTCGAACTGAAGTCATGATTCCCCTTGCCATCACGCCAGGTGACCCTGGCGGCATCGGTCCTGATCTTTGCATCCAAGCGGCCATTGATGGCGAGCTCGAAGGGGTTGTCATCGCAGATCCTGAAATCATCAAACGCCGCGCAGAGATTTTAGGCCTCCCTGTCAGCATCATGGATGCGGATCACTATAATCCAGAGCGCACACAAGGAATCATCTACGTTGATCCGGTTGCTGCAGCCGATCCAACCAACCAGCCGGGAATTTCTGACCCGATTAACGCTGGATACTGCCTTCAGTCGATTGAACATGCGCTTTACGGCATCCAAGAAAAACGGTTTCGTGCGCTGGTTACAGGACCAGTGAATAAGGCAACAATTCGCGATGGAGGGTTCAGCTCTTTTACTGGACATACGGAATTCCTCAGAGACTTTTATGGTCTCTCTGAGGTCGTGATGATGCTCGCATCAACAGATTGTCGCGTCGCATTGGTCACAACCCACTTACCGCTCACTGAAGTCCCCAAAGCCATTACAAAAGAGCGAATCGAAACAGTCACGGGTATTGTCATCAACGCTTTCAGCGAGGTGTTTCAAATACCGCATCCTCGGATTCATGTGCTGGGATTGAATCCTCACGCAGGAGAGGATGGACACCTTGGACGAGAAGAAATTGAGATCATTCGGCCTGCGCTTGAATCATTAAGACCTCAGCATCCGAACGTGCATATTGAAGGACCTGTGCCAGCTGATACTGCATTCACACCAGACATGCGCGCCCAGGCTGATTGCCATATTGCGATGTATCACGACCAGGGCCTTCCTGTGGTGAAGTACCAAGGGTTTGGAGACTCCGTCAACATAACACTTGGGCTCCCTATCGTCCGTACCAGCGTCGATCACGGCACAGCATTGAATTTAGCTGGCAGAGGCTTAGCGAGCACTGGAGGCTTGGTCGCGGCAATCCGAGAAGCGAATCGCCTCACCACCTCGATTGCCTAAAGAATCCACGAGTCAGGTACACTGATCTCTTTTTGCAGGAACAACAGTGTCCAAAGAACTCGCTAGATCAGCACGCAAACGGTTCGGTCAAAACTTTTTGATTGATGGTCGCGTTATCGATGCGATTTTAGCATCGATCAACGCATCGACCGCTGATGCGGTTGTTGAAATCGGTCCGGGTCATGGCGCAATTACTGAAGGCTTGTACGCCTCACAGTGTGATCTCACCTTGATCGAATTGGATCGCGATCTTGTCCCTGGGCTGTTGGCGAGTTTTGTTAGCAAATCTCCGGAGCGATGCCGCCTCCTCAATGAAGATGTGCTTAAAGTCGACTTCGCACAGTTAAGTAGTCCTTTGAGAATCGTGGGCAATCTGCCTTACAACATCTCAACACCATTACTCTTCAAACTATTAGAACTGGGTGATCAGATTCAAGACATCCATGTGATGCTCCAAAAAGAAGTCGTTAATCGGATTGCTGCGGCACCTGGTGAATCAGCCTATGGGCGCTTGGGCGTCATGATTCAGGCGACTGCGCGCGTGGAACCCCTGATTGATGTGCCACCTGAGAGTTTTGCGCCACCACCAAAAGTTGATTCTGGCGTCATTCGAATTATCCCCGACGCAAATAAACGCGCATTGATTGAGTCAATGGATGGATTGACTCACGTGGTTCGCCAAGCGTTCAGTCAGCGCCGCAAAACACTCAGGAATAATCTAAAAGATATCGTCAGCTTGGATGAATTCGAAGCACTCGGCATCAACCCGCAGGATCGACCTGAACGGTTGTCTGTGGAAACCTATGTTGAATTGGGCAACTATTTGGGTCGTAGAGAGGGGAAGGCGTAATGCAGGATTTGCGATATCAAGTCAACGTGAATGCGCAGGCAACTTACATCGAGGCTCAATCCAATCCATCGGATAGCCGTTTCGTTTTTACCTATACGGTCAGAATCGCAAATAACGGCACCCTACCTGCGCAGTTATTACATCGCTATTGGAAAATAACAGACGGTGAAGGTGGTATTCGCGAAGTTCACGGTGACGGCGTGGTGGGAGAACAGCCGACAATCGTCCCAGGAGACGAATTCACATATACATCAGGAGCAATTCTTGAGACTGCGATCGGCACCATGGAAGGTTACTTTGAAATGGTAGCCTCAGATGGCGAAATATTTAAAGCCAGGATCCCAGTATTCACTCTCCTTAATCCTGGAGCTCTTCACTAATGGCGACCTATGTGGTCGGCGATGTTCAAGGCTGCTGGGGCGCTTTTCAGAGATTGCTAGCGACACTCGCGTTCAATCCGCAGAGAGATCACATGATTTTCGCTGGTGATTTAATTGCGCGCGGCGAAGATTCAGAAGCCGTTATGCAGTGGGTGCTTGATCATCAGAATGCATGCTCAGCTGTTCTTGGTAATCATGATCTCAATTTTTTAGCTGTTGCATCAGGGATTCGGGAAGCCAAACCAAAAGACAAAACGCAACCGCTTCTCGACTCTCTCATCTGTGATGATGTCATCGAGTGGTATCGCCAATGTTCCCTCGCAAAAGACCTTCCAGAGCACAACGCGTTAGTTATTCATGCAGGCGTTTGGCCACAGTTTGATCGAGACACTCTTCTCACCGAAATCGAAGCCGTCCATCGCCGACTGCGTGGAGATGACTGGATCGATTCGCTTCGCTCCATGTATGGCAATACACCAGCCCATTTCGATCAAGCGACAACAGATGATGAAAAAGCGCGCTTTTTAATTAATGCCTGTACACGGATGCGGTTTGTCGATCAGAAGTCCCTTGCGCTCGATTTCAACTGCAAAGATGCACCTGAGCTCGCACCTAAGAATTTGTGTGCATGGATGGACGCTCCAAAAAGAATTACCGTCGATCGACAAATTCTGTTTGGTCACTGGGCGACCCTTAACGGCCGCAAAAACGACTCACATATCGTCGCACTGGATACTGGCTGTGTTTGGGGTGGTTATCTCACTGCGATACGGCTCGATGATCGGCAGTTAATACAGGTGGCCTCTGATGTTTGATTTGCAGCATCTTTTCGCACCTCTCAAAGGCGCCAATCTTGAGGGATTAGAGATCTACGTTGTCGGTGGAGCGGTCCGTGATTCTTTACTTGGGCTCACCCCTAAAGATATCGATTATGTGGCGGTAGGCACTACACCTGGCACGTTTCTAAAGCTCGGTTTCCAGCAAGTTGGGCAAGATTTTCCTGTGTTTTTGCACCCAAAAAGCCATGTCGAGGTAGCGCTGGCTCGAACAGAGCGAAAAACGCGTCAAGGCCACACGGGTTTTGCAGTGCACGCAGATCCCTCTGTCACCTTAGAAATGGATCTTCTTCGCCGCGATTTCACAATCAATGCAATCGCCTTGTCACGCACAGGTGATTTAATCGACCCATATGGCGGCCAAAACGACCTCAAGTCTCGGCAATTACGCCATGTGTCAGATGCGTTTACTGAAGACCCTCTGCGTGTCCTCCGAGGCATCCGCTTTCTCGGACAGCTTGGTGAATTCAAATTTCATATCGCACCAGAAACACAATCAGTGATGCGATCGATGTCTCAGTCTTTGCGAGAGCTCTCGGTTGAGCGCATCATTGTTGAACTCGATAAAACGCTCGCCTCGAGTCACCCAGAACTAGGGCTTCAACATATCAATGATCTCGGCATTACCGATGCGCTGACTTCTGCTCTACGCATCGTGCCAGACAAGTTTACCTGCCAATCGGCTGACGCACGCCTTGCTGAATGGATGATTCTGAATCAGCCGACAATTGAATGCATTGAACATCATGCAAAAGAATTTCGATTAACAAATAAGCGTACCGCGTTTTTGAAAGCTGCCACCCGATTAACAGATCTTCCGTTTGACGATGCCAGACAATGCCTTGATGTTTTCGGCCAACTCGGGTGGTTGAGAGGAAATCCACCGGATGCAGACATCGATCGATTACTTTCTGAATTCGATCAAACACATCGATTAATGGTACCGATTCGTCGTTGGCTCGACATACGCGAGAGGGTTCGCCAGGTCTCAGTGGAAAAATTCAGCGAACAAGGGTTGAGTGGCAAAGCACTTGGCGATGCGCTCTATGCAGAGCGCTTGAGTGTTCTCTCGACCGAAATCTCTGCGCCAGGCACGGCTCCAGGCTTATAGAGTCTGCCGGTCACTTCGACCACTCTGTCGTCCCACAAGACAATTTCTAAAAAATCAGTCAGGCGTCTCTCGATAAGATTACAGTGCTCTCTCGCAGCGGCCGCTTGGATGTCATGACACAGCGCAGCGTAGTCGAGCGTATCTTCTAGATCATCTGATGCTGCGGCCTCAGATAACGATAACTTAATCGCTAAATCTAGATATAAAGGCTGCGGATTCTCTTTTTCATGCAAGTACACCCCGATCAGTGAAAGGAGCGGGAGTCTTGAAACATACATCGTATCCATTACGACACCTTTGGTAGTTCACTTAATGGCCAGCGCGGGCGAATCGTCATCGCAAGCGAAGAATCTTTCTGTCCACGACTTAACCGCATCAGGCCTGCAAAGGCAATCATAGCGCCGTTATCTGTACAAAATTCAGGTGCCGGATAGGCAACTTGTATCCCTGTCGACTCAAGCGATTTCAAAGATTGGCGAAGTAATCGATTGGCGCTCACACCACCTGACATCACGAGAGCCTGGGCACCAGTTTGAGCAATCGCTCGTTCGCACTTGATGACTAGGGTATCAACAACTGCCTGCTGAAAGCTCGCCGCCAAATCAGCTTTAGCTTGTTCATTGAGCTGACCCGACTTTACCAAACGACGTGCTTCTGTGAGCACTTGAGTTTTTAATCCGGAAAAGCTGAAATCGCACCCAGGACGGTCAGTCATCGGCCGCGCAAAGCGAAACCGGGTTGCATCACCATTGGCAGCCAAAGCCGAAATTTTAGGACCCCCTGGGTAACCTAATTCGAGCAATTTCGCTGTTTTATCAAAAGCCTCACCTGCCGCATCATCAAGGGTAGTGCCCAACAATTCGTAGTCACCAATACCTCGAACCAAAATCAATTGCGAGTGTCCTCCGCTGACCAACAAGGCAACAAAGGGAGTCGGAAGATCAGGGGTTTCCATCAAAGGGGCCAACAAATGTCCTTCCATGTGATGAATTCCGAGTGCTGGCCGATCTAGCGAAAAAGCAAGCGACTTAGCGAAGGTGGACCCAACCAATAACGCACCCAAAAGACCCGGCCCGGTTGTATAAGCAACGGCATCGATATCAGCCAGTTCCAAACCTGAAGCAGTCACTGTTTCATCAACTAATGGACGGAGGTAGCGAACATGATCACGTGAAGCGAGCTCGGGAACGACACCACCGTAGTAGGCATGCACATCGATTTGGCTGTGAACTCGATGTGCCATGAGCCCGTCTTGATCGCTATAGATCGCAATACCAGTCTCATCACATGAAGTTTCTATACCTAAGACACGCATTTGGTTCCCTTTTTCTCCGGACACTGGTATTCTCTCGCGCCCCAAGTGGGGATACCAAATTCAAACATAGTTTAATTTAAGGATAGGTGCTTTTTAATGCCTGCGGTAAAAATTAAAGACAACGAGCCCTTTGACGTCGCACTTCGTCGTTTCAAGCGTGCTTGCGAGAAAGCTGGCGTTCTCTCTGAAGTTCGTCGTCGTGAGTGCTATGAGAAGCCAACAACTCTGCGCAAGCGTGCAGCTGCTGCAGCGGTTAAGCGTCATCTGAAAAAGGTGTCTCGCGAAACGAAAAAATTCGAACGTCTCTATTAATCGTTGAGTCGTTCGCGTGAGTTCGCTGAAAAACACTCTCACGGAAGCCATGAAAGATGCCATGCGGGCGAAAGAAAAATTTCGCCTCGGTGTCATTCGCATGGCACTCTCCGAGATCAAACGCATTGAAGTGGATGAACGTATCGATGTCGACGACGCTCGCTGTCTCGCCATCATCGATAAAATGTCAAAACAACGCCGAGACGCTGCAAATCAGTTTGTGGACGGAGGGCGTCAAGACCTAGCAGATATTGAACTTGCTGAGGTCGAAATCCTTAAAGAGTTTCTTCCAGCACAGTTGACTGAAGATGAAATCTTGTCACTTATTGAGCAAGCGATCACTGACACAGGCGCTTCAGGTCCGCAGGGTATGGGGCAAGTCATGGGGCAACTCAAACCCCAGGTCCAAGGACGTGCCGATATGCAAGTGATCAGCAAGCTCGTCAAAGGTCGTCTCGGTTAAATCCAATCTCATTTTTTCAGATACACTCTAACCACTCAACTCAATCGTCGGATATCAAGTGGCTGGACGAATCCCTGATTCTTTTATCGAAACATTGAATGATCGCGTCAATATCGTTGATGTGATTAGCACCCGCGTTCCGCTGAAAAAATCCGGTCGCGAGTATCACGGCCGCTGCCCTTTCCATGACGACTCATCCCCTTCGTTTTCAGTAAGTCCTGACAAGCAGGTTTATCACTGTTTTGGCTGTGGAGCTTCAGGCGGCCTGATTAGCTTCATCATGGAATATGACAAAGTTGATTTCGTTAGTGCGATCGAAAACTTAGCGTCACTAGCAGGTCTCGAAGTTCCCACGGAAGCGGCAGACCCAGAAGCGGGACAGCGCAAAGCGCTCTATGAAATCGTTGAAAGAGCGGATCAAGCATTTAGAAAGGCTCTCAAATCCAATCCGAACCGAGTGCGCGCGGTCGATTATTTAAAAGGTCGCGGACTGACGGGAACAATCGCACATCGATTTGGCCTCGGTTATGCACCCGATGGTTGGCGTTTTTTATACGATCAACTAGGCAATGATGCGCAAACCAAGAAACAATTGCTTGAAGCCGGTTTAACAGTCGTCAACGCACAGGGACGCGAATATGATCGTTTCAGAGAACGGGTCATGTTCCCGATTCGAGACATCCGCGGTCGTACCATCGCATTCGGCGGGCGGGTCCTCGATGACAGCAAACCCAAATACTTGAATAGCCCTGAAACCAAGTTATTTCATAAAAGCGATACGCTCTATGGGCTTTACGAAGCTCGCCAAGCATGTCGGTCCCTAGATCGAGTACTCGTGGTAGAAGGCTACATGGATGTGGTCGCTCTTGCGCAATTTGGGATCGACTTTGCGGTAGCAACGCTTGGAACTGCCCTCACGGGTCAGCACCTCGATCGCCTCAGCCGCCAAACTGCGCAGGTCATTGTCTGCTTCGATGGTGATAAAGCCGGACGAACAGCGGCTAAACGCGCGCTCGATACCATGCTTCCATTTTTAAGTGACGAGTTCAGCATTCGATTTTTATTTTTACCAGACGGGCATGACCCTGACTCGCTGGTACGGGACGAGGGAAATGAGGCGTTTTTGAGCCGACTGAATGATGCACTTCCCGCATCTGAGGCCCTCATCCGACTGCTTTCAGATGACGTTGATCTCACGAAAATTGATGGACGCGCACGCCTGACAGCACTCGCGCTCCCAAAAATTGCAAAGGTTCCTGCGAGTATCTACCGCTCTCTGATGCTAGATTCACTGAGCGAACTGTCAGGCACTCGTCGAACAGATCTCGATGCACGCTTGCGAGATCTACACATCGAACCAACGACTGTTGAGAGCGTTCCAACTGCAATACCTCCGCAAAACGATGGATCTGACATTGATGTTGAAATTGCGAGCTTTGAATCCCTAAGACCGGATGAGGATGCTCTATTAAGTGATTTTTCAGAGAGCGCCGAACCACCAATAGAAATCGAGGACGAGATTGACGCGCCACCGACACTTCAATTTCCAGATCCCAATAAACCTGAGCCACTTGTGAACCGCTTGCTCTGGCTTGTGCTGCAAAACCCCGCACTACTTACAGAGCCATTTTCGATCCCTGAACGCAGTCGATTAATCAACATCCACGCACTCAGCCAGGTTTTTGACTGGGTTTCGAGCGCCGATAAGCCGACTACCGCAGGATTGATGGGGCACTTTAGCGGAACCGAACTTGGGCGATTATTGTCTAAACTACTGAGTCGCGAGGCACTTTTTAGCGAAAGCTCATACGAGCCAGAATTTAAAGGCGGCCTCACCCAGTTGAAAAAACAGTTGGTAACAGAATCGATGAGGCTCCTCGCAGAAGATGCGAAGCGCGGGAAAATTTCAGCCGAACAGCTGCATCAAGCACTCGAAGCACATAAAAAGTAATGAAAATTACGGACAAATCAGTGTATAATTTGCGACCTTTTTCACAACACACCTCTTAGGTCAGTTCATGGCAGAAAAACCGTTAGATCAGGAACTTACGCAAACCGAGCAGCGTCAATCACGTCTAAAAGATTTGATTGCCAAAGGTAAGGAACAGGGATACCTCACCTATGCTGAGGTTAATGACCATCTTCCAGAAGAAATTGCAGATCCTGATCAAGTCGAAGATATCATCCGAATGATCGGAGATATGGGGATCGCAGTTGGTGAAGAAGCCCCTGATGATGACCAACTGATTCTTGGCGAAAATTCCACAACAACAGACGATGCAGCTGCTGAAGAAGCGGCCGCTGCACTCGCTGCTGTCGAGAATGACGTAGGTCGAACCACTGATCCTGTGCGCATGTACATGCGCGAAATGGGAACAGTCGAGCTCTTGACTCGCGAAGGCGAGATTGTGATTGCGAAACGGATTGAAGAAGGCATCCGTGAAGTCATGCAGGCGATGGCTTACTACCCAGGGATCGTTGAGTCAGTCCTTGCCATTTATGATCGCATTCAAACCGAAGAAGGCCGCATGTCCGATCTTCTAGCCGGTTTTCTAGATCCCGATCCTGAAGATGAAGCACCAGTCGAAGCAGACTCTACAGAAGAAGTCAGTGATCAAGATTTTGACGATTCAAATTCATCTGATGACGATGATGCTTCAGACGAAGATGATGCAGAAGAAGGCGACACAGGTCCTGACCCTGAAGAAGTCAAAGCGCGCTTCGAAGCACTGCGCACCAATCTCGAAAAAGCCGAGAAAGTGATCGCCAAAAAGGGTCGCGATTCACAAGAGGGCAAAGATGCATTGAACGCGATTGGAGATGTCTTCTCGTCACTGAAGCTAACCCCTAGGTTATTCGACGAGCTGTGCGTTGAGTTTAGAACTGTACTGGATTCGATCCGCGATCAAGAAAGAGAAATCCTGCGTCTTTGCACGAAACAAGGAAAACTTGATCGGAAGATTTTCATTAAAGAATGGCATGGTAACGAGACCAATTTTGAATGGGTTCCTGGTCTCGCCAAGAAGAAAAAATTAGAAAAACTGGAAGCAGTTATTCCAGACGTCCAGCGTTGCCAAGCAAGACTCCAGTCGATTGCTGAGGGTGTTGGGGTCACGATCCCTGAACTTCGTGACGTTAATCGTCGTCTTTCAATGGGTGAAGCGAAAGCTCGCCGTGCGAAAAAAGACATGGTCGAAGCAAACCTGCGTCTGGTGATTTCAATCGCTAAGAAGTACACGAATCGCGGCCTGCAATTCTTAGACTTGATCCAAGAAGGCAACATCGGTCTCATGAAAGCGGTTGATAAGTTTGAATATCGTCGCGGTTATAAATTTTCGACTTATGCCACTTGGTGGATCCGTCAAGCGATCACTCGTTCGATTGCTGACCAAGCGCGAACCATCCGGATTCCAGTTCACATGATCGAAACGATCAATAAATTGAATCGGATCAGCCGCCAAATGCTTCAAGAAATGGGCCGTGAACCGACACCAGAAGAGTTGGGCGAACGCATGGAAATGCCTGAAGACAAAGTGCGGAAGGTATTAAAGATCGCGAAAGAACCAATCTCAATGGAAACACCAATCGGTGATGACGAAGATAGCTCACTTGGCGACTTTATCGAAGATACGACGATTTCATCACCAGTTGATTCAGCAACTGTCGAGGGACTGACTGAGTCAACCCGTCAGGTGCTTGCGAGTCTGACCGCAAGAGAAGCTAAGGTACTTCGCATGCGTTTCGGTATCGACATGAATACTGACCACACTCTCGAAGAGGTCGGCAAGCAGTTTGATGTTACGCGTGAGCGGATTCGTCAGATCGAAGCAAAAGCACTCCGGAAGCTCAGACATCCGAGTCGCTCAGATCATCTTCGATCTTTCTTGGACGAGTAGGTTAGGACCTGCCAGCGAAATTTTCGCCTAATTGGAATCAGGCATTTGCTAGGCATCAATTATAAAATTTCATACTTAACCGAGTACAGCCACCCTAAAAAAGAGCCGGCTTTCGCCGGCTTAACACTCGCTATGCAAAACTGTCTGTGTAGTCATCTCTTAAGAGATTTTTCTGCACCTTACCCATGGTGTTGCGTGGGAGAGAATCTAACTGAATCCATCGCCTTGGAACTTTAAATCCCGCCAACTTCTCTCGGCAAATGGCTTGAAGTGAATCCATATCAAGTTCACGTTCGCCGACCAAAACAGCGACGATTCCTTCCCCAAAATCGGGATGAGGTACACCCACAACGGCACTTTCAACAACACCATCCTGGTCATTCAGCACATCTTCGATTTCTTTCGGATAAATATTCAGCCCACCAGAAATGATGAGGTCCTTACCACGACCGACGATCGAGACGTAGCCATCCTCAGACAACGTCGCCATGTCTCCAGTAATAAACCAGTCACCCTTAAATTCGGCAGCTGTCTTTTCTGGCAGTTTCCAATAACCCTTGAATACATGATCACCTTTGACCTCGAGAGAGCCGATTTCGCCACGGGGTAATTCAGATCCATCCTCAGCAATGATCCTTACTTCGACACCAGGCAGAGGTGGCCCAACAGAGCCTGCACGACGGTCACCATTTAAAGGGTTCGAGCAACTCATCCCAGTCTCAGTCATCCCGTAACGCTCGAGAATGCGTTGCCCTGTCCGCTCAAAAAACTCATCTGAGGTCTCAACGAGTAACGGCGCAGATCCTGATATGAACAGACGCATGTGACCACTAACGTCACGATTAAAACGAGGATCAGCCAGTAACCGTGTGTAATAAGTCGGTACACCCATCATCACCGTAGCATTCGGCATCGCATCCAAAACCATATCTGGATCAAACTTCGGAAGCATAATAACCGGCCCACCATTCATTAGCGCTAGATTCAATGCTACGAACAGTCCGTGCACGTGAAAGAGTGGTAACGAGTGCAATAGAACATCGTCAGAGCTATAGTTCCATGCCTCGGTTAACATTTCCGCGTTAGCAACCAGGTTGCTGTGCGTGATCATGGCACCCTTCGGTTTACCTGTAGTCCCCGAAGTATAGATAATCGATGCCAAATCATCAGAAGCTCTGGTGACCACTTCAGTGAAAGACTTGCTCGCTGCTTTCGCACCTTCAAAAACATCAATTAGCGTTCCAGCTTCACCATCGAGCGTTAACACCTGTAAGCCAGGAATCGAACCCTTCAAAGACTCAACATGGTCAAGCCTATCGGCAACGCATACATGAAGCTTCGACTCCGCATCTGTTAAGAAATATTCAATTTCACTATTCGTGTAAGCCGAGTTTAAAGGGAGATAAACCGCACCACAGCGTAAAACAGCGAGGTACAAAACGACGTTCATCCACCCTTTGTCAATCTGAACAGAAACTCGATCTCCCGGTTCCAATCCAAGATCGACAAGCGCTGCCGATAATATTGCTGATTCTGTATCCAGATCTGTGCCTGTCAAATCTCGACCCCCGGGGATCGAAAGCAGCGTCTTATCAGCATAACGCTGGAGATTGACTTGGATTGCCGCAAAAACATTATGCGTCATAAGAAAGTTCCTTCAATTTATGCTTTATATTTTTCTTCAATAACTGCTGTACGTCTTTAGAAGTCGCGATCTGCCCCGTTTCCATGAGTTGCTCATGGTTGCTCACGATGTCATCGAGCTCATATAAGTAGTTGACCATAAAGCCGAAGCTCTGCTTGTGACCTCGAGGGCTAAGATCCGCATTTGGATTGATTCGCTCAAGGGTCGCACCATTACCCAGATGGAATCGAGCAACCGGATCTTTGAGTTTAGGACCCTGTCCGGAGGTCAAATATTTGGCGACTATTGGTTTCAGCTCGGCGTGATCCGTCGATGTCTCGAATAGCGACAAATACTGCCGCCCCTCCGTATCGAGCCACCGGCGCAGTCCCGGTATTGGTGACAACGTGACGAAACGCTTTAGCTTTGGATGCTCAGCCTGCAAGACCGATACCACTTGCTTAATCAGCAGGTTCCCAAAACTCACACCTGCAAGACCAGGTTGGCAATTATTGATCGAGTAAAACACAGCCGTATCAGCAGAAAGCGGAGGCGCTGGGGGCGTATCAAGCAACGGTCCGATCGCATCAGCTACACCCTGTACCAATGCAACCTCTACAAAGATCAAAGGCTCGTCAGGAATTACTGGATGGAAATAAGCGAAGCACAAGCGATCCTCTGCCAACCTGCGTCTCAGATCATCCCAGCCCTGGATTTCGTGGACTGATTCGTACTGAATCAGCTTTTCGAGGACCGCTGCCGGCGTCTGCCAATTGATTCGTTCGAGTCTTAAAAACCCTTTGTTGAACCACGACGTGAATAGATGAACCAGGTCTTGATCTATTGGTTTCAGCTCAGGGTGATCACGGAGCAATTTGCGTAATGCTTCACGCATGAGTATCAACGTTTGTAGCCCGTTAGGGGCTGCATTCATTCGGCGAAACAGTTCTTGACGCTTTGCTTCCGCCGCTTGATGCAATGCCATCGCAAAGGATTCATCATTCGACGATTGGTAATCTGCAATTGCCTGATTCAGACGCGCCCTATCAGGACCAAATTCCTCAATCAAACTGCAAAAGAATGCCAAATGTTCAGACTCATCAAGCGCGTGCCATGAAGAGACTACCGACCCAGCAAGCGCGAGCCCCGTTGCCTCGCCTTTTCGCGATAGGACAGCATGGCATTGGGCAATCAAATCATCCAGAGGGACTCCATCTGATTTTAAGTCGAGAATCTCAAGCGCCCGATCAGTGACTTGTTGAATCCACTCTTTTATCCCAGTTGGCATAATGCCCTCCTACTCAAACAACGCGCCGTATCCGGGAATACGCGTGTCGAGCCCGAGTTCCTTCATCATGCGGAAGCTTGTCGCAACCGATGCTGACAATGTTGGAATCCCTGTCTTGGCTTGTATCCCGGAAACTGCCGGCAGTGAAGGCATCTGAACACATGCTGAGGCAACCAACGTATCGACATTCGCAAGAGCCAACCGATCAACGAGATCAATTGGAGCTTTGGGGTCTTGTCGAGCAACTTCTAAATTGTCTGGAATCTCTAAGCTAATTGCATCCATCACCTCAAACCCTTCAGATTCAAGGTACTGGCACACAAGTTCGGTTAGCGGCTTTCTGTATGGCGTAATCAAGGCAATTTTTTTTGCTTTGAGAACCGATAAACCGTCGACCAACGCACCTGCCGAACTGACAACCGGAGATGGATGCCCATTATCTAAGGTCACTTGATGGAGCCTCGCTTGACTCTCACGGTGATAGCCAAGGCCCATCGACATAATCGCTACCAAACAGGCATAGCCCATGACATCAACCGCAGCGTCTGACAACTCAAGAGCACAACGATCACTATCGCGATCCATCGCTGCGAGCTCTTCTTGAGTCACTTGTTTCATTCGCATGCGGCTCGAATGGAATGTAAATCGATCGTCATAGTGTATTTCCCGCGTTCGAAACACCGCGGGTATTTCTGTCTCCATAGTCACGTTGGAACTCGGAACTATTTGACCAATTCGGTAACTGCGACTCATGACACCACTGGTCCCATCATGAGATCTGGCAACCAGGTTGCGATTCCTGGGAAGAAACTCAATAGGATAATCGCGAGGATCATGCAGCCAACATAGGGAATCGAGCCACGCAAAATCGTTTTCAACGGAATCTCAGGCGCGATGCCGTTGATTACATACAGATTTAATCCTACAGGTGGTGAAATCAAGCCAATCTCCATGTTGATCGTTAAGATCACGGCAAACCAGTAAGGATCAAATCCAGCACCTAGAATAATTGGCATCAAAATCGGTGCAGCCATCAAAATCACTGCGACTGGAGGTAAGAAAAATCCAGCTACGAGCAAGAAGATATTGACGTAAAACATCAACACCCACTTATTCACATCCAAGGTACCGATCCACTCGGCGATTGCCTGGGTAATGAAAAGGCTTGATAGCATATAAGAGAAGACACCAGCCGCGCCTATGATAAACAAAATCATCACTGACTCTTTGGTGGTATCTCTCAGCATTGTCCACAATTGTGTAACATCGGTCATACGGTAGATGATGACGGCTAAGATGACGCAGAAAATTGCGCCCACAGCAGCGGTCTCAGACGGTGTCGCTACACCACCGTAAAGCGTGTACAACACACCCGCAATGACCAACAAAAATGGTACTACTCGCGGCAATACTTCAAATTTTTGCTTCCAAGTGAAAGACCGACCTGCGAGCGCGTCCATGTTGCCAGCGCGCCAAGTCGAATAAATCGACCAAACCATGAAAAGAGCCACCAGCAACAATCCGGGCATCACACCGGCCAAGAATAGACGACCGATAGAAGTTTCTGTCGCAATCCCATACACAATCATCGTCACAGACGGCGGAATCAAAATACCAAGCGTTCCACCAGCCGCGATCGAGCCAGTAGCAACACCGTCGGGGAAATTACGCTTACGCATCTCGGGAATACCCATCTTGCCGATCGCAGCACAGGTCGCGGGCGATGACCCTGACATAGCGGCAAACAGTGCACACGCGCCCAGGTTCGAAATCACAAGCCCACCCGGCACCCTCGTAAGCCAACGATCCAGCGCCTCATAGAGGTCTGCACCTGCGCGCGTAGAAGCAATCGACGCACCCATCAAAATAAACATTGGAATCGATAGCAACGCGAAATTATCGAGCTTGCCGTACAAAATTTCAGGCATCAGTTCGAGTGAGCGAAACCCATCGAAGGCAATCAAAAATAGAGCCGACACAATCAACAAACCGTTGGCCACGGCGACCCCTGAAAACAGAACCAAAATTGTGGCAATCGCTACGATCGCTCCAAGTAGTAACGGATCCATTAGTGGCCTGCTCCCTCGATCACGATGTCCTCTGCCTTGGTGCGCAGAGTCTCAAAAAAATCAGCTAAAAGTTGCAGGCAAAACAGCCCGAGGCCCATGGGAATCGATAGATATGGAATCCATAACGGAAAAGCCCACACTGTCTCTGACTTCCAGTTACGCGTGAAGGCAATATGGGTCAACTCGTAACCGTAAAAGGCCATCACTGCGAGAACGCCAACCGCACAGAACAAACTCAGCAAGACAACCATTTTCCTGGCGACAGGTGGTAGCAACATCGGAATCAAGTCCACATTGACGTGGCCTTTCAGCTTCTGCACGTATGGAAGGCCCATAAGGGTCGCTGAAATCATTAGGTACACCACAGCTTCGGTCTGCCAGACGGTGGATACATTAAGGAAATACCGAACCACAATCATCTGGCAGGTTATGACTACTGCTAACACAATCATTAAGGCGGACAACACCCCAATCGCTTGAGACAAGCGATTCACCCAACGTATAAAAAATTCCATGATGTCTTCCAAACAGGCGGGGAGAACCCCCGCCTGGATTCGTCAATTACTCAACGGCTAAGGCAAGATCCAATAAACGTTGCCCATCAGGGTAGTTTGCAACGAACTCTTTATAGGAAGTCGTCTTCGCGAGCGACTGCCATTCGTTGAAATCCGCTGTACTCATGTCAGCCACTTCAACACCTGCTTCTTTGAACACACGCACAGACTCAGCATCTGCTTTCTTTGCTTCGCTCAAGTAGAAGGCTTCGGCTTTCTTGGCTCCATCACGCAGTGCTTTTTGTTGCGCTGCAGTCAATCCATCAAATGTAGACTTGTTCATCAACATTGGCTGGTACATAAACCATAGTGCGTTCGCGCCCGCTGGCGTGTAGCACTTAACTTGCTCGTACAAACGGAATGAAACAAAAGATGAGGAAGATGTATTAACAGCTTGCAACACGCCGCTTTGCATTGCGTTGTAAACCTCAGAAGAGGCCATCGAAGCAATCGATGCACCCGCACCGACGAGCATCTGCTCAAATGCTTTACCGGCCGCCCGCGTCTGCTGACCTGCCACGTCCGCTGGCTTGGTAATACACTTTTCGGTAGAGGCAAATCCGCCTGCGAGATATCCATGCACAAGGACCATCACATCATCACTGGCCATGATCTTCTCGATCTCTTGCATAAACGGCGAATAATTCAATCGCGCTGCATGATCGTGATTCTTCACAAGGCCAGGCATTAGCGTAAGGTTGTAGGCTGGCTGTTGTCCACCGGCATATGACAGTGGCAACACGGTCATATCGAGCTGACCCCGAGACAACGGTTTATACTGTTCACGCGCTTTGAAAAGCGCCTGCGATGGGAAGATTTTGATATCGAGTCCCACATTCGCTTCTTTCACATGATCGGCGACCATTTGCGCGACTTTATGACGCACGTCGGTTGACGAGAATTGGTGAGAGACACGTAGCTCGGTCGCTGTAGCCGCTGAGCTTAAAAATGCTGCGCCGATTGCAGCGGAAAAAAGGGCTTTTATTTTCATCATAGGCTCCTGCCGATTGTTATGAGTTATTACGGCTTGCATATTTATGTATGCTATGTAGAAATTATCGTATACAAAAATAAGATGCAACGAGTTTTCTAATATGAGTAGTCGAGCCGCCACTCGAGTCTTTCAAGGGGTCGAAGAACAAATCGCGACCGGGCAATTGAAAGATGGAGAAAAATTAGATGAAGCTTCATTGGCTGAACGATTCCAAGTATCCCGTACACCTGTAAGGGAGGCGCTTCTTCAGCTTGTGGGGTCAGGCCTGGCGACCCAAATCCCGAAACGCGGCTGTTTTGTCAAAGCACCATCGTTTCGAGAAATGATTGAAATGTTCGAAGTCATGAGTGAACTCGAAGGAATGTGTGCCCGACTAGCCGCTCGCCGCATTAGTGATCAACAGCTCGCAGCTTTAAAGGCCGCAAATGAAGGCTGCGAAGAAGCTATTCAAGCGAACGACAGCGACCTCTACTATCACAAAAACGTCGAATTCCATGAGTGCATTTACACCGCATGCGGAAACAGCTTTCTCGCAAGTGAGACCCGCTCCCTTCGCAGAAGACTTCAGTCGTTCAGGCGTCTCCAGCTCCGCGTTCGAGGGCGGATGCCTCAGTCATTTAATGAGCATTATGAGATCATCGAAGCTCTCGAATCGGGAAATGCCGACAAGGCAGACCTCGTTTCACGACAACACGTCATGATCCAAGGTGAACGATTTAATGATCTTCTCGTTCATATGGAACAAACACAATGAAGCCCAAAGCATTACTTTTCGACGTTTTTGGAACGGTTGTTGACTGGCGTTCAGGGATCATTCGAGATCTCACAATCCATTTCAAAACATATCCCTGCAGTCATGACCCAGCAGTCATTGCAGATGCATGGCGGGCAGAATATCAACCATCGATGGAGCCCGTACGAAGCGGAAGTCGCGGTTATGTTGACCTCGATACACTCCACGGTGAAAACCTCGAATCAATCGCGAGACAATTCGAATTCGAACTCGGCACCACCAGTCAAAAAGAATGGCTGGTTAAAGCGTGGCATCGACTTCCATGTTGGCCAGACAGTGCGAATGGAATTGAGAGTCTAAAAGAACAATTCATTTGCGCATCGCAGTCGAACGGTCACATCGCCCTCGCAGTCAATCTCGCAAAATACAATCAGTTTTCGTGGGACGTCATTCTGGGGGCTGAAGTCGTTCGAACATATAAACCAGCACCCGAATCTTATATTCGCGCATGCAATGCACTCGGATTGCAGCCTAACGAATGCATGATGGTTGCAGCACACAATACAGACCTCGCTGCAGCAAGAGCACAGGGGCTTCAAACAGCTTTCATCAGGCGCCCAAATGAGCATGGCCCCACCCAAACGATCGATCTTGAACCTTCCGATAACTGGGAGTTGAAAGCCGAATCAATCATCGAACTAAGCAGACTCCTCGATGATTACGACTAGGCTTAAAGAGTTCATCCCAGGAGTCGCTTTATGCTTCTTCATTGGCTTCATCGCGACTTTTCTAGGATCGTATTATGGCGCGCCTCAAATGTTATTTGCTCTGCTGCTCGGAATGGCATTGAGCTTTCTAAGCAAAACACTGACCTACCAGCCAGGAATCGAAATTAGCTCTAAATCCATATTGAGAATAGGAGTTGCGCTGTTAGGTTTTCGGATTACCTTTGAAGATATCGCCGGCCTTAGCTATGACATCTTGTTCTGGATCAGTGGGGGCATCGTATTATCCTTATTGGCTGGTTTATTGCTCGCCCGCGCATTTGGGAGTACCCGAACGTTCGGCATCATCAGCGGTGGCTCAGTTGGTATATGCGGTGCATCTGCCGCGCTTGCTATTTCCAGCGTATTCCCAAACAACCGAGAGACAGAAAAAGCGACGATTGTGACAGTTGTGGCTGTTACGACTCTCTCAACAGTAGCCATGATTCTCTATCCAATTATTGCAATGCGCCTCGGATTCAATGACCTCGAGTCTGGAATATTTCTTGGCGGAACCATTCATGATGTTGCACAGGTGGTTGGTGCAGGTTATGGCATGAACTCAAATACTGGCGATACCGCAACCATCATCAAACTATTTCGAGTGGCACTCCTCGTGCCCGTCGTAATGCTCATTGCCTTCGTCATCTCAAAGCAGTCAGACAGATCGAAGAGCAAACTGACGATACCCTATTTCTTAATCGCATTTTGCAGCTTTGTGTTGATCAATTCCTTTGGATTCATCCCTCAAGAAATCAACAAACTGGCAAAC
This sequence comes from Gammaproteobacteria bacterium LSUCC0096, assembly GCA_008087055.1. Taxonomy (GTDB): domain Bacteria; phylum Pseudomonadota; class Gammaproteobacteria; order Pseudomonadales; family Litorivicinaceae; genus HIMB30. The sequence goes on along the minus strand of VIEA01000002.1, from coordinate 417,430 downwards.
ATCACTTCAAGCACTTTCTTGGTAACCGCTATTGCCGCACTTGGAGTAAAAACTTCACTGCAAGATATCGCGCGGTACGGGATACGATCTGTTTCTCTGATTATTGTTGAAACAATTCTTCTAGCTACCTGGGTGATTTGTGGCATCCACTGGATCATCTAAACCGTCAGGACATGACCGAATGCACGCGACAGCATCTGTCTGAAGTTAGCTTTGTTTTCAAGCCCAAGCCCGGGTGCTGTGGGCAAATCTACATAACTGTCTTTGATCGATAGCTCGTCGGAAAACCCTCCAAACGGCTGAAAAACACCAGGGTAAGACTCATTGCCGCCCAAGCCGAGGCCTGCAGCGATGTGCAAGGACATCTGATGCCCACCATGCGGCACGACTCGCCGCGGTGACCAGCCATACTCAGCAAGAACACCAAGAGTTCGGTAATATTCAACTAGCCCATAAGATAACGCGCAGTCGAATTGCAGATAATCAATGTCTGGACGCATGCCACCATAGCGGACCAAGTTGCGCGCATCCTGGTGAGAAAACAAGTTTTCACCTGTCGCAGTTGGTAGATCATACGCTTCACTCAACGCCGCCTGAATTTCAAAATCTAATGGATCACCAGCCTCTTCATACCAAAACAACCGGTATTGCTTCAGTGCATCTGCATAAGCAAGCGTGGTATCAAGATCAAATCGACCATTTGCATCAACGCAAAGATTCCCTTCCCCCACAATCTTCAAAGCCGCCTCAATCCGATCACAATCATGGAAAAGGTCAGCGGCCCCAATTTTCATTTTGCAAACCGTATAGCCTAGATCCAGATACTGACGAAATTCGTCTTGCAGCCCAGAAATGTCTTTCCCGGGGTAGTAATACCCTCCTGCTGCATAGACCCAAACCTTTGAATCAGGTTTTCTACCAGCTCGGTCAGCGAGTAATTGATATAAAGGAATACCCTGCATCTTGGCGCGAGCGTCCCACAGGGCCATATCGAGAACACCAACCGCAACTGAGCGCTCGCCATGACCGCCAGGCTTTTCATTTGTCATCATGATGTCCCAGGCTTTGTGAGGGTCCAGAAATCCATCCTGGCCGACCAAGTCGGCTGGGTCAGCGTCAAGAAGACGCGGGATCAATCGATCTTTCAAAATTCCTGAGGCGTTGTACCTACCATTCGAATTAAACCCAAAGCCAACCACAGGCTTGCCATCAATCACTTGATCAGTGACAACAGCAACAACCGAACAGGTCATTTTCGAAAAATTGATATAGGCGTTTTGAATATCTGATGCGATCGATTCGACAGAATCGTGGATTGCAGTAATGCGCATGTGACCACCTTAATGAATTCAACAGCGCTCAACTTGCGCCTTTCTTGATTATTTCGATGCGCGCACGATGACAGATTGTCGACAATCTGTCATCAATATGGCTTTATATCTGACGATATTTGGGGGTTATGCGTTGTGGATACCGAGTAATTCTTTGCCGCGAGCAGTGAGACGATTTGCATTATCAAGCTCTCCGGAAACCTCAATTGCGATGCGCAACGATTGACAAAAACCAGCAACAGAAGCGATCAGAGAACCACAGAACCCAGACAAAGGATTAACAAAAGCCAAACCTGAACGAACAAGAGAAAGTGTTGACATTACAAACCTCGAGCCAAAACCGTTATAGAGAATGAGTAATATGGTAACGCCTAATAATGCACCGCACAATAATATTCAGCATATTCAGATTGATGAGGCACTGGAGCTTCTACGACAACCTCAACGCATCGCGTTCATTGACGTCCGCGATCGAAGAGCCTATGTCGATGAGCACCCCATATTCTCGGTTAACGCCCCTATCGACTCCATTGAATTACACATTAATCAACTGTTCGGTGGCGAAGCTGGAATTGCCTTGGTGATTGGGGACAATCCAATACTCACGGATTGGGCCGCAGCAGTAATTCAGACCACCACTTGCCTAGCGCCACGGATCCTCGACGGAGGATTTAATGCATGGAAAATGCACCAACTCCCAACCTGGGGCGGGGAGTACACACCATCCAAAGCATTCGGTGAGTGGGTCGAAATCACTGGGAAAATCAATAACATTACGCCGCAAAACGCCATCAAGAAACCACCCCAGTATCAATTCGATGTCAGGCCTTTTACGGAATACCGAAAGTTCAGCTTACCTAACTCAATTCACTGTTCTACTAGTAGGCTCGGAGCACTCTCAATTACCAATAGCTCAATTTATGTTCATTGCGCAGGCCGAACACGCGGAATCATTGCAGCACAGACCTTGGCAGACCAAGATTTCAAAGCCTCTATTTATTGCATAACCGGTGGCACTCAGGGGTGGGAGCTCGCAGGAGGGATTCGCTCATTCAACAACCATAAGTCAGCAGATGAGCTGTTCTCAGAAGAACCGATGAGTCAGCACGCCAACTATCTCATCGAAAAATTTAATCTACCAATCGCCACAAAAGAGTGTGAGAGTAGCTGGACAGATTCAAAGACTCACTTCCGAATCATCACTGTCGGCGAAGATCAGACGACCGATCAAGCGATCTCTCCCACCACGCTAATCCAAAGCACAGATCAGTATTTGGGTACGCACAATATGCCGATCGTCGTTCAAGGATCCAATCAACTGGATTGTGCCGTGTCCGTATTATGGCTGCGTCGCATGGGCTGGGACGCTTGGTTACGCGATGAGTCGGCGCCAGAACCGGTCGCGCGCAAGCGCTCAACTATCAAACCCCTCGAATGGAATGATCAGTGGTTATCCGCTGATCGTATTATCGATATCCGTTCAAGTAACGCCTTCAAAACGAGTCGACTCAGCGGCTCGAATTGGATACCCAGATCACAATTCCACACATTACCCAAATCAGGTCGGTACCTGATTGTTTGCAATCCCTCTCAAATCACTCACACTGAGACACTCATTAACGAACTCAATCTATCGGATGGACATTGCATCACCTTCGATACGATACCCAAAAAACATATCGACTCATGCGCCATTAGCCTCGAATCTCATCCTGTCGACCAAGCGCTATTTTTTCCAGACAGACACCAGGGAAACCTGGAACATGCACAAGGATACCTTGACTGGGAACACAGTCTTCTTCCGACACTGAAAGACGATGGAGAGATTCCTTGGCAACCGATTGATCACCCACTTGATCATCCGATATCGCATCTCACAGCGTTTTACCAAAAGGTTCACATATGAATAAAAAGATAACTGAACATTTGCGATATGGCTCACCTTCAGCAATCCCAGAAATCGAAAGCGGAAGGACGATTGATACATTGCTATCACATCAATCGTGCAGAGCATTTCTGGACCGAACGATTAATGATGATATGAAACGGCTGTTATTCGCAGCAGCCCAATCTGCTCCCAGCAAATCCAATTTACAACAATATAGTTTTATCGATGTAAAGAGTGAGTCCATTCGAGCAGAGCTCGTTCACATGTTTCCATCGATTCGCTGGGCATTGGAAGCTCCAATGCTCATTTTCATTATCGGAGACACACATCGAACACAAGAAATAAACCGCGCAAGAAACCAAACATTTCGCTGGGAGCAAACAGACGCATTTCTTAATGCAACCGTGGATGCATCACTCGCACTCGCTTTTATGATTGCCGCCGCAGAAGGGATTGGTATCGGAACTTGCCCAATATCGAAAGTTAGAGAATCGAGTGAAGCTATTACAAAGCTTTTGAATTTACCAAGAGGTGCTTTCCCCATCTGTGCATGTGCATTTGGGTATCCGCAAAGCGAGACTCCATCAATATCACCGCGACTACCACAATCGGTAATAGTGCATCATGACACCTACCAGCCGGTCGATTTCAGTGAAATTGATAAATATGACGATACATATAACCGCCTAGCCGGACCACCAAAAGCACGATACCCAGAGAAATTTGGCATGCCAAACCAAAGTACATGGTCCGATAATGTCGCGCGACAAACAGCGGTGCTCGAACGCCCAGACTTTAGAGAAATGTGCGAAAGCCAGGGTTTATTTGGGGAGCAAAACCAACAGCCGGTCGGCGACTAACTGGTCAGATTCCCACATTAACCAATGACCAACATTTGGGACAACCTCGATCTCTACATGGGGCACTGACTGCCTCATGATAGCTTCACGCTCTGGGCGATATTTACCGACTGACGCATCGAACTCACCGAACAATACCGAGACAGGATAACGCGCACCGACCAATACTCGTGCAAGCGTATCTGTCGCAGAGATCGGACGACTTTTCAGCCGATGCATGCCTGTGTTGGTTTCCTGAATGTAAAGCGCAAGGTCATCGATGCACGCAGCGTTTCTAACCATCAAGATCTCAAGATTTCTACGATGAGCCTCAATGATCTCTTTGCGGTTCATCTCTTTTGTGCGCCTGATTAACTCCGGCATGTCACCGCGCGGCGCACCAGTTCCACCCGGGCCCAATAAAACCAAATGCTCAATTTGCGATGCGATGAGGGACGCCACATGCCCTGCAATCGCGCCACCGAAAGAAAATCCAGCCAGTATGATTTTTTGTTGGCCAACCAATTCAGTCAAAGCTGAAGTCAGAGGGCCCGCAACTGATTCAGCTGTATGTGGCTCAGCCGGAGTATCAGAACGCCCGAATCCAGGCATATCAGCCGCGATGACTGTCGCATAGCTTTCAAGCCGAGGAATGACCTTAATCCAGTGAGCCCAAGAGCCATAACCACCGTGTAATAAAACGATACATGCCGGCCCACTACCCCAACGATAGAGCTGAACCCCCAACCCATTAACGATAATGCGCTCAGACGATGCTCGGTCGAGAATCTGACTATACGAAGCTGGAGGAGTTGGATGAGCAGTCATGGATTAAACCCAGTTTTGGTATGCCTCATAGAGAAATAACAACCCACCACAAGCAATAAATATTTCCATAAATTGCGCATGCACCCGTACTGAAGTGTTTCGAACGAGCCAGCGCCCTACATAGGCCCCTGGCATAGTACAGAGGCCAACCAAAATACCCATGGTCAATAATTCTGAAGTCAACAGCGGGGACATTCCGAAAACAATTGTTTTTGTGACGTTCAAACTAAAGCCAAGAATTGCAATAGTTCCTATCATAGTCTCACCAGCAAGACCGGCTCCGATGAGAAAAGGCGCAAGCATCACTGCAGCTCCAAAAGTGCTCCCCGAGACAATTCCATAAGGGATACCAGCTAGCGCCAAGCCTCTCAAACCAACCTTAACTTCCTTCTTCTTGAGAGTCCTATTCAAAGGAATAGAAATCAATAAGAAAAGACCGAGAACAAGTGCAACGACTCCGACTGGCAAGGACACATAGATGTAGGCACTCAGCACAATAAATGGAAGTGCCGCTAAAAACACAGCAAAATATTCCTTGATTGCGACAGATTTACGAAACGCCCAAATCCTCGCTACGTTGCTAATAATCAGTGCTGTTGCCACGACAGGGACTGTTTCTTTAACCCCCAGAAGCGGAGCGAGCATCACAGCAAGCACAAGCCCACCTGCGAAACCAGAAAACGAGTGGAAAACTGCTGAACTAAACGCCGCTGCCGCAACCAGAAATACAAAAAGAAAGTCGATATCACCCATTATTGTCTACAATATGTATCTCTTAAAGGCGCTAAAAAACGCCTGTTTAAATGGAAGTGTATTGAATCACTCCGTGAACAGTGCGATATTAATTCACATATTGTCAACATAATTATTACGATAAACAGAGTTGAGAGAAGCCAATGGGCACCACCCTTTTTGAGAAGATTTGGAAAAATCACGTTGTCACTGATCGAGATCATGAATCACTGATCTACGTTGACCGTCTGTTACTCCAGGAAAATTCGTTCCATGCGTTCGACAAAATAAGGCGAGAAAAGCGCGCGGTTCGCAATCCAAACCAAGCATTCGCCTTCTCGGATCACTACGTTCCAACACGAAACCGAGAACTCGGCCTTGACGGCATCACGGATCCTGAAATTCGTAACATGGTGGATCTGATTGCATCTGATACAGATGCTTATGGGATTGAGCTCTTTGGTATAGGGCACGATTATCAAGGCATATTACATGTCGTCGGCCCCGAATATGGGATTACCCAGCCAGGGCTGGTCATCGCGGGCGCTGATTCACATACATCGACTCACGGAGCTTTGGGAGCATATGCATTCGGCATCGGATCGTCTGAGGTCGCGCACGTGCTGGCAACGCAAACGCTTTGGCGCTCAAAACCCAAGACATTGCGAGTGACGATCAACGGAGAGAGGCGACCCGGGGTCTCAAGCAAAGATCTTATTCTATTTTTAATCAGAACCATCGGCAGCGGCGGTGCTGTTGGATTCGCTGTCGAATATGGCGGAGACACGGTAGAACAATTGTCTGTTGAAGCAAGAATGACTGTCTGCAACATGTCAATTGAAGCTGGAGCGCGAGCTGGACTAATCGCCCCAGATCAAAAAGTGTTTGATTACATGAAAGGCAGACCGCTAGCTCCCACTGGTCCAGACTGGGAAAAAGCCATCGCTCATTGGTCATCGCTCAAGTCAGATAGTGATGCAGCCTTTGATAGAGAGGTTCAAATCGATGCTTCATCAATCGTTCCTCAAGTGACATGGGGGACGAACCCAGAAATGGTTGTCGATGTAACGTCTAAAATCCCAGATCCCGCATCGGAGGCTGACTCAGAACGTCAAGGGCGCATGATTCGTGCATTGGAGTACATGGGGCTCTCGGCAAACCAATCGATTCAATCCATCCAACTTGATCGCGTGTTCATCGGCTCCTGCACAAATAGCCGACTCGAGGATTTACGGATCGCAGCACAAGTACTTAACGACCAATCGTGCCGCATACCAACGATGATCGTTCCTGGGTCAGAACAGGTCAAACGGGCTGCGGAAGAAGAAGGTCTGCATGAAATATTTCAGCGTGCCGGAGCCGAATGGCTTGCCCCAGGATGCTCAATGTGTGTCGCGATCAACGGTGACAAGCTCGGATCAGGAGAGCGCGCAGCCTCGACGTCTAACCGGAATTTTGAGGGACGACAGGGCCAAGGAGGAAGGACCCACCTCGTGAGTCCTGCAATGGCAGCGGCTGCGTCGATTACTGGACAATTTGAAAACATTAGCAACTATGCAGAGGCAAGCTCATGGAACCTTTAATCAAGCTCACATCGAGAGCAGTTCCACTGCCTCTTGCCAACATCAATACCGACCAACTGTTCCCAGCGCGATTCATCAAAAAACCTCGTGCAGTGGGATATGCGCAGTATTTGTTTCATGACATCAGACGCACAGACGACGGGCAACTCAGCACCGAATTCCCTCTGAACCAGGAAAAATTTAGCGAGTCAAAGATTCTCGTAGCGGGCCCAAATTTTGGTTCAGGAAGTTCTCGGGAAGGGGCGGTCTACGCACTCTACGATTCGGGCTTTCGGGCCATTTTCGCACCAAGCTTTGGCGAAATATTCGCATCCAATTGTTTGAAAAATGGGATGTTAACAGCGCGACTCAATGCTGATGCCATACATCAAATTCAGACTGAACTAACAACGACAGAAAATCCCGAATTATCGATCGATGTTGCGGAAGAGGCTCTCATCACCTCCGCTGGGACAAAAATCGGACTCGATCTCGATCCATTTCAAAAGCATTGCCTGATAAATGGATTAAATGAAATTGATCTATCGCTCGAGTTCGATGATGCAATCACTCAATTTGAGTCCGATTACCGCAAAGCGTTCCCTTGGATCACCTCATGAATCACATTCAAAGTATCGAAGTTCGGCATCTCGACCTGCCACTCATCAAACCCTATGTGTTGAGCTATAGGACATTTGAGTCGTTCGAACCTTACCTTGTCACAATCACGACTGACTCAGGGCAAATTGCATTCGGAGAGCAGCATATTTCCCCCGGGTCCAGTTCCGAAACACGTGAGGGCGGATGGTCTTTCCTCACATCTTCGGCAGCAGACATGATTGGATTAGACATAATCGACGCTTTTGAACAAATAGCTGATAAGCGGTCCGACAGCCCAGTCGCCGCCAGCGCTCTCCTCAACGCGCTTGATCAACTCAAAGCACCTGGGTATTGGACTCCGAAAGACCACCTTCGCATTCCAGTTCTGACTGCTTTTTCTGCAAACACGCGAGACGAAATCGAAAATGAGCTGAATGAGAAACTCAAACTTGGATTTAGAACATTCAAAATCAAAGTCGGCAAAGATGTGACGGCAGACAAGGAAAGAGTTCACATCATTCAAGACACCCTCGGGGACCAAGGGACCATCCGTGTCGATGCTAACCGTGCATATTCGATGCATGATGCAATTGAACTCAGCCAAGTACTGGACCCGAAGGTTTGCGAACTATTTGAACAGCCTTGCGATACCTATGACTGGGAAGGCAACGGCGGCGTCGCAAAAGCATCCCCTGTCCCCTTAATGTTAGATGAACCGATCTGCAGCATCGCAGACATTGAGCGCGCATCGACAATGCCTGGAGTCGGCTTTTGCAAAGTCAAACTCAAACGCTTTGGCTCAGTGAGCGCTTTATGTGAAGCGATCGAAAGAGCGCATGAGCTAGGCCTTCAAATCGTGCTTGGCGATGGCCTAGGTTCAGACATCAATTGCTATTTAGAGGCGCTCGTCTCAGAGAAATATCTCGCTCGGGCAGGCGAATTTAACGGATGTTTTAAAATCCAAGATGGTGCCAGGATCCTCAAACCACACCTCAAATTTGAAGATGGGCACATGGTGCTGAAACAATCAGAGCCTTTAGTTCTGAATCAGCAAGTCATCAACACTCAAACAGTTCGTGTAGAAGCATATGGAAATTCGGAGAACTAGCATGGAGATCACGCAACTATCACCAAATATTGGAGCCAATATAGATGGCATCGATCTTGGGAAACCACTTAGCCCCGAGATCATTCAAAACATCAAAGAGGCATGGGATGAGCATCTCGTCATACGCTTTAGAAACCAATCGATCAATGACGATGACCTACTCCGGTTCAGCAAGTATTTCGGAGAACTTGATCCGCCTGGCCCGAACCCCTATGGCATAACTTTCTTACCGGAATATCCGGAGATCAATGTCATTTCAAACGTGAAAGCTGCAGATGGCACACCTATGGGAAACCTGGGAGATGGTGAAGCCGTCTGGCACGCGGACATGACTTATATTGAAAAACCGCCTGAAGCTGGAATTTTACACGCGCTAGAAATTCCCGTTGGGCAAGGGCATACCTACTTCGCGAATATGATCAAAGCATACGACGCGCTACCCAATGAGTTAAAGGAAGCCATCGAAGGAAAAATCTTAATTCATGACGCAGCCCACAATAGCGCAGGGATGCTAAGGAAAGGATATTCGGAAGTCACAGATCCTCGTGACACACCAGGTGCCAGGCACCCGCTAGTGTGGACGAATCAAAATGGCCGAAAAGCGCTCTTCTTGGGCCGTCGCCCCCACGCTTATATTCTTGGCTTACCACTAAGTGAAAGTGAATTATTACTCGATAAGCTCTGGAGTCACGCAACCAATTCAGCTTGGACATGGTTTAACGAATGGCAGGTAGGGGATGTACTGATGTGGCAAAACCTCTTGGTCTTGCATCGTCGAGATGCGTTCGATGGATCTATCCGACGCGTGATGCATCGAACACAACTCAAATCGCTGGCTGCCTAACAGTAACTCAAATCGACAACTTGGCCTAGGCCATCTGCTTCGGCAGAGGCCAACGCCAGCCCAGCCATCGCCACGTCGCAGACAGCCATGCCCTGAATCACCGCGAGCGTCAAACCATCACAGTTGGCGCTATATTTTTCGGGGTCAAGTGCGACATCCCCGATTCGTGCAGTCAATCTTGATTCGATCTGCTCTACGGTTAATCCGTCAGATCGTACCCAGTGATGCAAATCGCCTTGTTTTAGCGCGTACCCAATATCATCCAATATGAAATGCTCTGCGCGCTCCCAGGTCCGGAAATCAAATTCAGGGACCCCACCCATCGATAACGCAATGGCCTTGTCCTGCAGCCATTCACCGCGAACGAACGCTTTCTCGGCTTTGGTAATGGTCAATACAGCCTGAGAAGTCCGGACAGCCGACTCAATTGTCTGCACACTCAAGCGAGATGCTAAATCAGGAGGTAATGATTTCTGAAAAGCTGATCCTTTTGCCTCATCTCGAGCACCCAACACAATGCTCGCTTGCGGGAAAGCATGCCCCAGTGCAATTGCACACTCAAACCCAATCTTTCCCGCTCCAATGAGAGCGATACGTTCAATATTCGGCTTGAGCCAGGACAAAGTTAAAGCGCCTGTTACAGCAGTTCGACGCCGATGTAGCCAGTTCTCAGCGACCAACCCTTTTGGCTCCCCACTCTCAGAGTCAATCACCCAGGTGAAGTACGAGCCGGGGCTTGCTAAACGAAAGCCAGCGACACCCCCATCGGCAAAATGGGCTCCCTTCAATCGACATTTCTTTGACTGTTCACCAGGTAATTCAAGATACAAAGAACTCGGCTCCGACAGCACGGCACCGCGCTGACCGTAATACCGATATGCTGCGGCGCAGGTATCGAAGCACGCCGATACCTTATCGTTTAGACACGACTGCACAGTAGTCTCAGAGATAATTCGAATACGACCCACGTTATTTCACCTCCCCCAACCATGCATCCTGATCAACAAAACGGTCGCGGTCAGCTAATGGGCTTAACAAATTGGCAACTGACTCAGAATTTCCGTCGTTAACGATTGCACTTAAAACCGCCTCACTTGCGCGGATACATGCACGCTGCAAATCAGATGGGACAATCATGTACCGATACCCAAACGCCTCGAGATCGGCAGGCTTGGTATAGGGGGTTTTCCCTCCTGGGAACATATTGATGAGCACAGGCACATCAAATAGCGACGGAATTAATTCAATTTGCTCGTTTGTTTCTGGAGCTTCAATAAAGACAACATCTGCACCTGAGTCGACCATTGCCTGAGCTCGAGTAATCGCTTTATCGAAACCCTCAATAGCGATGGCATCAGTACGACCAATGATCAGAAATTCGGGAGACAGGCGCGCGTTTACTGCTGCCTCAATCTTCCGAGCCATCGCATCAATGGTTATTAAAGACTTCCCATCAAGGTGTCCGCAACGTTTCGGGAAATCCTGATCTTCAATATGTAATCCTCGGATTCCAGATCCTTCAAACATTTGAACCATTCGGCGAACGTGCTGTACATCCCCATATCCCGTATCACCATCAGCTATCACCGGACCACCAAACGCACGCACAATAATTTCCAAGCGCGCAGCCATTTCAGTCATCGAAACAAGTCCGAGATCAGGCAACCCCAAACTGCGAGCAATTGCGCCACCACTTGCATAGACCCCAGAGGCTCCCACGTGCCTCGCGATCGATGCACCAAGGCCGTCGTAGACACCAGGGAGAATATTCAATGACTGCATCTGAACCATAAAACCAACCCTTAAGCTTAATATTGTCGACAAATTATGCGGTATTTATCGATAGATCCAACACAATTACATAATAAACCGACCAAAATACGCCATCTCTGTTGACAATATACATAAATTAATGAAATCTGATCTTGGATTCTTGCAAGAATCTAGGTTCGAACTAAATCAATAATAAAGGGGAACAAAATGATTCCTATAAATACTCTGAAAAAGACAGCAATCGCAGTTTGTGCTTCATTCGCATTATCGAGCTCAGTGATGGCAGCATCTCATGGTGATAAAAAGGAAGCGACGCCCGTCTGCGATAAACCAATCGAAGTTGTTATCCACTCGTCTTATGGCGGTGGCACTGACGTCACTGCGCGAATGATGATGATTCGCTCACGCCGCACCCTTGATCAAGATATGTTCGTGATCAGTAAGCGTGGCGGTTCTGGAGCTAAGGCTCAAAACTACGTCCTTTCAAAGCCAGCTGATGGTTGCACCATCATGGCATTGACACAGTCGCACCTCTATACAATGGCGCAAGGTAAATCAGACATGAAGATCGACGACATTGTTGGTGTCGCTCGAGCAATGGATGATCCAACTTTCTTAGTTGTGGGAGCGAAAAGCGAAGCAAAGACGCTAGAAGATTTGGTTGCAGCGTCGAAGAAGCGGACACTGAATTTTGGTGTCGCTCAAGTTGGTGGTACAGAACACATTGGTCTGGCGCAACTCTCGAAAGCAGCAGGTATTAAGTTCAAAGTGGTTCCATTTGGCTCCGGTGGCGAAATGTTACAAGCACTGCTTTCAGGTGCCATCGATGCAACTTTGCCAAACGTAAGTGAAGCTGCAACATTGATCGCTGACGGCTCAGTGCGTCCTCTAGTACTGCTGGCAGAGGAGCGTCTCCCAGACTACCCGGATGTCCGCACATCCTTCGAAATGGGTTATGAAGTGAAAACTTCAACAACTCGTGGATACGCAGTACTCGCGAAAACTCCTAAAGACAAAATCGATCAAATCTCAAAAGGCATGGTCAAAGCAATGCAGCATGAAGTGTTTGCAAACTATCTAGCGACAGCAGGTCTGAAGGTAGAAACGAGTGTTGCAGGTACTGAGGTTTGGGATAAAGGTCTGAAAGAAGAGTACGCGAAAGCAGCTGAAGCTCTCAAAGAGCTAGGCATCATTAAGTAAAGCTAAAGGAGCGCGTTGATGACTTCGCAAAATTCAACAGCTCCATCAACTGAAGCACGAGCCAATCGGCTCGTGCATCCAGTTGATCTAGTTGTGAGCTCAATTATCCTGACTGGTGTTGGATATCTCTTTTATGAAACAACTCAGTTTGATGAGGTATCTCCGCTGTTCGCCCAAAATATTCAGCCTGCAATGTATCCGCAATTATTATTGTGGATTATCGGTCTCCTAGCTTGTCTTCTTCCGTTTGAGCACATCCTTCTGACGAAGAAAGGTAAGAATATTGATAAGGACCGGAGTGAAGCAGTCCATCCTTTGACCCAATTAACAATCGGGTTCTTGATTGCTATTGTTTTGGCTTCGCCGTATCTCGGCATGCTCTTGACGATGATTACGATCTGTCTCGTGATGCCAAGACTTTGGGGGTATCGAAAGCCAATCCCTATCCTCCTGTTCGCTGGCGTTTTCCCAGTGGTCGTTTCTCTCGTTTTCTCGAAAGTTCTGCGCGTCTACTTTGACTCAGGAATATTCGGCATCGCCTTATAACAAATAAAAAGGTTTTGATCTGATGGATGCAATTATCGAAGGATTTTCACTCCTGCTGGAGCTCGAAAATATAATTCTAATTACCTTAGGTGTATTAATCGGAGTACTTGTGGGCGCCCTACCAGGGCTCAGCTCACCCATGGCTATTGCCTTATTGACTCCATTTACACTACAACTCGAGCCGATTCCGGCGATTGCGATGATGGCTGCACTCTACTGCGCTGGCACATTTGGCGGTTCTATTACAGCCATCTTAATTAACGCTCCAGGAGCACCTCCATCGGTTGCTACAGCCCTGGATGGTTATCCGATGGCCAAACGAGGCGAACCAGGTCGAGCACTTGGGCTTGCAACAGTCTCTTCAGTAGCCGGGGGCATCATCAGTTTGATCATTTTTATCGTTGCAGCGCCAACACTTGCTGCGGTGGCACTTGAATTTCGCCCGCCTGAGTACTTTGCCTTGGCAGTCTTTGCTCTATCGATGCTCGCATCAATGACTGGTAAGAGTTCGTTGAGAAACCTAATCGCAGGCGCTGTGGGTGTCTTACTAGCTACGGTCGGGATTCATCTGACGACCGGTGTTGAGCGATTCACATTTGGAATTCCGGATCTTGATGAAGGTATCCACTTCGTCCCTGTTCTGATCGGACTGTTTGCAATGGGCGAGCTTTTGAGCCAATCGAGCACTTTGAATGCAGCTGTCGAGCGAATCGAAGCAAAGGCAATGAAGTTGCCAACGTGGGCGGAACTTAAAGAGTTAAGAAACTGTATTTTACGCTCTTCTGGAATCGGCACCTTTATTGGGATTTTGCCTGCAGAAGGCTCTACTGTTGCCGCGATCGTTGGCTACAACGAAGCGAAACGATTCAGCAACAAGAAAGAAGAATTTGGAACTGGAACTCCGGAGGGTATTGTTGGACCTGAAGCAGCAAATAATGCTGCTGCCGGAGGAGCCATGGTACCCACGCTCGCTCTTGGAATTCCAGGTTCGGGGTCAACAGCTCTGATTCTTGCTGCTTTAATCATGCACGGGTTTAGACCAGGCCCTTACCTGCTAAATGAAACGCCTGAGTTCCTGTACGCGATCTTCGGAGCGATGTTGTTTGCAAACATTGCTTTCCTTGGGATTGGTCTTGCTGGTGCCAAGTTTTTCTCGCTTGTAACCTTCATTCCAAAACAGTTGCTTTGGCCTGCCGTATTTATTTTCGCAGTAATTGGCGCCTATTCATCGAGCTCATCATTCGTTGATGTGTATGTGATGATGGTCGCAGGCCTCGTCGGCTACTTCATGAACCGCCATGGATTCGGCGCAGCACCTCTCGTGATGGGCCTTATTCTCGGAAAGATGGTCGAAGAAGCATTCAGTCAGTCAATGATCATTTATGACAATAACTTTTGGGCACTCATGGAGAGCCCAATTGTTTTATTCTTCTTCGCCCTCACGGCACTTAATCTGTCGACACCTTTCTGGACTGGGTTTAAGAATAGGAAGGGTAAAGCGTGAAACTAGATAATGCAGTCGCCGTTATCACTGGGTCTGCCCGAAATATTGGGCGGGCCACTGCGCTCGAGCTAGCGGGACTTGGTTACCACATCGTCCTTCACACGCGAAACGATGAGGCGAATCTGCAACACACGATTGAAATGGTTCGCGCCACTGGCATGAAGTGCGAGGGAATTATTGGTCCACTCGATTCTATTGAAACGATAGACCAAATCGAAAAAGTGGCACGCGCCATCGGCCCCTGCCAAGTTCTGGTAAATAATGCATCAGTTCGCAAAACGAAGCCTTTTCTCGAGACTACTCTTGACGAATGGCACGAGGTGTTCCGCATCAACTGTGATGCACAATTTTTGTGTACCCAGCGTTTTCTACCTGACATGCTCAAGGCGAACTGGGGGCGCGTTATTTGTCTTGGAGGTTTATCTGCCCACACAGGTGCGATCGAACGCGCTGCCGTAGTGACGTCAAAGTCCAGTGTTCCGGGTTTAGTAAGGGCTCTGGCAGTTGAGTTCTCTGAATCGAACGTAACGTTCAATTGTGTTGTACCCGGTCACATTGAAGTGGAGCGATCCAAAGATGCTGGGGCGCGCCTCAAACACCCGAATTTCGAAGGAAAAAATGTTCCCTACGGCCAACCGGAAGATGTCGCCCGAGTCATCGCGATGCTCGTCGGCCCTCACAGTGGCTTCGTTACAGGGCAAACAATCCATGTCAACGGTGGAGCATTTCTGCCATGAGTTCCGTCATTCTCGCCGAACACATCGCTACCGTTTCGGCTAATCAATCAACACCCATTCCTAAAGCAGTCACACAGATGTTGCAGCGGGTGACTCTTGACGCATACGGGCTAATGTTTTCAGCTCGCAATACCGATTACATTCAAGCGATTAGATCTTCTTGCATCGATCACGGCACTGCAACAGCATTTGGGCACGGGTCGCGCTTTACAGTGCAAGATGCTGCATTGATCAACGGAACTGCAATTCACGGTGAAGATTTTGACGACACATTCGAAGGAACACCTGTGCATGTGTCATCAGTGATTGTACCCACAATCTTAGCGATCGCAGAGCGTGAAGAACTTTCACCGGATAGATTTATTAGATCGATGGCATTTGGTGCCGAACTCATCTGTAGACTCGCACTAGTGGCCCCTACAGCTGTTCATCGTCAAGGATTCCATCCAACAGCAATCTTAGGCGCGTTTGGTGCGAGTCTAACAGCGTCAATCGCCTACGGATTGAGCCCAAAACAGACCGCGTCGGCACTTGGAATCGTCGGTTCCATGGCCTCAGGCATCATCGAATACCTCGCAGAAGGCACATGGACCAAACGCATGCATCCAGGCTGGGCAGCCTCGGCAGGGATCAAATCTGCTGTGATGGCGAAAGCTGGTTTTCAGGGCCCTCGGACTGTATTCGAGGGAACGCATGGACTATTCAAAGGCTTTTCTTCGGATACCATCACTCCAGATTTTAGTCATCTTGAATCATTCGGTGACACATGGATTTCCGCAGGACTCGCATTCAAGCCCTATGCCTGTGGAACCATGACGCAACCATTTGTTGATTGCGCGCTTCAGGCTGCAAAAAAATTAAGACCCGAAGATATTCAAGAAATCCATGCACATGTCGGCGAAGGCACTGTGCATCGCCTTTGGGAGCCGCTTCAAGAAAAGAGAAATCCATCAACACCTTATGGCGCAAAATTTTCTGTTCCTTACTGTATTGCCATTGGTCTTCTCGATGGAAAAGCTGGATTGAACGAGTTCACCGAAGAACAGCTCTCGAGAAACGATATCCAGTCAGTCACCTCAAAAATCACTTATTCAATCAACCCGGAAGATCCATACCCGAAAGAGTATGTGGGCTGGATAGACCTGATTGATATTGAAGGAAACAGGTACACCTTCAAGCAATCGTGTCTAAGAGGCGGTAAGAAAGAGCCAATGTCTCAGCAGGAGCTTGAGGATAAGTTTACGAATAACTTGGTGTTTGCAGGTCTCGACTCTCATGACATTGCTTCAGCGCGAGATCGTATCAACCAGCTTTTCAACTCAAACAACAACATCCGAGAGTGCGTCAAAGCACTCGCAATGATCGGAGAAAAATCATGACATTACCTATTGCATCCACAGCTCTCAAAGGGATTCGGGTCATCGATCTATCCCGTGTTCGTTCTGGTCCGACTGCTGTCAGACAATTTGCTGATTGGGGAGCCGACGTCATTAAGATTGAGCCACCAGAGTCCCTAGAACCAGACGGAACTCTTGGGGCAGGACGTAATACTGCAGACTTTCAGAATCTACAAAGAAACAAGAGAAGTATGACACTCAACTTAAAATCCGAAGACGGAATACGGATTTTAAAAGAGCTGATTAAAACAGCTGACGTCGTGATCGAAAACTTCCGCCCAGACGTGAAAGATCGTCTTGGACTCGATTACGAAAGCTTAAAAAAAATTAACCCTCGGATCATTCTCGGCAGTATTTCTGGTTTCGGCCAGGATGGTCCGTATGCAAAACGACCAGGATTTGATCAAATCGCTCAAGGTATGGGTGGGTTGATGTCGATCACTGGAGAGCCGGATCATGGACCAATGCGAGTTGGTATTCCAATCGCTGATTTATGCGCAGGGCTCTTTTGCGCGATGGGAGTTCTTACAGCACTGTTAGAACGCAATAATTCTGGAGAAGGCCAATGGGTTCAAACCAGCCTGCTTCAATCACAAATATTTATGCTGGATTTTCAAGCCGCTCGTTGGTTGACGCAAGGCGAGATTCCGAAGCAGGCGGGCAATGATCACCCAACAAGTATTCCAACTGGTGTATTCCCAACAACGAATGGTTCAATCAATATTGCCTGTGCTGGGGAAGCAATATGGCAACGCTGCGCTAAAGCACTGGGTCACGCTGATTGGATTGATGATCCACGCTTCTTGGAAAACGCAGACCGATCAAAGAATAGAAAGATTCTCAACGCACTGATATCAGAAGTCACAGCGACGAACACGTCAGAGTATTGGGTTGAAACTCTTCTCGAGGCCGGCGTGCCAACTGGGCCGATCTATTCAGTAGACCAAGTTTTTGCAGATCCGCAAGTTGAGCATTTGGGTATTGCCACCGAAGCACTGGGAACGATCCCATTTGGTGATACGAAGCTCGTGGGACAACCGTTTTCAATGAATCGAACTCCAAGTTCGATCGTCTCCCCACCTCCTAGTCGAGGTCAACATACCGGTGAAATATTGGCTGAGCTCGGTGTTGATGACTCAGAGTCCCTAAAACAAAACAACGTGATTTAAAGGTGCAAAACATCATGGACAAAATGCTTTCAAAAATTGAGGGCTCGATTGGATACCTTATTTTTAACAACCCTGAAAAGCACAATGCTGTGTCGCTTGAAATGTGGGATGCAACAGACGCAATTTTAGACGAGTTTGAATCGAATCCAGATGTACGCGTGGTTGTTTTAACAGGAGCTGGCGGGAAATCATTCGTAAGTGGCGCAGATATTTCCAAATTTGAAAAAGAACGTGGTTCAGCCGAGGCGACAAAGCACTACAATGCACGCATTCGGGCAATCTATGAACGCATCGATCATTTCCCTAAGCCAACAATCGCTCAGGTTGACGGATACTGCATCGGAGGTGGACTCAACCTCGCTGTGTGTTGCGACATCCGAATATGCTCTACTAAATCCAAGTTTGCGATGCCGGCCGCTAAGTTAGCCCTCGGCTACCCCTTCCCCGCAATTCAGCGACTCGTTAATGCAATCGGAGCCTCAAATGCGAAATATTTGATGTTTACTGCTGAGCGCATAGATGCTGATACCGCTTACCGTATGGGGTTTGTGCAATCCGTTCATGATGAGTCTGCTCTAGAACAAGAAGTCGCAGCTCTTGCTAATCAAATCGGATCAAACGCCCCATTAACCGTCAAAGCGATGAAATTTATCGCAACACAAGTGTTAACTGATCCAGACAACAGAGATCTCGCACAATGCGATGCTCTCGTTGATGCGTGTTTCGATAGCCAAGATTACAAAGAGGGCCGCACCGCATTCATGGAAAAGCGGGCTCCGCAATTTAAAGGCTGTTAGTCGGCTTTAAGACGCAATCTGATCATTAACTGACTGCAATTCAATCGCTGTCATCAGCCGTTGTTTTGCAGTCATGACATGACTTCTCATCGCCAAACCTGCTTTGACTGGATCGCGGTGTGTAATCGCCTCCAATATCAAAGCGTGTTCTGCGTTAGATACATCCATTGATCCTTGCTGAATCAAACCTTTGCGTCGAAACAAATGCAACTCTTTGACAAGGGCAAGATACATCTGAGTTAAGCGTTCACTACCAGTCATCGCCAACAACTTCTCATGAAACGCCAAATTCTCGGGATAGTAAGCCTCAAAGTCATCAGCCCGAACAGCTTTATCTAGCCGCGCGTGAATATCCCATAACTCCTGAATCTGCTGTTCAGTCCCATTTGTTGCTGCGAGCTGCCCTATTAACTGATCGAGGAATGCGCGAATATCGTAAACCTCAAGAGCCTCGCGAACATCCATTTTTCGAACAAACACGCCTCGATTGGGAACAGCAGTAAGTAGACCAGCCTGAACCAGGCCCTTGCATGCCTCACGGATTGGTCCTCGACTCGTTCCAAACATTTCAGCCAATTCGACTTCATTCAGCTTATCTCCACCTTGAAGCTTGCCCTGAAGAACAAGATCCTCAATTTTTTTCTGAACAGCAGTGGAAAGACCTGTAGTAAGAAAGTCAGACATCGTGCTCGAAATCCCTTCGTTCATCTATCTAATAAATTGTTAACAATTTACCACAGACCAGTAGATTGGCC
The DNA here is from genome assembly GCA_008087055.1 of Gammaproteobacteria bacterium LSUCC0096. GTDB lineage: Bacteria > Pseudomonadota > Gammaproteobacteria > Pseudomonadales > Litorivicinaceae > HIMB30. Next base: position 397,820 of record VIEA01000002.1, on the reverse strand, counting down.
ACATAAATGACCTCAGAGTATGTTCGTACTTCTCAAAAAAATCTGCCCAAAAAATATTTTTCTCACCCTATTGCTTTTCCAAAAAAAAGATCGAAAATGCGCGCACTTAAACAAAACCACTTGGAACTTTTTATGCGTTTGTGACCCGGCGTCTGAGTTTGTCTAGACGTGTCTGAGCGACGAAGACAAATTTGGAGACTATCCGTGTTGACAACCATTCGACCACGATCAGAGGGCGACTTCTGGCTGGCGCAGGCTGGTGGTATCTCGCCTGCACTTCTGTTTAACCCGAACCGAGTTCGCGAGACTTGGCGCGCACTGCAGCGTGCACTGCCGCAGGTCACACTGTATTACGCAGTGAAATCAAACCCGTACCATTCGTTATTAGCAACGCTAGTCGATGAGGGTGCCTCATTTGACGTAGCTTCTGCGCCAGAAATCCAGGCGTTGTTGCCCTTCGGCGTACCGACGAATCGCATGATTCATACCCATCCGATCAAAACAGAAAACGATCTCGAAACTTCAGTTCAACTTGGTGTGACTTCATTTGTCGTCGATAACTTGGATGAACTCTGGAAGGTTGCCCCTTATCGTCATGACGTTACCTTGATGTTACGGCTCGCTTTTGTTGCACCTGACGCTCCGATTGATTTATCACGGAAGTTTGGTTCGCAACCAGAAGATGCTCTTCACATCATGTCGGTTGCAAAGCAAATGGGTATTACCGTTGATGGCTTGTGCTTCCATGTTGGATCTCAAGCAGCAAGCGCTGACACCCATCGAACTGCATTACTCAAATGTGTCGAAATCGCTCTCGATGCGAAGAACCAGGGCATCGCTGATATTGAACGTATCGATATTGGTGGTGGATTTCCTGCAAATTACTCAAATCGACCAGTTGATTTCGAGGCGTTCTGCGCGCCAATTCGCGAAGCAATCGCAGAGGTCCCTGATCATATCCATCTGATGGCAGAGCCTGGTCGCGCCATCTCTGCACCGAGTATGACGCTTATATCTCGAGTCATCGGACGCTCAAAGCGCAAAGATGACACGTGGTGGTACTACCTGGATGACGGCGTATATGGAGCGCAATCAGGACGGATATTCGATCACATCAATTATCCGATGACTGTCTTCACTGAAGGCGGTGAATCAACACCTGCTGTCTTCGCCGGACCGACATGCGACAGCGTTGATCGATTTGGAGATCAAGAGAGTTTGCCTGAACTCTCTTTAGGTGATGTGATCATCATTCATGAGATTGGCGCATACAGCATCGCTACTGCCTGTCACTTCAATGGAGTTGCTCCGCCGGTCATTATTGACCTTGAAGACACATCAGAAGTTCAGCGTCGTCAAGCATAGGACTTTATGAAGAGCGCCGGTGAGTCGACCGGCGCATTTGCCAGAAACCGAATACCCCACCCAACCCAACGATTAGAATCATCAATGTTGCTAAGGCATTAATGTCTGGACTGATGCCAAGCCGCACTTTCGAGAAAACAACCATAGGCAAAGTCGATGATCCCGGACCAGAGACAAAACTTGCGATCACCAAATCATCGAGCGATAGCGTAAAAGCCAAAAGCCATGATGCAACGAGAGCGGGAGCAATGGTTGGTAAAGTGACCGTGAAAAACACCGTGAGTGGCCGCGCCCCCAAATCCATCGCCGCTTCTTCGAGGGTAAGATCCATGTCACGCAGGCGCGCTTGAACAATCACAGCAACAAAAGCCATACCAAAAGTAGCATGCGCAAGTACGATCGTTGTCACACCACGACCCGATGGCCAACCAAGCCAATTATCGAGAGCAACAAATAATAACAAGAGTGACAGCCCAGTAATCACTTCTGGCATGACTAGGGGTGCCGCAACCATTCCAGCAAGCCAAGTTCGCCCGCGAAACCACCGAAATCGAACCAGCGTCATTGCCGCCGCGACACCCAAAACAAGTGCAATCGTCGCACTCGATGCAGCAATTTGAAGGCTCAATTTAGCAGCATCCAAAATTTGTGGATCTTGGAATAATTCGACATACCAACGCGTTGAAAACCCACCCCATACCGTCACCAACTTAGACTCATTAAAGCTGTAGATAACGAGGATGAGGATCGGCAAGTATAAAAAGCCAAACCCAAGGGATGCCATGACTGGAAAAACATACCGAGAAAGCCTCATAACTGAGCCTCCTCAATCTTCGAATTGATCCGGTTCAACCACATCAGTGGTCCAACAATGACAAACAACATGATGATTGCAACTGCCGAAGCAATTGGCCAATCACGGTTTGCAAAAAACTCATTCCACAGGACTTTGCCAATCATCAGCGTGTCGTTGCCACCTAACAGTGCCGGAATGACAAACTCACCAATTGCTGGAACAAACACCAACAAAGATCCCGCAATCACGCCTGGAATCGTTAATGGAAGTGTCACCGTCACGAAACTAATCCAAGGTGTGGCTCCCAAGTCCTCAGATGCCTCAAGTAGAGTTCTATCAAGTTTCGAAAGCGATGCGTACAAAGGCAATACCATGAAAGGCAAATAGGTATAGGCAATACCAATATAGACAGCTAAATCGGTTTGAAGCACAACCAGAGGCTCTGATATCAATCCTAGAGCCATCAGTAATCCGTTCAGCAATCCATTGGTTTTCAAGATTGCTATCCAGGCATACACACGAAGTAAGAAAGAAGTCCAAAACGGCAAAATCACCAGTAAGAGCAGCAGAGTTCTTCGAGGTTCTTTAGCAGTCGCAATCACATACGCCATAGGGTACCCAATGACTAGTGTGAAGATCGTCGAAACGAGCGCAATTCTGACTGATTCCAAATAGGCTGACCCATACAGAGGGTCATCAATAAGAAACAGATAGTTACCAAAATCGAGACGAATCTCGAGAATGCCTTCAAGCCACTCAAAAAGAGGCAAATAGGGCGGCATTGCAATCGTTGCCTGCGACAGCGAGATCTTTAAAACCACCACGAACGGAATGAGGAAAAAAATACCAAGCCACAGAGTAGGAACCCAAGAGACCCAATCGCGTTGCAATGATTTGAATTTCGCGATGAGACGCATTACTGACTCAATACCACGCCAGCCGATCCGTCCCAGGTGATCCAAACTTCTTCACCCCAAGCTTCGGCAAAATCATCCATTCGACTGATGTTCGGGCGACTGACTCGCACACGAAATCCATTCGCCAAATCAATCCAATACACCGAAAAGTCACCGAGATAAGCGATTTCATGAACCACGCCTTTTAAAGCATTCACTGCTGTTGAAGGATCTCTGGCCAGACGCATTTTTTCTGGCCGAATGGCGTACCAGAGCGTCTGATTCACAGCGCCAGTCACTGGATCATCTAGATCAATCGTGGTCTCAAGCTGAGGCGCTGATAGCACTAGATTACCCGCGTCATTTTCAGTGACTACGCATTCCAACAAATTGATGTCACCGATAAAATCCGCAACATATGTCGAGTTTGGATATTCATAAATCGTGTGCGGTTCGTCAGTTTGGACCAGGTACCCCTCATCCATGACCCCTATCCGTGTCGCAAGAGTCATAGCCTCTTCTTGATCATGTGTCACGACGATAAAGGTCATACCCAAGGATTCTTGGATCTTTATCAACTCAAGTTGCGTATCTTCCCGGAGATTTTTATCGAGCGCCCCGAGAGGTTCATCAAGTAGCAATACCTTTGGTCGCTTGGCGAGAGCCCGGGCTAGCGCCACACGCTGCCGCTGCCCGCCTGAAAGTTGATCTGGCTTTCGCTTGGCATAGGCTGACAATCGGACAAGATCAAGTAGTTCAGCAACTCGCTCTGCGATCTGCGCTTTAGGCAGCCCATCTCGCTTCAGCCCATAGGCTACGTTATCGAATACAGTCATGTGCGGAAACAGCGCGTACGACTGAAACATCATATTCACTGGACGTTCATATGCAGGAACTTTGGTAATGTCAACGCCATCAATCCAAACCGAGCCCTCTGTTGGAGCCTCAAAACCAGCCAACATCCTTAATAAAGTTGTCTTCCCAGATCCTGAACCGCCCAACAGACAAAAGAGCTCCTTTTGATAGATCGACAAATTCACATCACGAACTGCCGGCACACCATCAAACAGCTTTGTCACTCCACGAAACTCAATGAATGGTTTGGCGTCTGGATCAAGCCAGTTTTTCACAAGTAATGGGCTGGAAGACATTGAGTTCCCCTAGAGAAACCGGCCGGGAAAGCCCGGCCGAATGATAGACTTACTGACCTGTTTTAATTCGCGTCCAAGTTCGATTCATAATCCGATCGTAGCGCGGACTGAATGCTTTCATCGCAAATAGTCCTGCTTTGACATCATCACTTGGATAAATACCTGGATCCGATGTCACTTCAGAATCGACCAACTCTGTCGAGGCAGCATTTGCGTTGGCGTAGAACACATAATTGGTTATGTCGGCCGAAATTTGCGCATCCATTATGAAGTTAATGAATTCATGCGCTGCTTCGGCATTTGGGGCATCAGCTGGAATCGCCATTAAGTCGAACCAAACGACTCCACCCTCTTCAGGAATCACATACTCAATCTCCACACCATTGTTGGCCTCTGCAGCACGATCACGAGATTGCAATAGATCACCTGAATAGCCAACAGCGAGACAGATATCACCGTTCGCCAAATCATTGATGTACTGTGACGGATGGAAGTAACGAATATGCGGCCTGACACCCATAAGAAGATCTTCTGCCTGTTTTAGATCATCGGCAGACTCACTCGCTGGATCTAGGCCTAAATAATGTTTAGCCGATGCAAGAATGTCAGTTGGAGACTCGAGAATCGCGACTCCGCAGTCTGCAAATCGAGAAACAACATCAGGGTCAAAAACCATAGCCCAACTCGAAACTGGAGCATTAGGCATACGTTCTTGAATTGCTTTGGTGTTGTATGCGAATCCAGTGGTGCCCCACATGTAAACAACAGAATGTGCATTACTTGGATCATGCTGCTCCACGATGCGCATGATATCCGGATCCATATTGGCAAGATTTGGAAGTTTTGATTTATCTAACTGTCGGAATACACCAGCCTGAATTTGACGCTCCAAAAAATTACCTGTTGGAACCACAACGTCATATCCAGAAGAGCCAGCGAGTAGCTTCGCCTCGAGCAGCTCATTCGTATCGAAAACATCATAATTAACTTTGATTCCGGTCTGCGCTTCGAACTTCGCTATTGTGTCTTCGGCAATATAGTCAGACCAGTTGTAAATATTAACCACGCCTTGGGCGGAAGCAGAGCCTGCAACAACCATAAGCAATAACATTAAAAAACGATTCATGATGCACATGTCCTCGTCAGATCAATCCACTCAGAAACCCTGAGACCATCCTAGACTGAGGTTGAGATCTATCCAAGAACAACTAGTGTACGCGGAGGGCAATCGCCACAGATCCTCAACTTTTCGCCTAAGAATCCGTTGCGTTCGGTGGTCATTGACGCCGCTCACGCTCGGAAGCGCAAATATTAGGATTTTTCTAACGCGCGTCAATGAGTTACAAAAAATAATTTTAAAACAATGCATGATGCACGAGCGTTTCGTTTTGTGTACTATCTCGCGCCTGGTGTGGGCCTATAGCTCAGTTGGTTAGAGCAGGGGACTCATAATCCCTTGGTCCCAGGTTCAAGTCCTGGTGGGCCCACCATCAATCAGCAACAGGTCAAGTCATCACTGACTCTAGCCAACGCGATGTTCAACCATGGCGATCAGAGCATCTAACGTCGCCAAATAACCACCTTCAAGCGACTCCCCACTAGTTGATGATCGCAGCATGAACACCTTATCCATCTCAATCTTAAGACCTTGTTCCATTTCATAGATCGAGGCAGATTGCGCGAACTCATGCCCAGGGTTCGACCGTGGCTTAAACTCCATGGCGAGATACCCTTCTAATGCACCAATAAATGCATTCGCTATATCGATGACTTCTCCATCAGGAATCCCTGCAAGTTTAAAAAGCTCGATGAGTTGAGAGACCCAAGGAAGATTCGGATCTCCATTGCCATCAACGCCCATAATCAAACGCTGATGTAGCTCGGGATGCTCAGACACTTCCGCTCTTCGAGCCAGAAAAATATGCTTTAACTGCGCTTGCCACGAATCACGCTTATCGACAGTGCTAGAGCGCCGGGTTAGCACATATTCTGAGACCCAAGCTTCTAGTGTTGCCCCCGCTTGACTGAGGTGCCAGGTAATTGTGTTCGGATAGACGTCCAAATCAGATGCGAGCCGCCTGAGTGACAGAGCATTCCATCCCTCTTTTTCAATAATTTTTACAGCAGCTTCAGTAATAAGCTTTTTGTCGAGAGCGACACCAACTCTACGGCCCATGACATTCCTTATTATTAACCGTTCAACTTTAAAAACAGTTGTACACCAATCTGCGAAATTTCTCCTGTTATTGTTTGCTGTCCAATTAATTTATTGTACGCTGTCCAAGCGATGTAACGTTACATCTCACACCGTGACAACCGCCATACATAGAGGGCATTACAATTGAACAAATCAGAATTAATCACAGCCATTTCTCAGGAAGCCAATTTAAGTAAGGCCGACGCCGGTCGAGCGCTCGACGCATTGACTCACGTGATCGGCACAACCCTTAAAAGAGGGGAGTCTGTGGCACTTGTTGGATTTGGCACGTTCCAATCAAAAGACCGAGCGAGTCGCATTGGTAGAAACCCGCAGACTGGGGCAGAAATCAAAATTCCAGCAGCAAAAGTACCCAGTTTCAAAGCGGGCAAAGCATTGAAGGAGGCGCTCAATTAAATTGAGACAAAAAGAGACTCTTCGGAGTCTCTCCTTAACTAAAGACGTTAAACCATGCGCAAAATTAGCTGGTTACTAGCAGCTCTGTCCGGAATCGTAATCGCTCGATTCGATCTGTCACTCACATCACTGTTATTAGTGATCGCAGGCTACTGCTTGATGCTCGCCATTCTGGCGATACCGCAAAAAGAGTCCTCAGAAATTTGGTTGACGTCTGTAGCGGCAAAAGAAAACTCGCCCATTATAAAAACCGACACGACACACACTTTCACCAACGACAACCAAACTGAGGCAGGGCCTTTGAAGCGAGTCCTAAGTCACCTCATCATCTTGTCATTGACCCTAGTGATTTTTTCTCTTCCGACATTTCAATCCCACCCCTTCGTTCAAACACTTAGCCAGTTCATCAACTTTTAACCGAGCACATACACCTGCTTAACGACACGAGCCTGATGAACCAAAACTGAAGTTCACCCGAGAACGACTTAAAAATAGCGCGACAGTTCTCCGATAATGGAGTCACTCCAAGCTTTTGACTCCTGGAGATGTCATGCTCGCCAGGCAGGAATTGAAACGTTAAATGCCAAAACAACGAGTCTTGCGACCGTTGTTACAAATACCGCTGATACAAGTGCGATCCAGGGCGCGAACGCAAGATAATCAAGACAAACCACGATCAAAGAACCCAAGACGGCGAGAGTGATGTAGGGCTGATGATCAGAAAATGCTTTGGGGACGACGTTACAAAACGTATCTCGCAAGACGCCACCTAATGTGCTCGATATCACTCCCATCAGGATCGCAATAATGACTGAAGCACCCTCAAATAATGCGATTTGAGCACCAAGCGCGGCAAATAAACCAAGTCCTATCGCATCGGGTATCTGGATCCATTTTTCTGTTAATTCAGCGTGCGATCGTCTGATAAAAATAGACGCCAAAAAACACAAAACAATCACAAGCCACAATAAATGTTCCTGCTCCATCCAAAAGAATGGTCGACGGTCTAACAACAGATCCCGAAGCGTTCCACCACCAAAAGCAGAGACCCCGGCAACAAAACACACACCGACAAAATCCATTCCCACACGAAGACCCGCGGCCAATCCCGATAGCGCAAAAGCAACGACAGCAAAGACCTCAATCGTTGCCTGGAGCCCTGGCAAAAAAGTCGGGGTCACCGGATCAAACATGATTTCATGCTCCTATTCCTTTAAAAACGCGTTGATACACGCTACAACAGACAACGCAATCTCAGACAGATAAAAGTTATTGTGTCTCAATTTTGTAACAATTAAAGCGCATTATCCGCGGTTGAATAACTTCACCACCATGGAATTCCCGTAATGACTGACCATAAGAATCATATCTACAGCGACCAAATCGAAGCCATTCGGAAAGCAATCCTAGAGGCATGTGCCGATCATGACGTCTCTCGTCAACAACTGCTCAAAGACTTGCTATTGTGGGAAGAAGTCGAGGAACACGCAAAAGACACCAAGCAGTCAGATTGACCTAAAGCCCAAAGCCCTGGATCCCAATCACATATACCCCTGTTCCGACTAGAATACTGAGCAGGGGATTTCTGAAATAAGCATGCAGCACAATCACCACAACAAAAGACAGCGCTGATAATCCTCCTCGATCAATGGACTCGATCTCCAGACTCACCAGTCCAAAGCACACCAAAACCACCATGATCATCGGCGGTAGCAGCCGTCCAAACTGATCCAACGCGGAATGATTTTTCACCTTGGCAAGCGCAACGAATGGGAGCGATCGAGTTAACATAGTGGCAGCCGACATCGCAGCGAAGATCCCAAGTAAGTAAACATTATCCATCCACTTCTCCTCGGCGCGCACCGACAATGACAACGATTAGACACAAACCGATCGCCGCCAAAAGGAATTGGTTGGGTATAAGAACGTATGCGAGGATCGATGCACACACTGCGAATACGATGACCCAACGCTCTTTCATTGTACGGACCTGCTCAATCAACAGGACGAGGAACAGGGCAACTAAAGCGAACTCGAAACCACGAGAATCGAACGCAAAAAATGACTGCAGACTCGCACCTAGCCCACACCCAATAACCCAATATGAATGATTGAGTCCGGTGAGGTAAACGAAGTATCTCGAGTTTTTTGAAAACTCAGGTGGCTTTGCTGTAATCAATGAATATGTTTCATCAGTCAGGCCAAAAATGAGGTACCAACGCGCTAATCCTTGCTTTGGATAACGATTCAATACAGAGAGCCCGTAGAACACATGGCGAGAATTTAGGAGAAGTGTCGCTATAAAGGCCTCAGTGTATGACACCCCAGTCGCCAACAAGCCCACTGACATAAATTGTGCTGAGCCCGCATAAATAATCACACCCGCCAAGGGTGCGAATAGCCAGTGATATCCAAGACTTTGAAACAGTACTCCGAAGGCCATCCCAAGAGGGATATAGCCAAACATAACAGGTGCTGAATCTCTCAAAGCCTCCCAGAAATCAGAAGCAGTAGGATGGGTCAATCAAGCCATCCCTTGAGTTCTCGACGCGCTAAATACTCAATAACTTCCATCCCTTCTTCAGAAGCGTTTAAACAATCAAGAGCAATCAATTGATCGCCACCGGCTTCTTGAAACGTTTCATTCAAACCAATTGCGATTTCCTCAAGAGTTTCAACGCAATCTGAAATGAACGCCGGACTCACAACGGCAACCCGTTTGACGCCCTGTTGACCAAGCTCTTCGATTAATTCGTCGGCGTAAGGTTTTAACCATTCCTTCGGTCCAAACCGCGATTGGAACGCGACTTTGAATTGTTCTTCTGGCCAACCAAGCGCTTCTCTCAAAAGACGCCCAGTCTTCTGACATTGGCAGTGATACGGGTCCCCTTTTAACAAGTACTCTTTTGGAACTCCATGAAAGCTCGCGACCAGCATCTCTGGTTTCTCATCAAGTGCATCAATTTGCTTCTGCACCGATTTGGCAAGAATCCGAATATATTCAGGGTCATCATAAAAAGGCGGTGCAACCCTGATGGTCGGCTGCCATCGCATCGCTTTCAATGTATCGCCAATCTTGTCGACAACAGATCCAGTCGTACTCGATGCATATTGCGGATACAAAGGAACGCACAAAATTTTCCAACATCCATCATCAAACATCTGATTCATTAATGAAGGAATCGATGGATTCCCATAGCGCATCGCAAACTCAACGCGCACCGCATTACCAAATCGGTCTTGTAATTTCTCAGTCTGCTCCCGAGTGATTGTTCGGAGCGGAGACTCATCTAACTCGTTATTCCAAATCTCCCGATATGCCGCTGCCGATTTCTTAGGTCGAAAGGTTAAGATCGGGCCCTGTAGAATCAACTGCCATAAAATCTGCGGCAACTCGACCACTCGTTTGTCACTTAAAAACTCACCCAGGTATCGACGCATTGACCAATAATCGAGAGCATCTGGTGTTCCTAGATTGATTAAAAGTACACCAATTTTTGGGCTGGGGACCTTAGGGTGATCGGATGGCATCAATGACATTAGATTAGATCTCGCTGTGTTAACTGTGTCAGAAGCTTCAACATCAGTTCGGGATCCTTAGTTCCACAAGTTTCCCTCGCTGAATGCATAGCAAATTGAGCACATCCTAGATCAATCGTATCGATACCCAGACGTCCAGCTGTCAGTGGTCCGATTGTGCTTCCACAACCGAGATCGGCTCTACTTGAAAAGTATTGTAACGGAACATCGGCTCGCTCAGCCGCCTGCTCAATAATTCCTTGCGTAATCGCTGTGGTCGCGTATCGGTGGTTGGCATTGACCTTTACAACAGGACCCTCATTCAGAAGCGGGCGATGCCCCTCATCATGCTTTGACGCATAATTTGGATGCACACCATGCGCATTATCAATCGAGATCATGAGGCTATTTACGCGAACTCGTTCGAAATCTGCATCGATCGTCGCTCGACGTAAAATCGACTCCAAAAATGGACCATCGGCGCCACTCGTTGAGACGCTACCAATCTCTTCATGATCGTTCAAAACGATCATCGTGCCCTCAGCGCCCTCATTTTGGATCAATGCTTCAGTAACAATAAAGCAACTCAACAAATTATCGAGACGCGCACTTGCTAAAAACTCACCCTCAAGACCAATCACTTGAGCGCCTTCGACTGGGTAAGCACACATCTCAAATGCAGAAATCTCTTCGGGCGATCGTTCCATTTCTCTCGCTAATAAGTCTCTGAAATTCAAATCGGCATCTTGTTCGGCGCGAGATAAAATCATTGGTAATTCATCGTGTGGATTGATCTTGCGACCACCATTCGCATCGCGATCGAGGTGAATCGCGAGATTGGGGATCATTCCGACCGCGCGTTTGAAATCAACCAATTCAGAAAGTACGGCCCCCTCATTCGCAATAGCCACACGACCAGCGAGCGAGAGATCCCGATCGAACCAAGTCGATAACAAAACACCACCATAGACCTCGAGCCCTAACTGAAAATAGCCCTGTTTTTTGATCATCGGCTCTGGGCGTACCCGCAAATTTGGGCTGTCTGTGTGTGCGCCAAAGATAGTCCATCCCACAACATCAGTTGGCTGACGCCAAGCCACGAGCGCACCATCAGATCGCACAACAAAATATGATGCTCCTGCCTCAAGCGCCCAAGCAGAGCGCTCATCAAGTCGGACAAAACCTGCACGCTCAAGGAGCTCAGAACTATTGGCGACGGCATGCCAAGGTGTCGGAGATTGATCAAGAAAATCGGTCAATCGACCGATAAAAGATGACACCATATGTAAATCCAAGTTGTCTCTCCGAGGGTTGCGTTCTAAGGTGTGTGGAAGCATAACAGGATAATTAAGGTTCAATAGGGTTAGACGCAAGGTGTCAGTAAGAAGTTTGTTGCGCAAAATAGCGATTAGAGTGCTCTTGTTATCGTCCACATTCGTGTGGATCGGAAGCACCTATGCACTATCGATAGAGCCAACTCAAGAAGACAGTATCCTCGCGCAAGTTATTACCCGTGAACTCGAACGGAGACACCTGGCGTCAGACGTTTTGTTTGCAGAACGGAAGCCCATGGTGGGACAGTTGATTTTGAAAGCTATCGATCCGTCGCGTTCTTTGCTCACGCAAGACGATATCCGGCAAGCCGATATTGATCGACTACCTGACCAAATTGAGCGCGGCAGTCTGAGCACCGTCTATCAGCTCTATGGCCTCTCATTGACTCGATCTGAAGCGCGTCTCGACTATTGGCTCGACATCCTGAATCAAGGGGTTGGTTCGATCGATTTATCAGATCAAGAAGAACTTCGCATCCGAGATGAAGAGACCCCTTGGGTTACCGACCTCACCTCATTAAAAGACTTATGGCGCAAGCAATTAGAAAACCAAGCAATCGGTTTATTGCTCGCTGACCGTACTGAAGACGAAACCTATAAAGCGCTTATTCGACGCTATAACAGCCAAAAAAACCGTATCGAACAAACGCGCCCTGATGATATTTTTGCAGGCGTCATCAATGCATATGCCAGTGCATATGACCCACACACATCCTATCTGCCACCAGCAGATAGTGAGACTTTCAATATCAACATGTCTCTTTCACTCCAAGGAATTGGAGCCGTCCTTCAATCTGAAGACGAGTTCACAAAAGTCGTGAGCTTAATTCCGGGTGGCCCTGCTGAGATGGATGGTCGACTCAAACCTGCTGATCGGATTTTGAGTATTGCACAAGGGACTGAGCCCTTTGAAGATGTTGTCGGATGGCGTCTTGATGAAGTCGTTCAAAAAATTCGAGGACCCAAAGGGTCGCAGGTACGCCTTGAGGTGCAGGCTAGTGATGATGCCCCGCATCGCGAAATTGTCCTGATTCGTGACCGAGTTCAACTCGAAGAACAATCGGCAAAAAGCCAAGTCATCGAAGCAGGTACGAATGGTGAAAAAGTTGGAATCATTACCATTCCAACGTTTTATTCGGACTTCACTGCAAAACAAGCGGGTGACCCCAACTACCGAAGCACAACACGCGACGTTAAAAAACTACTCGATGAACTACGCACCCAAGACGTACAAGGCATCGTTGTTGACTTAAGAAATAATGGCGGTGGCTCATTACAAGAGGCCTACGAGCTTTTCGGCCTATTTATACCCCGCGGTCCCGTGGTTCAAATCCGAAGTGCTGGTGGTAGAACAGATGTCCGTGGTGATCGTGACCCAGACGTGTCATGGGAAGGACCCATGGCCGTCTTGGTGAATCGCCTTAGTGCATCAGCAAGTGAAATATTTGCAGGCGCGGTTCAAGACTACGGCCGAGGGCTGGTGATTGGCTCGCAAACATTCGGCAAAGGGACCGTTCAGGCCCTACTCCCTGTCAATGAGGGCCAGCTTAAACTGACAATCGCAAAGTTTTATCGGATTTCCGGCCAATCAACCCAGCACCAGGGAGTGATACCAGACATTCAATTCCCATCAGCTTTTGATCCAAAAGAAATCGGAGAGAGCGCGCTCGATACTGCATTGCCGTGGGACCAGATCCGCTCGCTGAGATATCGCCCTCTCGACACTCCGCAAGCGCGGGTTGCTCAACTGATCGACCGACACCAAGCGCGTATCGCGTCTGATCCAAATTTCAAAGCGCTATTAAAGCGAACAGAGCGTGCACTTGAGTTAAGTAGTGAAACAGGGATTTCGCTGCATCTCGAAACGCGGATCAAAGAGCGTGAGGACAATAATCAAGCGTTACTTGATATCGAGAACGCTAGGCGTACTGGTCTTGGATTACCAACGATCGCCAGTGTCAGTGAGTTAGAACGTGACGCTAAGGAGACCGATCCCAAAGACGACGCAAGTTTGATGGAGTCGGCTCGAATTCTATTGGATGAGATACAGATTAATCCGCGTCTCGCGGGGCTCTAGGTGGCGGTACCATCGAGAGCGGAGTGACAGTACCTGCTTTGCTATCGCGGATGCGAGCAGGTCCTGAATCTTCCACTTCATCAATGCGAATCACTGCATGCATCGGAATATAGCTGCGCTTGACACCTTGGAATTCAGCTTTGAGTTTCTCCTCCGAAGGGTCAACCAACAGACCACTGCGCTCACCAAACACAAACTCTTCCACTTCGATGAAACCGTAGAGATCACTCGAGTAGATTTGCTTTGCAAACACTTCGAACACTTTGTCTTGACTGACAAACTGAACGCGGAAAGTGGGGTCGGGTGTTTTAGCCATCATGATCCTCGATTTAGGGGCGCGTAGTCTGTCGATCTTTCCCGGTTCCGTCAAGAACACTCGTGCAATTTCAAGCACTTCGGACTATACTCGCGCGCCCACGAACAAGGAGATGGGATGACAGCAAAACTCTTCATCAAGACCCATGGGTGTCAGATGAACGAATATGATTCGGACCGCATGGCTGACCTGCTGAAAGATAGTCACGCATTGACCGTGACTAACGTTCCCGATGATGCTGAAGTCATTCTCATTAATACTTGCTCTATCCGCGAGAAAGCACAGGAAAAAGTTTTCTCAGAGCTGGGACGCTACAAAGCACTCAAAGAAGCCAATCCAAATTTAATCATTGGGGTTGGTGGTTGCGTTGCCTCACAAGAAGGCGAAGCCATCCGCCAGCGCGCTCCATTTGTCGACCTAGTCTTCGGACCACAGACGTTACATCGACTGCCTGACATGCTTGAAGCACGACGTAACGGCGGAAAAGCACAGGTCGACATCAGTTTTCCCGAAATTGAAAAATTCGACCGCCTACCCGAGCCAAAACTCGAAGGTCCAAGTGCGTTCGTCAGCATCATGGAAGGATGCAGCAAATACTGCACATTCTGCGTCGTCCCATATACCCGCGGTGAGGAAATCAGCAGACCTCTTGATAATGTACTTCAGGAAGTGCTCGCTAACGTGGAGCAAGGGGCCCGAGAAATCCATCTTCTGGGTCAAAACGTGAATGCATATCGCGGTGAAACCGATGATGGCGACACTGCTGATCTCGCAGATTTGATTCGCATCGTTTCAGAAATCCCTGAGGTCGAGCGAATCCGCTTCACCACAAGCCATCCTGTTGAATTTTCTGATGCATTGATCGAGTGCTTCAGAGACGTTCCAAAACTCGTCAGTCACCTGCATTTACCGGTGCAGTCTGGATCGGATAGGATCCTCGCCGCAATGAAACGTGGTCATACTGCACTTGAGTACAAAGCAAAAATCCGAAAGATCCAGGAGGCTCGACCAGGTATTAGTCTGTCCTCAGATTTCATTATCGGATTTCCTGGTGAAACTGATAAAGACTTTGAGAAGACAATGGAGTTGATTGAGACCGTTGGTTTTGACGTTAGTTTTAGCTTCATCTATTCAGCGCGTCCTGGAACTCCAGCCTCAGACCTCAATGATGAAACTGATCAAGGAACCAAAAAAGCACGATTAGCAGCATTGCAGGCAAGAATCTCGCAAAACGCGCAAAAAATCAGTCGGGATATGGTCGGTACCAGACAATCTGTTTTAGTCACCGGCCCTTCAAAAAAAGATCCTGGTGAATTGTCTGGCCGCACTGAAAACAATCGCGTCGTGAATTTCCGCTCCGTCCAAGGGGATCTCATCGGACGTTTCGTCGAATGTGAAATTGTGGATGCATACCCCAATTCGCTGCGAGGCCAAATGACCTCTAAGGTTCCTTGGTAGTGGACGTTCGCCAGTTCGTACTCGAGCCCAATGACGCCCGCCGGCTTGCCTCATTATGTGGTCGCCAAGACACCCATCTGAGACTGATCGAATCACGACTTCCTGTCACCATTCGAAATCGCGGTAATCAATTTGAGATTGAAGGTGAAGTGGATGCCACCAAAGCATGTGCACGACTACTCGATCAGCTCTATCGAGAAACTAGAGACTCTGAACTGACAGACGACACCGTGCATTTGCACCTACAGGAAGCATCAACGTATCAAGAAGATGCCCAAGCCTCGATCGTCATCGACACACCAAAACTTAAAATAAAGCCCCGCGGGAAAAATCAGCTCGGCTACATTGACGCAATACGTTCTCATGACGTGAACTTTGGTATCGGTCCAGCGGGCACAGGTAAAACATGGCTTGCTGTCGCGTGCGCTGTTGATGCGCTCAGACGCGACCAAGTTGAACGGATCATTTTAGTTCGACCTGCGGTCGAAGCCGGTGAGCGACTCGGTTTCTTGCCGGGAGATCTCGCACAAAAAATCGACCCCTACTTGCGCCCTCTCTACGATGCGCTTTATGAGATGCTTGGTTTTGACAAAGTGACCAAACTACTCGAGCGCCAGGTCATTGAGATTGCACCGCTTGCATATATGCGAGGCCGCACGCTCAACCATAGTTTTATTATTCTCGATGAAAGTCAAAACACTACGCGGGAACAAATGAAAATGTTCCTAACACGACTTGGTTTTGGCTCAACGGCTGTCATCACTGGCGATCCAAGCCAGATCGACCTGCCTCGAAAGTCGGATTCAGGCCTTACTCACGCATGCCATGTTCTACAATCTGTTCGAGGCATATCAATGACCCGCTTTAACTATAAAGATGTTGTTCGACACCCATTGGTGGGACGCATCGTTGATGCCTACGACAAGGCACAAGATGATCATTGAGTTTGACGATGCGACTGGAAATTGTCCTATCGCTTCAGAACAGGTCATCAATTGGGTCCATACAGTGCTTGCGTCTGAAACGGATGATACGACTGAGCTCGCGATTCGAGTAGTCGATGCAGACGAGAGTCGGGAACTCAACAGAACCTTCCGCGGTAAGGATTACCCAACCAATGTGCTGTCATTCCCAGCAGACATTCAGATTCCCGACGGCCCAACCATATTAGGCGATATTGCAATTTGTCTTCCCGTGGTCGAGCAAGAAGCACAAGAGCAAACCAAGTACTTCGAACACCATTTTGCACATATGGTGATCCATGGGTGCCTACATCTGATGGGCTATGATCATGAAAATGATCAAGATGCTGACGAAATGGAAGCTAAAGAAATCGGCATTCTTGCGAATCTCGGCTATTCTAACCCTTATCTGAGTCAGGAACAGAAAGATACATGAACGACGGACGAAGTCCCGAGAACCAGGATTCACGATCCTGGTTCGATCGTTTGGCCAGCGTCATCTCTGGTGAAGCTGAAAATAAACCCGAGTTGATTGATGAACTGCGCGATGCAAAAGAGCGCGGGCTATTTAATCAGGAAACCCTCGCGATTCTCGAAGGCGCTCTCGCTGTCAGCGACATGCAAGTTCGAGAGGTTATGATTCCCCGAACGCAAATGATCGCCATCCGAGCTAATGAGCGTCCTGAAGAGTTTTTGCCCAGAATCATTGAATCAGCGCACTCGCGTTTCCCTGTCCTTGGCGAACAACCAAGCGAAGTGATCGGCATTCTTCTCGCAAAGGATCTTCTTTCATTTCTAATCAGCCAAGATCTCGAACGCTTTGAGATCAAAGAAGTTGCCCGCCCGGTTCGACGTGTACCAGAAAGTAAACGGCTGGACCAATTATTGAAAGAGTTTCGAGATAACCGTGCGCACATGGCTGTCGTTATCGATGAATATGGAGACGTCGCAGGCCTCGTCACCATTGAGGATGTCCTTGAGCAAATTGTTGGTGAGATCGAAGACGAGCACGACCACGATGAAGACCTCAACATTCGCCATCAGGCGAATGGTGCAAGTCTGGTTAAAGCCATGACCGAGATCGATGACTTCAACGAAGAATTTGGAACCACCTTCCCAGACGAAGAGTTCGATACCATTGGCGGCCTTGTGACACATGCTTTTGGTCATTTGCCCGCACGCGGCGAGACCACAACGCTTGGCCATCTCGATTTTGTTGTACTCAACGCAGACAGTCGACGGATCCGTTTACTCGAAGTCCGACCACATGGGTCTGACGCGTCTATCTAAATACATCATCGCGCTTGGTGCTGGAGTTCTCGGCACACTTGCGTTTGCACCCTTCAATTTTTGGTGGCTTGGGTTAGTAAGCTTAGGCCTCTGGATGTGGCTTTCAATCAAGCACCCTAGCTTTTCAATTGGTTTTGTTTACGGACTCGGACTCTTCGGCTCTGGTGTCTCATGGGTCTCAGTCAGTATGACCGAACACGGAGGCGCTTCGATCCCGCTTGCGTTCACAATGACCACTGTGTTTGCAGCAGGTCTCGCTATTTTTCCAGGTCTTGCGTCTTGGGGATATGCAAGTTGGCATCAACGATGGTCTACAACTCTGGGCAAGGTATGTTTATTGACCGCATGCTGGGTCACGATGGAGGCTTTCCGGAGTTGGTTCCTAACCGGATTTCCATGGCTTTTATTCGGTTACAGTGCGCTCGAAACGCCATTTGAGGGCTATTTATCTTGGATTGGCGTCTTCGGTGTTTCTGCTGTCATTGCGCTAACCGCGGGAGGGTTCTTGGTAAGCCTCATGGATCGTCGGCTTATTCCTTTGATTATCCCGAGCGTTTTCCTGATTACAGGTCCGATCTTGAACGGGCAATTTCACCCCCATGAAGACCCAACACAAGCGACCCGTGTTGCGCTCTGGCAACCGGTGATCGCCCAATCGGAAAAATGGAAGCCTGAGTTTCGTGATCGAATCATTGAGCAACATGTCACAAACGGACTTCCAACGGATGCAAATGTCATCATCTGGCCCGAGACCGCTCTTCCCATGACCGAATCGCGCGTCAACTCAGCCCTGCCAGACCTTGACCTGATGCTTCTCTCTAATGGACAAACGTTGATTACGGGTGTGCTCGGTCAAAGCCAAGGTCGATATACCAACAGATTAATTACGCTTGGTTCAGGCCAAGGGACATACGACAAAACGCGACTGGTTCCTTTTGGCGAATACGTACCACTTGAATCTTTGCTAAGAGGGCTAATTGCGTTTTTTGATTTACCCATGTCAGCCATCATCCCAGGGACACAACAGAGTCTGCTAACACACGGGCATCTGAAGTTTGGTCCTTTGATCTGTTATGAAATCGCTTATTCAGGTCAAGCACGGGAGATCGCAGATGACGCAAATGTCATACTGACCGTATCAAACGACACTTGGTTTGGTGATTCAATCGGACCCGATCAACATCTCCAAATCGCTCAGATTCGTGCGCGCGAACTCGGAAAGCCTGTGGTTCGAGCAACGAATGATGGTTTGACAGCGTTCATCAATGCACGGGGTGACGTTGAAACCATCCTTCCAAGATTTGAGCGAGGCATCCTGTCACATACTGTGATTCCAGCGACGACAGTGACACCCTATTCACTGGCTGGTGAGGCACCTCTCATTATTCTATTGATCGTGATATTGACGCTAACTCGGCGAAACGAAGCCTTCATACCCCAATAGGACAGTTTTTTCACGAAACGCCTTACAGTCAGGTGACTGAAACGCTATCCTTTAGCCTTTTCACCCGAAGGACTATCTAGAGCTCATGGAGCGCGATTACCAACCTCAGGTTATTGAACCGGAAATCCAGCAGTACTGGGAATCAGAGCAAACGTTTAAAACAACGGAAGATCCCACCAAGCCCAAGTTCTATTGCCTCTGCATGTTTCCGTATCCATCGGGCAAACTGCATATGGGCCACGTCAGAAACTACACCATCGGAGACGTGATCAGCCGCTTTATGACAATGAAAGGTTATAACGTGTTACAGCCAATGGGCTGGGATGCATTCGGTATGCCTGCTGAAAATGCGGCAATCAAAAACCAGCTCCCTCCCGCCGCCTGGACTTACGACAATATCGACCATATGCGTGGGCAATTAAAGCGCCTTGGATTTGGTTACGATTGGGATCGTGAACTGGCAACCTGTACCCCAGACTACTATCGATGGGAGCAATGGCTCTTTACCCGCATGGTTGAGAAAGGGCTCGCATATCGCAAAAAAGCGCGCGTCAATTGGGACCCGGTCGATCAAACCGTACTCGCAAATGAGCAGGTGATCGATGGTCGCGGCTGGCGGTCTGGTGCACTTGTAGAGCAGCGCGAAATAGATCAGTGGTTTATCCGTATCACGGATTATGCCGATGAACTCCTCGACGATTTGGATTCAGTTGATTGGCCTGAGCAGGTCAAAACGATGCAGAAAAACTGGATCGGACGAAGCCAAGGTGTTGAGTTCAGTTTTGAACGTAAAAATTCTGATGAGCGCCTTGAGGTATACACAACACGTCCAGATACCATCATGGGTATCACCTATGTGGCTGTCGCTGCACAGCATCCAATTGCCAAAAAAGCCGCCGAAGCGAATCCTGACGTCGCTGCTTTCATTGACGAATGCACCCACATGTCAGTGGCGGAAGCAGATCTTGCTCAAGCACCGAAAAAAGGCATGGCGACGGGCGAATATGTGATTCATCCATTCACAGGTGAAGAGGTTCCAATCTGGATCGCCAACTTCGTCTTGATGGATTACGGCTCAGGTGCCGTGATGGCTGTCCCTGGTCATGATCAACGTGATTGGGAATTTGCGACGCAATACGGCTTACCGATCAAACCAGTCATTAAACCTGTAACTGAAGATCCTGAATATGATCTTGGCAAGCAAGCATGGTGTGAAAAAACGGGTGTCACGATCAATTCTGGACAGTTTGATGGCCTGAACTTTGCGGATGCATTTAAAGCAGTGGCCAACGCACTCGACGACATGGGTATCGGTCGCGTGACAACCAACTATCGCCTCCGCGATTGGGGCGTTGGACGCCAGCGGTATTGGGGATGCCCGATCCCCGTGATTCATACCGATGAAGGGTTAAAAACTGTCCGTGATGAAAATCTTCCTGTGACATTACCAGAAGATGTAGTTGTGGATGGCTCAGGAAGCCCATTGGCTAGCAGACCAGATTTTGTTGATACCGTCGACCCTGATACCGGACGGCCTGCAAAACGTGAGACAGACACCTTCGATACGTTCATGGAGTCGAGCTGGTACTACGCACGATTCGCGAGTGCTTTTTCAAATGACGCGATGCTCGACGACAACGCGAACTATTGGCTTCCCGTCGATCTTTATATTGGTGGTATTGAACACGCCATACTGCACTTGCTGTATGCGCGCTTCTTCCACAAAGTGCTACGCGATCTAGACCTTGTTGACAGCGATGAGCCATTTAAGAAGCTCCTCACTCAGGGCATGGTCTTGAAAGATGGATCGAAGATGTCCAAGTCAAAAGGCAACACTGTCGATCCACAAGAGCTCATCGATCAATACGGTGCCGATACGGTTCGATTGTTCATGATGTTTGCTGCGCCGCCCGAGTTATCTCTTGAGTGGTCTGATGATGGAGTCGCTGGAGCCCATCGCTTTTTGAAACGAGTGCATACACTCGTGACTGAGCACATCGAACAAGGCAAACACTCAACGTCTGGCGACGTTGATCTCGAAGCACTCTCAGATGACGCGCGCGATGTATACCGCAAACTGCATGAAACAATTGCAAAGGTCTCTGATGACATTGGACGTCGTTATCATTTCAACACAGCAATCGCGTCCATTATGGAGCTAACGAACAGCGTGATGAAATTTGAGCCACAGACAGAATCTGACTGGCGTGTGCGCTCTGAAGCGATTGAGTCGCTTGTTGTTTTGTTATCCCCAATTACCCCACACATCGCTGAATATCTTTGGTCGAACCTCGGTCACGATGACTCGCTAATCGGTGTGAGTTGGCCCGAAGTAAGAGATGATGCGTTGACGCGGAACACACTGACATTGGTGGTCCAGGTCAATGGTAAGCTCAGGGGACGAATTGAAGTGGCCCACGATGCAGATAAAGAAACCGTTTTGACGATGGCTCGCGAAGAACCAGCTGTCGCAAAATTCCTTGAAGGGATGGTCGAAAAGAAAGCGATCGTCGTTCCTCAAAAACTCGTTAATTTAGTGGTGGCACCAGCATGATGAATCGACGTGCATTTTTAACACTTGCTGCGGCAGGGCTTCTCGCCGGCTGCGGTTTTAGACTGCGCGGTACTGGCACACCTATGGGACAGCTTCCAGAATCATTACGGATTGAAACAGCAGACCCCTACTCTCCGATCGTGCAAAACATCACGCGCCAGCTCAAAGATCAGGGCGCTACTGTCGTCTCGTCGGGCTCTGTTCCTGTTTTGAAACTGACCCTTCCAACTCTTACTGACCGTGTACTTGGCCCTGTATCGGGTGGAGATCAAACTGAGCTCGCACTTGAAATGACTTACAGTCTGGTTGGGAGTGATCTCGTTCTTTTGATCCCCGAAACAAAAGTCCGTGCAACACTGATTTATGTGGATGGGGGAGCAGATACATCCGCAGAGGACCAGCGAGTCGCACAATTAAAACGCAGTCTTGAAAGTGACTTACTGCGCCAGATCGTACCTTCCATCCGTGTTCGCTACGAGCAAGCGCTCAAGCAAACAGACGCATCAAAGGCCAACTGATCGATGGCCATCAAAGCCTCAGAATTTGATGGCCGCCAATGGACTACAGGTTTACCTCCTGTTGCTGCTTTGTTGGGTGACGAAGCATTTTTCATCACCCGTGTTGGGGACTTATGGAGAAGAACGGGCAAAGACCAAGGCTTCACAGAACGATTGGTCCTTGACCAGACAGAACCTGATCTTGCCAGTCGACTTTTAAGCGAACTCGACGCCTTATCCCTATTCGCAGATCGAACGCTTGTTGAGCTCCGACTCAGTAAGACCACGCTTGATAAATCGTTACGCGAAGCGATCGATCAATGGATTCAGAATCCACCCGAGGATAAGCGCCTTCTCGTGAGTGGTCCGAAGCTAGGAAAGGGTGAGTCGTCCACCACATGGCATCAGACACTTGAGAAGTCGAACACGATCATTGAAGCCAATGCAGTTCCTTCATATCAGTTTTCTCAATGGCTCGATGCAGAACTTCAATCACACCAGATTGTGATGGAGCCAGAAGCGAAATCCGCCGTTCAAATGCATACCGAAGGTAACTTATTAGCTGCTGGCCAAGTCATCGAGAGGTTGAAACTCATTCAGCCTGATCTCATCGAGGGACCAACGTTATCCCTTGACCAAGTGCTTGATGTATTGACTCAAAGTGCACGTCACACTGTTTATGATTTGGTTGACCTTGCGATGAAATCAGACTTGTCTGGATTGAATCGAATTACAGACCTATTGAAAGCCGAGGGTGTTGAGGCAATGACCGCGCTTTGGGCGATTTCTCGTGAACTCGATATTCTGCTTCAAATTCGATATCGAATGGATCAGGGTGAATCAGCAAATCAAGCCATTGGTTCATTACGGGTCTGGCGATCACGCGAAGGATTGGTTCGCGGAGCAGTGAATCGCTTAAATCTTACCCAACTCAGGAAGCTGTTAACGCTCTGCCATGATGCCGACAGGACGATCAAAGGTGCGACTCAAGAACCTGCTTGGTCGATGATTAAAGACATTTTATTGGGACTTGCCGGCCACTCGATGTCCCGCTAAATCTAGCAACTCAATCTGAAAACTCTGACTGAGCTGGTCGGCGACGTCAGTCACACCAACATTTGACGCGAGGTCGGATAGTTGTGTGACCTGGAGCCCCTCATAGCCACAGGGATTAATTCTTGAGAACGGCTCAAGATCCATGGATACATTCAGTGCAACACCGTGGTAGGACACACCGTGCCGAATCCTCAGTCCTAAACTCGCAATCTTCCGTCCTTCAACATAAACACCCGGCGCATCGGCACGCGCCTGAGAGGACAAACCATAGGACCCCAACAAAGCAATCACCGTGTTCTCAAGAAGACTGACAAGCTCCCTGACGTTAAGTGCAAAATGTTTCATTGGTATGAGGGTGTAGAGAATGACTTGCCCTGGACCGTGATAAGTCACCTGCCCACCACGATCAGATTGGACAATTGGTATATCTCCCGGATTTAGAACATGTTCGGCCTTGCCAGCCTGGCCTTGCGTAAAGACCTGGGGATGTTGCACACACCACAATTCGGCCCGTGCCCCACCTTTCAAAAGAGCAACCTGTTCTTGCATCGCTCGATGAGTGTGCTGGTAGGGCTCGAGCCCTCGATCAATAATGATGACATCAGTCATCACAAAACCATGTGAACGCGACCGGTCGCCTTAAGATCGTCGTGAAGGCTCTTCAGTTGCTCTTCACTTTCGGCGGTAATCGAAAATCGGAAGCTTTGGTATTTACCATTTTTGCTCGCGATCACTCGCAACTCTTCTGCATCATAGCCATCACAATGCCGCGTCACGATTTCTTCCAAAATCGTCACAAATCCGTCGTGTGTATCAGCAACCACGGAGACGTGGTACCCATAACAGGGGAACTCAATTGTTGGTTTTTCGGGTTGCGCCTCGTTACTCATGGTGATGAAGCCTCTCATCGTAGGCGGCTTGAAGTGCCAAAAAAGCATCCGGCAATTGTCCATCACCGATTTGCCCACCCGGATCAAGTTCAACAATCGGCATCAAACCACGCGTAGAGCTAGAAACGAATACCCCATCAGAACTAGGCAACGAGTCGACCCGAACCGCTTCTTCAATAACCTTCAAGCCGACACTTGAGGCCATTTCAATCACCAAATGGCGCGTAATTCCGGGGAGAATTAAATCAGTCAGGGGCGGGGTAATGAGTGACTGCCCTCGAATCACAAATACATTCGAGGTCGACGCCTCGGTGACGAAGTCATCGCGATACAAAACAGCCTCTTGCGCGCCATTCTCTCGAGCCTCTTGCAGCAACAACACGTTGCCGAGCAGCGAAACCGATTTAATAGAATTTCTACGCCAGCGAATATCGGGCCGCACAATGGCTTTCGCCGGCTTTTGTGACACAGCCTTAAATTCACTGACCGTTAGAAAAACAGTCGGTGAGGTTTGCTCTGGAAATGCATGATCGCGAACTGGTGCTGCCCCGCGCGTTACCTGCACATAAATTTTGGCATCTAAAAGCCCAGCTTTGTCGATCAACCGATCCACATCAGAAAATACATCGGTTACGGAGATATCTACTCCAATGGCGCCAAGGCTCGAGCGTAGCCGTGCTTCATGAAGTGATTTTGCACGAATACGACCGTCGACTCGCGCCATCACTTCATATACGCCATCACCGAACAAGAAACCGCGGTCCATCGGAGAAATCGCTGCCTTATCGATTGGCATCATCTCGCCATTCAGGCAACACCAAGTCACGCAAATAATCTCAACACAAAGTCCATTAAACGCTTGAATAAGCCTCCCTCAGGAACAGCTTGAGCGACAGCGACTGGGGACTCAGCAAGTACTCGTTCACCAAGCATGATTTTAACGGTGCCAACAACAGTGCCTGCTTCAAGTGGTGCATCCAATGTCTCTGGAGCATCAAGCGTTGCCTGGATCGCTGACTCACGACCAAGTGGCAATGTGACGTAAAGCGACTCCGTCGGGGCAAGCTCCACAGCCTCCGCTTCACCAAACCACACTTTCCGCGAACTCTCAGGCAACGCCTGACCGGCTTCAAACACGGTCTGGCCACTGAAGTAACGGAAACCGTATTGCATGAGTTTAGTTGTTTCCTGCTCACGTGCTTTTTCGCTAGCCGTACCCATCACAACAGAAATGAGACGGAAACCATCGCGCTCTGCACTTGCAACCAAACAATATCCAGCTTCTTCAGTGTGCCCGGTCTTTAGTCCGTCAACACTTGGGTCACGGAACAATAGGCTATTCCGGTTGGCCTGTTTAATTCCGTTATAAGTGAAGTTTTTCTCGCTATAAATCGAATAGGTATCTGGGAAATCTCTGATTGTTCTGGTCGCTAATATTCCAAGATCTTTGGCCGTGGTGTAGTGCCCTTCTTGGGGGAGTCCTGTGGAGTTTTTGAATTGGGTATTCGTCATACCAAGACTTGCCGCTGTTTGATTCATGACATCGGCAAACACATCTTCAGAGCCGGCGATATATTCAGCAACAGCAACGCTTGCGTCATTGCCTGACTGAATAATGATCCCACGTAACAAATCCTCAAGGCGCACTTCCGTTCCTTCACGAATGAACATCCTTGAACCGCCGGTTTTCCATGCTTTCACGCTGACAGGGACTTTATCGTCGAAACTCGCGCGCCCTTCAGCAATTTCTCGCTCAGCGATATACGCAGTCATCATCTTTGTCAGGGATGCAGGAGGTAACGGTTGGTCGGCATTGTGTTCAACTAAGACTTCTCCGTTTGTGGCATCGATCAACAAATATCCAGATGCTTGCAACTTCGGCGCTGCAGGAATAGGTGGTCCATTACCAAGCGCCTCTGTCAGCGGCACATTGGCTCCAGCGGTCAAACTGAACATACATGTCAGGGCGATCCAAAATAGACGCACTCTACTCTCCTTGCTTCACTCAATTATTTTGCGATTAATCGCTGCGGGGACCATCCAAGGGCCACCAACTGCTCATAAATTTCGCGTTCAACACTTAAATCTGTTTGTGGCAGAACCTGTACCCGAAATAGACCGGCACCATTTGATTCGATTCGAACAGTCGCGAGATCTTTCGATATTGCTTCCCGAATTTGATCGGCAACTTTCTGCGCCTGGATTTCTGTCGAGACGGCTGTGACCTGAAAAATGGCTTGCGCAGGCTTCGCTAAAGGATTGGCAATTAAGGCCGCATCAGAGGTCGGCACAGTCAGCACTTCATAGCTCACTTGCGCAGTCCCTTTGTCAGAGAAGCCAAGTCGCTTGGCAGCTGCCCAAGATAAATCCAGTACGCGATTCTCTTTGAATGGACCCCGGTCATTTACACGCACAACCAAGGACTGGTTATTTTCTAAATTAGTCACGCGAATCCATGCTGGAATCGGCATGGTCTTGTGAGCCGCCGTGAACTGGAACATGTCAAAAGGCTCACCCGACGAGGTCAGTTGCCCATGAAATTTGCGACCATACCAGCTGGCTGTTCCGATCTCAGAGAAACCAGGACCAACCGGTGCGATTGTGTAAGTCACACCATCAACTTCATAGGTTTCAGGGTTTCCATATTGTGACAGTGGTTCCGGCTTGGCTTCGGGCTCTGGTAATGAATCCACATCAACAGAAGCAATCAACGGCGGACCATCGGGAACTTCGTCAACAACTGATGCTTCGTTATCAGGCTCTGCAACACCTATCCATTGTTGGACAGATGAACACCCTCCGAGACAGAGCAAAGCCAAGACGAGCGCGCTTCGAATCACAAGCCAAGTTCCTTCGCAATTTCTTCAGACAACTGCGTAACTGCCATCGCATACAGAGGGGAGCGGTTGTAGCGGGTAATGACGTAAAAGTTTTTGGTCACCACCCAGTATTCTTCTCCCTTCGCCCCATACAATCCAAGCACATCAAGTGGCAAAGACGACCATGCGTCTGGTATTCCATTGACACCTTTTGATGCCAATTCCGCCCCGGTGTCTTTCACGTCAATACGCGACTCCATCCGTTCAACCTGTGCTTTGGCATTGGATACCGGACTTGCGATTCCATAACTCATGTCCCATCCATGCTTTGCAAGATAGTTCGCTACCGAACCAATCGCATCAACGGGATTATTAATTAAGTCACGATGTCCATCGTTGTCGAAGTCGACCGCGTAGGCGAGATAGCTTGACGGAATAAACTGACCATAACCCATAGCGCCTGCATAGGAGCCTTTCAATTCAGTCGCTCGCAAATTTTCTTCTTTGCCGAGCAGGAAGAGAGACTCAAGCTCTCCTAAGAAAAATTTAGCGCGCTTCGGGTAATCAAGACCGAGGGTCGCCAACGCATCCAGGGCTCTGAAACTCCCCTTATTCTTCCCATAGTAGGTCTCGACTCCAATAATGGCCAAAATCACTTCAACTGGGACACCAAGCTCCGCTTCAGCGCGCTCTAACGTATTCTGATGTGTTTGATAAAAACTCGCAGCCGCTTTGACTCGCGCACTTTTCATAAAGATTGGTCGATAATCCTTCCATTCTTTCTTCTCAGCAGGGCGGTTCATCGCGTTAATCACAGAATCCAAACGCTTGGCTTCTGACATCACTTTCAAAACTTCATTTCGATCAAGTCCTTTGGCTGCCAAACGATCAGCCATCGCTTGAACTTCTGGCCGTTCAGAATAGTTCGCCAAGGCTATCGGAATATGCATCCCACACAGACTAACAACCACCGCAATTGCTGGAAATATGCGCATTATGACTCCCCTGAAAGTACCCGTTTAGTCCGCTGCATGGACATAATCAAACCAAATCCAATCAACAACGAAACAATCGATGTCCCACCATAACTAATTAATGGCAAAGGCACACCCACCACAGGTAAAACTCCACTAACCATTCCCACATTCACGAATACGTAGACGAAAAAAGTCAGCGTAATTGAACCTGATAACAGTCTGCCAAAATTACCTTGTGCGCGCATGGTTAGTACCAAACAGCGACCAAGTATCAGTGCATATAGAATGAGCAAGACACTGATGCCGAAAAATCCCATCTCCTCACCCAGGACGGCAACGATAAAGTCTGTATGAGATTCAGGGAGAAACTTCAATTGTGCCTGCGTTCCTTCAGCATACCCTTTGCCAAACATCCCGCCTGATCCAAGTGCTGTCATGGCTTGAATCGTATTCCATCCAGCGCCTAACGGATCACTCTGAGGATCTAATAAGGTCATCACGCGAGTCCGTTGATAGTCATGCATGACCATCCACAGTACAGGTAGAGCGGCGACTCCGAGCCCGCCAAGCACAGCCAACAAACGCCAAGAAATCCCAGCCAAAAATATGACGAAAAACCCTGAGCCCGCAATGATAATACTGGTTCCCAAATCAGGTTGTTTCGCAATTAAAGCAACAGGAACAACGATCAAGACCGCCGCGATCGCTAACTGCGACATCGATGGAGGGAGCTTATGTCGCGTTAGCCACCACGCGACCATCGCAGGAAGTGCTAACTTCATCAGTTCTGATGGCTGAAAGCGAGGAAGTCCCGGCAGGGCGAGCCAACGCTGCGCACCTTTCGCACCGACTCCAAACAATAAAACTGCAATTAACAGAAGCGCTGCAAACATAAACACAAATGGTGTGATATGGATGATGACATCACGCCGTATCTGCGATAAAAGCGCCATCACCCCAAGCCCGACAACGACATGCGCACCCTGACGAATCACCATCGATAAGCTCTGTCCTGATGCAGAATACAATATGATCAGACCATAAAGCGCCGTCACTAAAACAAACAGCGTGAGTAATGGATCAACACCATAACGTTGTGCAAAACGCTTGGGTCTGAACGATTCAATATGACCTGTTTCAGTTGCTGTCAGCATGCTTTGGCTCGAGAACGCGTTGGTTTATTTTAGTTACATAGTTCGTATCTGGGGGCCTCGAGCCCTCATTGCGGTCAAGTAACCAATAATCGAATATCTTCCGCGCGACGGGGCCGGCAGTTGAGCCCCCCGATCCACCGTTTTCGATAATCAGAGCGACGACAATACTTGGAGAGTCGGCGGGGGCAAAGCCGACAAACAACGCATGGTCCCGCAACCGCTCCTCAAGTTCATTCGCATCATATTCATCTTCCTGTCCAATACTCACGACCTGCGCTGTCCCGGTTTTGCCTGCGATCCGATAATTCAGACCACGGGCGGCACCACGCGCCGTCCCTCGCTCGCCATGAAGCACATCTTCCATCGCATCAATCATGCGTTCCCAATCCATCGATTCGCCTAGCGGCACGGGAGCACCCGCATCAACATCTTCAAGTACTGAAAAATGAGGCTCGATAAAATTACCTCGACGAGCCATCGCGGTGGTTGCTGCTGCTAATTGCAGCGGAGTTGTTACCCAAAAACCCTGGCCAATCCCAGAAATGACAGTCTCACCCAAGTACCAAGGCTG
This sequence comes from Gammaproteobacteria bacterium LSUCC0096, assembly GCA_008087055.1. Classification (GTDB taxonomy): domain Bacteria; phylum Pseudomonadota; class Gammaproteobacteria; order Pseudomonadales; family Litorivicinaceae; genus HIMB30. Next base: position 368,080 of record VIEA01000002.1, on the reverse strand, counting down.
ATTTCTTGCAGCACGCTTCCATTCTCTACTGGGAAGAATACCAGGGAGATCTCCTTGGATATCACGGCCTTGCCGGCGCCCAAAGCCGAAATGTTGCATACCTTCTGACATCTGATCGATACCAAGCCGAACAGCCATTTCGTAAAAGTAGGTATCACAGGATTCAATGACAGCCTTATCCATGTTGACGCGACCGTGACCCCACTTCTTCCAATCGCGATATTTGTGATCATTCCCTGACAGTTGAAAAAAACCGCGGTCAGAGATTTCTGTTTTCCAGCTGACTGCACCGTAATGCAATCCAACCAACCCAAGCATTGGTTTGATCGTTGATCCAGGTGGATATTGTCCGCGTAACGCGCGATTGAATAGCGGCGTGTCGCGATCGACCTGGAGTGCCTTGTATTCAGCCTGACCGATTCCACCGATAAATGAATTCGCATCATAAGTCGGTGCACTCGCAAGCCCTAAAATCCCACCATTTTTTGGATCAATCGCGACAATTGCACCGCGGTTATCACCCAAAACATCGTAGAGCTTGGCCGTTAGGCCTATATCAATGTGTAACGGAATATCCGCACCAGGTATCGGATCCTTGCGATCAACCGATCGCATGATCTGGCCTCGGGCACTGGTCTCAACCCGTTCTACTCCAACCTGACCCAGAAGCGCATCTTCATACGCTTTCTCAACACCAAGTTTTCCAATAGTTTCTGTACCTGCATAACGACTTTCTTCGATACTTTTCAACTCGTCTAAAGATAATCGTCCAACATATCCAAGACTGTGAGCGGTCAAACCACCGTAGGGGTAAAAGCGTGTCGGACGCGCTTCAATTTGAAGCCCTGGAAACCGAAATAAATCAACGGCAATACGAGCTGCATCCGATTCTGATAATTCGTCTTTGACAACAACTGGATCTCGAGGCCTACGACGCGTTTTTAAGTTCTTTGCAAAACGTTCTGCATCACTGTCTGTGAATTCAATACGCTGCCGAACTTCAGCGATCATCTGGTCTAAATCGGGCACCTCTTCAGGAACTAATAGGAGCTGAAGGTTGGGCCGATTTTCGGCTAATACGACTCCGTTACGATCAACAATAAGCCCGCGTGCAGGCCCAACCGGAAGCGTTTGCAGCCGATTAGCTTCAGATGCAGTCTGAAATCGTTCAGTCTCTATCAACTGAAGCCAAAAGAGCCGCGTCAAAAGAAGTAATAAAAGAAATCCGCCACCGAGAGCGGCAACAGCAACTCGGGACTGAATCAGATTCTTTTCACGAACACCGGTTGAAAGTTCCAACCCTAACTCCTGTGGTATGGATGTCCTTGTCGGACACTATCAGCACGATACAACTGTTCTACAACAATGACCCGAGCCAAAGGATGCGGGAATACGAGCTTTGATAAACTCCATTGGCATTCTGCTCGCCGCCTCACGTCTTCGCTCCATCCATCAGCACCCCCTATAGCAAAGACCAATGAACGGCCTGAGAGTTCCCATTGTGTTAATTGATCAGCGAGCTCAAGCGTAGAATATGACCGTCCACGCTCATCCAACAGTACTAACAAGTCATTTTGCTTTAGGCGATCCAGCAGCTTCTTTTTATGTTCCGCCTGAGCTTCAGCACCCTCTTTCTTTGATGCAGGGATTTCTTCTATGTGAAGCTTAAACTGGTGACGAAACCGAGGCAGGTAATCAGCACAGGCATCGGAAACCCACGATGGCATTTTTTGACCAACCGCCAAAAGCCGCACTTCAGCCATTAATGCTCACTGTCCTCAGCCACACCACGGCTGCGACGATCCCACAGTCGTTCTAAATCGTAAAATTCGCGAATCGGAGGCTGCATCACATGAAGAACGACCGAATCAAAGTCAACCAACACCCACTCAGCTGCGTCGGCTCCTTCACTGCCAAGTGTGGGAATACCGTGCTTCACTTTCATTTCTTGCGCCACATGATCTGCCAGTGACTTTACGTGCCGACTCGATGTTCCGCTAGCAATCACCAGCCAGTCGGTTACCGAGGTCTGACCTCTGACATCGACGATTCGAATATCGAGTGCTTTTAAATCTTCTAACGCATCAACAATGAGTCGCGTTAAATCAGTTTCTTCAGTCATTCAGTGTCCTGATATAAGTGATGTCGACAGATATAGTCGGCAATTTTTGGTGGTACGGGAAGTGCTGGCTCCTGTTTCGCAATCAGACCACGCACCTCGGTCGATGAAACAGGAACATTCGGTGTAGCTAATCGAGCAAGTAAACCACACGCTTTATTTGAAAAATCCGACAAGTTCTCAGTCAACTGATACGCGTCCAAGATGCGAGGAATTTCGATGAACTGATTCGCGCGATTGAGAATGCACAGGTGACCTAGCTCCACAAGCATCTCTGGCTGATGCCACTGATCCACGACCTGAACGGCATCTGCCCCCAAACACAGCACAAGCGACTCTTCTGCTCCAAACCGCTCCCTTAGCGCCCCTAAGGTATCGACGGTGTAGCTTGGTCCATCGCGATCCAGTTCGATCGCATTGACAGTGATTTGAGAGATGCCTTCCATCGCCATACTGAGCATCGACAAGCGATGTTCAGCAGATACTTGGCTCACGCGATGCGGCGGCTGGCGGTTAGGAATTACATGAACGGTTGCACCAGGAAACGCTCGAGCCAAGCTTTCTGCCATAACAACATGACCGTTATGGACTGGATCAAAGGTTCCGCCAAATAGAACCTGCACTAAGCGCGCACCTGCCCTTCTCCAAATACGATCCACTTTTGGTTCGTTAGGCCTTCAAGACCGACTGGGCCTCGCGCATGGATACGATCGGTCGAGATACCAATTTCAGCACCAAGTCCGTACTCAAAGCCATCGGCAAACCGAGTTGATGCATTCGCAATCACTGACGATGAATCAACCGCCCGCATAAAATGACGGACAGTCTTGTAATTCGTCGACACGATGGCATCGGTATGATGTGAACCGAAAGTATTGATATGTTCAATCGCCTCATCGACTGAGGAAACAACTTTAATCGCGACTATCGGCCCGAGGTATTCCTCAAACCAATCTTCTTCAGTTGCAGCTTTCGCTGATGGCACGATGCGACGTACACGCTCGCAACCACGGATCTCAACATCATAAGGCTTTAGTACCTTCTCAAGTGCCGGAAGCAAACTGTCAGCAACAGCCTCATGAATTAGAAACGATTCGGCCGCGTTACAGACGCCATACCGATGCGTCTTCGCATTTTCTAAAATTCGAAGTGCTTCCTCTTGCGCGCACTCAGAGTCAACATACACATGGCAATTGCCGTCCAAATGTTTGATCACCGGCACTCGCGCATCTTTTGAGATCCGCTCAATTAACCCCTTGCCGCCGCGCGGAATGATCACATCACACATCGGCTGGTCGCCACCAATCATCGCCCCAACAAAGTCACGATCTGCAGTTGGTGCAACTTGAACGCAGGCTTCAGGCAGTCCGACCGCCTTGAGACCTGCCGAGATACACTCCGCAATTGCCTGATTCGAATGGAATGCTTCACTACCGCCACGTAGCACACAGGCATTACCTGATTTCAGGCATAGTGCTGCCGCATCGATCGTCACATTTGGCCGGGATTCATAGATGATTCCAATAACACCCAGTGGCTGGCGCATGAATCCAACTTCAATTCCAGATGGACGACGTGTCATCCGAGAGACCTCACCAACCGGATCGGGCAAGGCGACTATTTGTTCAACGCCCTCGATCATCGCATCGATCCGCGCATCATTCAGTTCCAATCGGTCGAGCAACGCACTATCAAGCCCGTTCGCACGACCCGCATTCACATCTTTTTGATTTGCCTTAAGGATTTCCCGGCGAGACGCTGCCATCGCGTCGCGTATCGCCAAAAGCGCGGCATTTTTGGTATTCGTTGATGCAGTCGCTATTGTTGTTCGCACTGCTTTGGCATTCTCAGCCATCGTTTGATAATTCATGCTTACCCCACTGTGTCCAGCAGATTATACAGTGGGATGCCATGAGAAATCAGGCGTCACGACCTCGAATTTGGAGTTTTGTTACTTCAGCTTCTAATTCAACAAGCCGAACTAGCGGGTCACTAATTTCAAAGAAAGACTGTTTAACTTCGTTATCGAGTGGCAACAGCTCCGTGAGTCGAGCGCCGACCTCAGTTGCATCAGTGTAGTCAATTTCGCTGTAAAGACCCCGCACTGCTGGATGAACTTGCAAGCTCTTCAACAACTCAACCAAACCTAAATGATCAACCGGAATCTCAACCGATGACTCCATCGGGAGGTCTGCCGCATCAGCAAGCCACAAACCGTCTTCGCGCTGACGAGGATTAAATAATTGCTGCTTACGTTCCCCAACGGCCAAAATACCAAGCAATCCGTTGCTCAATTGATCAAAATCACGGATTGATACTTCGCATCCCAAATCAGCAAATCCTTCAGCACGGGACATGGTAACGACAAAATTACCACCTTCGCGCATGCACGCACCGACCATATCCAAGTAACGCGCCTCAAAAATTTGAAGCGGTAAACGACCGCCCGGAAATAACACCAGGGGTAGTGGGAATAGCGGTTTGGTCACAGCAACCTCTGGCCGAATGGATTCGAATATCATGATGTGTACAGTGAGGTTGATTGAGAATTTTTCAACGCGCCCGTAAGCGCTCAACAATCCGATCTTGTATGCCTGAAAATCCACCATTGGACATAAAGACAATCTGTCCTGATTGCTGTTCTGCTAATTCATCTTCAACGCTCAAGACGTCTCGCACGACACGCGACGATTCATCGCCACGATCAAGGACAGAAAAATCCCACGCTACATCAGGCGGTAACACCCAAATCACTTGGTCTGCACTGGTTGTTGAATTGGCCAGTGCCGCTCCGTGAACTCCAGCCTTCATCGTATTCGAGCGTAATTCGATCACGGCAATCAATGGCCCTTGAGTGGGAACAGTTTCGCTAAGCGCATCGAGCGTTGATTCGATCGCAGTTGGATGGTGCGCGAAGTCATCCCAAATCTTTAGATTGTCGGTTTCGAATAACAAATTCAGTCGACGAGCAACCCCTTCAAAAGATGCGAGAGAACTGAAAGCTCGATCCGTTGGCACATTAACAGCATGAGCCATCGCCACGGCAAGCTCGGCATTCTGCGCATTGTGAGCTCCGCGCATCGTCCAGTGAATACTCTGGCTCAGCGCATCACTGATCAACGCATCATTATTTGCACGAAACTCCAAAGCTGAGCCTTGCCCAATGGCTATCTTTTGAGACCAACAACCCCGGGCTAAAACACGCTCGATCGCTTCGACACCAATTCGGCTGACTACAAAACCCGACGAAGGCACTCGGCGGATCGCATGATGAAATTGAGTTTCAATCGCAGCCAAGTCAGAAAAGATATCCGCATGGTCGAACTCTAAATTGTTAATTCCAAACACATCGGGATGATAATGAACAAATTTTGACCGCTTATCGAAGAATGCAGTGTCGTATTCGTCTGCCTCAACGACAAAAAACTGACCTCCACCCAAACGCGCCGATACGCCGAAGTTTTGTGGAACACCGCCGACTAAGAATCCAGGGTTCATACCCTGAGACTCCAAAATCCAAGCAAGCATGCTGGTCGTTGTTGTCTTGCCGTGAGTTCCAGAAACTGCGAGCACCGTCATATCGGCAGTCAAGCGTCCCAAGAGCTCAGGGCCCGAAACAAATGGAATTTTCCGATCTAAAACAGCCTCTACGACAGGATTACCACGAGACATCGCGTTACCGATTACGACTAAGTCGAGATCATCGGTGAGGACCGCCGAATCGAAGCCTTCATGCAAAGTAATGCCAGCTTGACGAAGTTGATCTGACATCGGTGGATACACGTGCTGATCCGACCCCGTGACATCCCAACCTTTTTGACGACACAGTTGGGCAAGCCCACCCATAAAGGTGCCGCAGATCCCAAGAATATGGATTTTCAAAGTTCGCTCTCTCTTACTCGGATAATTCATAGTGTCATTGCGCGCTGCAAACAGCAATTAGCGACCTTGTACCATTTCACGATAGCGATCGATGCGCGTATCGGTTGAAATAGAGGCTAAAGCACCGGACACTTGCCGTTTGAAAGTGCACTTATTTATCTACTAACCATCTGAGGACCTTATGAGCTTCAATGACATTCCTGCGGGAAAGGACATTCCAAACGACATTTATGTCGCAATTGAAATCCCGGCGAACTCAACGCCAATTAAGTATGAAATCGAAAAAGAATACGATGCCGTATTCGTAGACCGTTTCATGGCGACTCCAATGTTCTATCCAGCGAACTACGGCTATGTGCCAAATACTCTAGCGGATGACGGCGATCCTCTCGATGTCTTAGTGGTTACTCCATACCCAGTTCAACCAGGTTCAATCATTCGTGCGCGTCCAATCGGCATCTTGGATATGAGTGATGAAGCAGGTCGCGACTCAAAAGTTCTGGCAGTACCACACGATAAATTGACCACGCTCTATAAGGATGTAAAAGAGCCACAAGACTTGGGCTCGTTACTTCTTGACCAGATCGCACATTTCTTTGAGAACTACAAAGACCTTGAAGCAGGCAAGTGGGTCAAGGTCGATGGCTGGCGCGGATCCGATGCAGCTCGTGATGCAGTAATTGCATCAGTTGAAGCGGCAAAGAAATAATTAGCCTTGTGCCAATAGTGCACGCAGATCAGAGATGGCTGCGTGCGCTCTTGAGATGTAACTTGCCATGACCAAGGAATGGTTGGCAAAAATACCAAATCCAGACCCGTTCAAAATCATTGGCGACCAGACGGTTTGTTGAGTAGCCTCAAGTTCCCGAATCACTTGCTTTAACGATACACGCGCATTCTTGTTCTCAAGAACCGAACCGAAATCTTTTTCAATCGCGCGCAAAATATGCAGAAGTGCCCAAGCCGACCCACGCGCTTCAAAAAAAACATCGTCAATTTCTAGCCATGGCGTTTTAACGACACGCTCTGACACATCAAGCGTCGACTGATTTGCGGCCGGATCACCCGCTAAATCAGTATTAAATCGAGCCTGCCCGACACTTGCAGAGAGCCTTTGGCTCAGAGAGCCAAGGCGCGTCTCAACATCAGCCAAATAATTCCGCAAGTTATCAGCGCGAGCATAAAGCTGAGCGTTTTCACCTGGCGTGGCCAGACGAATCTGATATGACTTGAGGGACTTTGTCGCCTTACGGTAACTCGACTCAGCGGACGGAAACCATTTATTACTGTCGTAGTTCAACGCAGGTTCGGCCACCACCAAGTCTGAATCCTCAGTCGACTGGGACTGACTGCGTGACAAGTCTTTTCGTAAAGCTCGCGCTAAATCACGGGCTTGCACCAGGGCTCCAAACTCCCAATTCGGCATATTGTCTAACCAGAGTCCGGGTGGCGTGACGTCATTGGATAAATATCCACCGGGCTTATCAAGCAAGGTCTCAGTAATAAAAATCAACGAACCAACCGTTGCGTTCCCTATCGTCAGTTTCTGATCAGCAGGCGCAGTCGTCGTCAAGATAGCCTCAACACCACGCTGCTCTGGTGGCTGACTCCAGTGAATCCCTAACAAAACCGCCCCGAGCAAATACAATACAAAGGCACCCGCCCCAGCAGCGATCCATGTCGATTGGCCACCAAGATTGGCCAGGCGGTGTTTCAAAGATCCGAGCATGCTTAATCCGTTTCTCTAACAAATGAACAAGGAGTATCATCGTGCAATATGACAACGGGAGGAAACCAGTGCAACGCGTTATCTCAAGTTTTATTGTAGCAACCTGTTTTTTCGGATCTGTGCTTGCTGAAGCGCAAGGATCGTTTGGTTCAAGTTTTGGCGCTCCAGACCTTTTGCCACCAGAACAAGCATTTGTTGTCTCGCAACCACAAGCTGACATTATCGAAATCACAATTGCAGAAGGCACATACCTATACGATGAACGTACAATCGTTCAAAACGATGCAGGCGATATCTTAGAAACAACGCGATCTGCATCTGAAATGTATGACGATCCGCTTCTTGGACCAACGCCGATTCACAAAAAGCGTCTGCGCATGACGGTCTCTAACGCACCCGATGTCATGGTTTTAACCTATCAAGGCTGTGCGGATATTGGGTTTTGCTACCCGCCACAACAAACAGAACTGTCATTTTCACGTTAAATCGCGCAAAATAGCCGCAAGTTTCACGAATTTGCGGTGATTTTATGACCAAGATACTGGTGCTCAACGGTCCAAATCTGAATTTGCTCGGACAACGAGAGCCCGATGTCTACGGCTCGACCACCCTGCAAGACCTCGAAAATGAACTCATAGCGAGCGCGCCAACAGGCATGCACCTCGAGTTCTACCAGAGTAATCATGAAGGCGCGATGATTGATCGCATCCACCAATTAATGGACCAGCCGGTCGACGGGATTGTCATCAATCCTGGCGCATGGACGCATACAAGTGTCGCTATTCGTGATGCACTTAGTGCCGTAACCGCCCCCTTCATTGAAGTGCATATTTCGAACGTCCATGCACGCGAGGCTTTTCGTCACCATTCGTATTTTTCTGATATCGCGCTCGCAGTCATTGCGGGCTGCGGAATGCAGGGGTACACGTTTGCCCTAGAAACACTGAATCAACATTTAAAAGGCTAAAATTGGATTATGGATATTCGTAAGATCAAGAAACTGATCGAACTCCTACACGACACAGACGTCGCTGAGATTGAAATTTCAGAAGGTGAAGAAAGCGTCCGCATCACCCGCGGCAGCACCAATCAAGTCGTGGTTCAAACGCCGCAGATGGCTGCTCCTCAGGCGATCGCTGCGCCACAAGCCGCTCCTCAGCCAATTGCTGATGAGTCATCTGGAGTCAAGGCTCCGGCCGGGCACCAGGTCAAATCGCCGATGGTTGGCACCTTCTATCGCTCACCATCACCGGATGCAGCCGCTTTTATCGAAGTCGGCAGCGAAGTCAAACAAGGCGATACACTGTGCATTGTTGAAGCGATGAAGATGATGAATCAAATCGAAGCCGATGCATCTGGGAAGGTCTTAGCGATTCTTGTTGATGACGGTGATGCCGTCGAGTTCGACCAGCCACTGGTCGTGATTGGATAATTCCATGTTTGAAAAAATCGTCATCGCTAACCGCGGAGAAATTGCACTCCGCATTTTAAGGGCGTGCCGCCAGCTCGGTATTCGCACAGTCGCTGTGCACTCGGTATGCGATAGAGACTTAAAGCACGTCAAGCTCGCAGACGAAACCGTATGCATCGGCCCAAATCCATCAAATCAAAGCTACCTAAACGTCCCCGCAATCATCGCGGCTGCCGAGGTCACTGACGCACAAGCAATCCACCCCGGTTATGGATTTTTGGCTGAAAATGCCGATTTTGCGGAACGCGTTGAACAGTCAGGCTTCACCTTCATCGGTCCATCCGCGGCAACCATCCGATTGATGGGAAATAAAGTTGCAGCGATTGAAGCGATGCAAGCAGCGAATGTGCCCACAGTGCCTGGTTCAAACGGACCGCTCGGTGATGATGATGCGAAAAATCTCAAAATCGCAAATGAAATTGGATTCCCAGTCATTGTAAAAGCAGCCGCAGGCGGTGGTGGCCGCGGTATGCGAGTCGTTCATACCGAATCCAACCTATTGAGTTCGATCCAAATCACGCAGTCCGAGGCAAAAGCAGCCTTCGGAGACGCAACTGTCTATCTCGAAAAATTTCTCGAAAAACCGCGCCATGTTGAAGTTCAAGTATTAGCTGATAAGCATGGTAATGCGATCCATCTTTACGATCGTGATTGCTCACTTCAACGCCGACATCAAAAGGTATTGGAAGAAGCTCCAGCACCAGGAGTTGACCCTGAAGCGCGCGCTCAGGTTCTTGAAGCCTGTGTAACGGCATGTAAGAACATGGGATATGTCGGCGCCGGCACATTTGAATTCTTGTATGAAGACGGTAGTTTCTACTTCATCGAGATGAATACGCGTGTACAGGTCGAACATCCTGTAAGCGAAATGGTGACTGGGATCGACATCATCCGTGAACAAATTTCAGTCGCTGCCGGCAATCCATTATCAGTCACACAAGACCAAATCAAACTGAACGGACACGCGATTGAATGCCGTATCAACGCAGAAAACCCAACTACGTTTCTACCAAGCCCCGGGTTAATTTCTCGTTATCATCCACCTGGTGGACCCGGCGTTCGTGTCGACTCGCATATATACTCAGGTTACGCCGTCCCGCCACATTACGACTCAATGATTGCCAAATTTATCACGCATGGAGCAACACGAGAGGAAGCGTTGAAACGCATGGAAATTGCGTTGTCGGAATCGCTGATTGATGGCATCCAAACCAATATTCCACTGCAACGCGACATTGTCACTGACGCGACATTTTTGAATGGCCCGGTAAGCATTCACTACCTTGAGAAAAAATTAGGGCTGTCATGACCGCATTTCGGCAGCTGACGGTTCTAGCCGCCGGTAACCAAGTCGAGCTCCTAGAGGAGCTCTTGTTTTTAGCAGATGCCCAAGCAGTCACTCTTGTCGACGACGGTGATACACCGATATTCGAACCGCCAGTGGGAAGCCATCCAGTATGGCCTCAGACCCAGGTTCAAGCATTGTTCTATGATGAAAGACCTGACTCTGAAATTCTCGAAGATCTTGCAACCTATTTTCAACGCGCCAACGTCCTGATCGAACTACCGCAAGAACTGACGCCACTTCTAGATCAAGACTGGGTCAAAGCATCACTTGATCAGTTTAAACCACTCCAAATTGGCGGATTCTGGGTTAAACCATCTTGGAACAACGACCCACCCCCACCAAATCTCACTGTACTGAATTTGGATCCCGGCCTCGCCTTTGGTACCGGTATGCATCCGACAACCCAGTTGTGCCTCGAATGGCTCAGTACTCACGATCTCTCAAACCAAACAGTCATGGATTTTGGTTGCGGATCAGGAATCCTGGGCGTTGCAGCAGGTTGCCTGGGTGCAAGCAAAGTAAGCGGGCTTGATATCGATCCACAAGCGCTCATCGCCACCGAACATAATGCAAGTCTGAATGATTTGGTTATGGAGACACTACTGCCTGCTCAGATTCCGAACTGTACTTATGATGTTGTGGTCGCCAATATTCTTGCGAATCCATTGATTGAGCTTGCGAGCACACTCACTAACCTCACTCGAGCGGGCGGAAAAATTGTGATGGCTGGCCTGCTTGATGAACAGGCTGACCAAGTGAAAGCTGCCTATCCAGCGATCGAATTTGATACTGACGTATCAAAAGAAGGCTGGACCCGTCTTTCCGGAACCAAAGCAGAGTAATCGCTTTGCTTATCGGGTCACATCAGTTTGATAACCCTGTTTGGCTCGCACCCATGGCCGGCGTGACTGATCGCCCTGTTCGCGTGCTATGCCGAACGCTCGGCGCAGGTATGGCGATTTCCGAAATGATTCATTCAGATACGAGCCTTTGGGACACAAAAAAGAGTGACCGACGACTCGATATTCAAAATGAGCCCGGTCCAATTAGCGTACAAATTGCAGGCTACGATCCCCAGATGATGGCCAAGGCCGCTCGTGCTAACGAAGAACGTGGAGCGGATATCATAGATATCAACCTCGGCTGCCCGGCAAAAAAAGTCTTAAAAAAAGCGGCTGGCTCGGCATTGATGCGCGACGAAGCACTTTGTGCAGAGATTTTTCGCCAGGTGGTGAACGCTGTACAAATCCCTGTCACCGTCAAAATGAGAACGGGCTGGGACCATTTATCAAAAAATGGTCCAGTGATCGCAAAAATGGCCGAAGACCTTGGTCTTCAAGCAGTCACCATGCACGGCAGAACTCGTTGCGATATGTACAAAGGCGATGCCGAATACGACACCATTCAAAGGACACGCGAGGCGATCAAAATCCCTTTGATCGCAAATGGCGATATCACATCGACTGAGAAAGCACGTGAAGTGCTATCAATCACTGGCGCAGATGCCGTCATGATCGGTCGCGGAACCCAAGGTGATCCATGGCTGCCCGGAATTATTGCGACCGAACTGAATGGTGGCTCATTAACTCGGCCCACTATCGATATTCAGATTGCAACCATGGCCGAACTGATTCGAGAGATCCAACTGTTTTACGGTGAAAGAACTGGTGTCAAAATGGCTCGAAAACATATGCAATGGTTTTTAAAACGATTTGCAAATGGGGCCGAAGCATGGTCACAATTACATTCTATTGTTGATCCTGATGTTCAGTACCAACAATTTAAAGAATTAATAGACGGAGGAGGACTCCGCGATGGGATTGAAAGAACTGGTTAGAAAGCATATCGACCAGTATTTCGAAGAGCTTGATGGGGAGATTCCACAAGGCCTATACGAACTCGTTGTCGGCCAAGTGGAACATGCGTTACTCGAAGCAGCTCTTCAACAAAGCAACAACAACCAATCGAAAGCAGCTGAGATGCTTGGCATCAGTCGGGGAACTTTACGTACCCGCATGAAACTGTTCGGTTTACTCTCCTAGACTGCTCAAGACACTGGTATACTTGCCGCCTTTTTTCAGGGAGGTCTTAAAAGGATGCCAGCCACCGATTCGATTCAGGTGCGTCGAGCACTTCTCAGTGTCTCAGACAAAACAGACTTATTGGACTTTGCTCGAGGTCTTAACGATCTTGGTGTTCAGTTGGTATCCACCGGCGGTACATTCCGCACACTTCAGGACGCAGGCCTACCAGCAATTGAAGTGTCCTCTGTCACTGAATTTCCTGAAATGATGGATGGCCGTGTCAAAACACTTCATCCAAAAATTCATGGCGGAATACTCGGTCGTCGTGACCAAGACCAAGGGATCATGGCGGAACACGGAATCGAAGCAATCGATCTCGTTTGTGTGAATCTTTACCCGTTCCGAGAAACGATTGCGGACCCTGCTAAAACTCACGAAGACGCGATCGAAAATATTGATATCGGCGGCCCGGCGATGGTTCGTTCAGCTGCCAAGAATCATCAATTTGTCGGGATTGTGACTTCACCGCTGCAATACCAAACAGTCTTGTCTGAGCTTCAAGCGGGAGGACTATCGCTTGAGACGAGGAAGCAACTTGCTAAAGCTGCCTTCCAGCATACGGCTGAATATGACGGAGCAATTGCCAATTATCTGGGACGCGATAACGAATCGGCTCAATATCCAGAAAAATTATTTATGCACTTCGAACGCGACTCAGTCTTGCGTTATGGAGAAAACCCACACCAGTCCGCAGCATTTTATCGCGACCCAAGCGTTATTGGATCATCTGTCGGAACATCGCAGCAGCTTGCAGGGAAAGCTCTCTCCTTTAACAACATCGCAGATACCGATGCAGCTCTCGAATGTGTTCGCCAGTTCGAGGCCCCCGCATGCGTTATCGTAAAACACGCGAACCCATGTGGTGTTGCAGTCGAAGGTTCAATTCTTGATGCTTATGAAAAAGCATTTGAAACAGATCCAACCAGTGCATTTGGCGGAATTATTGCTTTTAACCGCTCACTCGATTCAAAAACAGCAGATCGAATTTTGGAACGCCAATTCGTCGAGGTCATCATCGCTCCAGGCGTCGAGCAAGGCGTGGTTGAACTGTTTGAGAAAAAGCCATCTGTTCGCTTGTTGACCGTTGGTTCGCTCGATCAAATCCCATCGCAGCCAGATTATCGTCGTGTTCAGGGTGGACTGCTTATTCAAGACACCGACACAGGATCGAGAACAGAATCTGAACTCACATGCGTCACAGACACCAAACCAACATCAGTACAAATGGCGGATCTTTTATTTGCATGGAAGGTCGCAAAATTCGTGAAATCCAATGCGATTATTTATGCCAAAAATAATCAAACGATTGGTGTGGGTGCTGGCCAAATGAGTCGCGTGTATTCAGCTCGAATCGCTGCGATCAAGGCTCAAGATGCGAATCTAGAAGTCGCCGGTAGCGTCATGGCCTCTGATGCCTTCTTTCCTTTCAGAGATGGTATTGATGCGGCAGCTGAAGCTGGAATTGCGGCGGTCATTCAGCCTGGCGGATCAATTCGTGATGACGAGGTCATCGGAGCTGCCAACGAACATGGTATCGCAATGGTCTTCACCGGAATGCGTCACTTCCGACATTAAGGATTGATAATGAAAGTTCTTGTTATTGGCGGCGGTGGCCGCGAACATGCTATTGCTTGGAAACTCGCGCAATCTACTCGAGTGACAGAAGTATTTGTCGCGCCAGGAAATGCCGGTACAGCTCTTGAAGACAATGTGACCAACATTGATCTAGCTGTCTCCGATCTAGATGGTCTGGTTGCGTTCGCAGAAAACAATGCTATCGACTACACCGTAGTCGGTCCAGAAGCCCCGCTTGTAGATGGCATTGTCGACCGCTTTGAGGCAAAGGGTCTTCGTTGTTTCGGTCCTCGCGCTGATTGCGCGCAACTCGAGGGATCTAAGGCGTTTACCAAAGAATTTTTAAAACGTCACAATATTCCGACGGCGGCCTACGGCACCTTTACTGATGTCGACCAAGCACTGGCCTATCTCGAAAAAGTCGGCGCCCCAATTGTGGTTAAAGCCGATGGTTTGGCTGCCGGTAAAGGCGTGATCCTCGCAGAAACGCTGGATGAGGCGAAATCAGCTGTCAAAGACATGCTTCAAGGTAACCAGTTCGGTGAAGCAGGAAGTCGAGTCGTTATTGAAGAGTTCTTAACTGGTGAAGAAGCAAGCTTCATTGTGATGGTTGATGGGACAGACGTGTTGCCACTGGCATCATCACAAGATCATAAAGCAGCCTATGATGGGGACACCGGCCCAAACACAGGTGGCATGGGTGCGTATTCCCCAGCCCCAGTCGTCGACCAACTGTGCCATAACCGCATTATGACAGAAGTGATCCAACCGACAATCCACGGCCTAGCGGCAGATGGACTGCGATATAGGGGATTCCTGTATGCCGGGATTATGGTCACTGCTGACGGCACGCCCAAAGTACTCGAATACAACTGCCGCTTTGGGGATCCTGAAACACAACCGATTCTGTTCCGCTTAAAAAGCGATTTGCTCGATCTGATCGAAGCGGCCTGCCATGGAAGCTTGGGCGATCAAATCGCACTCTGGGATTCGCGTGCTGCATTAGGCATTGTCATGGCAGCACCCGGCTACCCTAGCGACTATCCCAAAGGAGCGGCAATCAATCTGGGTCAGGATATTGCAGACACCAAGGTCTTCCATGCCGGAACTTCAATGAATGGCGACCAACCAGTCACATCAGGCGGTCGAGTGCTTTGTGTCACAGCGCTGGGATCTGGCGTTACTGAAGCTCAAGGCAAAGCATATGAGCGTTTGAAAACAGTGCAATTTGAAGGCGCTGAGTATCGTACTGATATCGGTTACCGAGCGGTCGAACGCGAAAACGCTTAATCAAGGTGAAGAGGAATCGCTCCAGCGAGCTGGATGTAATGCGGAGTGATTTTTGTTTGTAGCGCATGAAGGGTTACACCCGCATCGAGAGCCCTCGTGCACGCATTAGCAAATGCAGGGTCAAGGATTCGATGCGGAGCAATCGACTTAATCCCAGAATGCATCGCTACAAACACCAAGTGGGTCTCGAGTCCATCAGCTGCCATTTCCGCTAATAGATTCAAGTGCTGCGTCGCACGCTCAGATGGTGCATCAGGAAATAACCCCACACCCTGATCGTCACAGAGCGTGACTGATTTAATCTCGACATACACTGGCTTGCCATCACGCGATAATTCAAGATCAAAACGGTGCGAACCCACTCTCGGTTCACGGCGAACCAAGGTGACCCCAGATATCCAAAGTGACAGATCGGTCGACGACAGCAATTCATTTGCGCGCGCCGTGTTGACACATGCCATACCCGGACCCACTTCGATTAATTCCCAAGCGAAGCCCAGTTTTCGGCCCGGCGGTTGCTTACGAAACCAGACACGTGAACCTTCTTCGAGCAATCCAGTCATACGACCTGTATTCGCACAATGCGCAGTAATAACGGCATCACCTGTATCGATGTCAGCAAAAAATCGTTTGTAACGACTGATTAAACGTCCTTCGATAAGAGAGCCCTGATAATCAATCATGAATAAAGCGGGCCATTCTCTCGAGCGCCTCAACCAATCGATCGGCAGGTTGCGTATAAGCAATCCGAATCCATGTTGGAGGGAGACTGTCTGAAAAATCGATACCTGGAGTGATTGCTACTCCGGTTTCACGAATGAGCTCAGCACAAAATTGCTGACTATCCGAGGTGATATCGGACGCATCAACAAACACATAAAAAGCACCATCAGGCTCTGCTGCAATTTTAAAACCCATGTCTTCAAGGCGAGGAATTAAGAGGTCACGCCGCTCTTTTAACTCTAGCCGATGCATCTCTGCTTCTCGCAATGCATCAGGCTCGAAACAGGACAAGGCAGCTTCTTGTGCAAATGATGGTGCGCAAATAAATAAGTGCTGCGCTAATCGCTGTGTTGCCTCAAGTGCGTATTCTGGAATTACGAGCCAACCAAGCCGCCAACCTGTCATATTGAAATACTTCGAGAAGCTCCCGACGACAAAGTGTTGGTCTGAAATCGCAAGACTACTACCCAAAGAATTATGAAATGAAAGGCTCTGATAAATCTCGTCGACAATTAAGTGACGATTGGTTGTTAAACACCATTGAATCATCCGTTCGAGCTCAACACCTGGTACAGCCTGCCCGGTGGGATTTGCCGGATGTGCCAGCATCAAGGTGCGATCACGTATGGTCGCCTCGATCTCAAGTGCCTCACATGTTGGTTGAAACCGCGATGCAATGTCCGTTTTAATCCAATGAACCTTGCCACCAACTGCTTCTACAAATCTTGGATTACATGGATACGCGGGATCCGCCATCAACACTCCATCACCCGGATTCGTGGTGGCCGCAGACGCTAACAATAGCCCGGCTGAGGCCCCAACAGTGATTTGAATTCTTCGCGCCGGCACGTCAAGTCCTTGAGATCGATACCAAGTCGATAGTGCATCGCGAAGCGTCTGAATTCCGCGCGCATCGGTGTATCGCGTTTTACCAGCCTGCAAGGCATTGCATGCGCGCTCGATCACAGACTGCGATGTTGGGAAATCAGGCTCTCCCACCTCGAGGTGGATGACATCGACACCCTGAGACTCAAGCTCCTCCGCTATCCGCACCACCTCCATCACATGAAAAGGAGGGATTGATTGAAGTCTGTCAGCCAGAGGGCGTGGGTCAATTGGTCTCAATATGTTCTCCCGTTGAAAGAGGGTGGTACAGTCGACAATGTTCTGATACTTTCTCGCGTCTAATTTTATAGTGTGGAGTTTCGCCAACAATGGCAACGAATAAACAAGAATCACTCTTAGGCTACGTTGATCCGTACCAAGCATCGAAAGATGAAGAGTACATGAGTGATGCGATGCGTGAACACTTCGTGAAGATTCTCGAGCAATGGAAGCGGAATCTTATGGAAGAAGTCGACCGCACCGTTTCGCACATGAAAGAAGAGGCTGCGAATTTTGCTGACCCCGCCGATCGTGCCACCCAAGAAGAAGAGTTTAGCCTCGAGCTTCGCACCAGGGATCGTGAACGTAAGTTGATTAAGAAAATCGATAAGACACTCGAAGCGATTGAGAACGACGATTACGGTTTTTGTGAAACCTGTGGAATCGAAATCGGTTTGCGTCGTCTAGAAGCACGTCCAACCGCTACGCAGTGCGTTGACTGTAAGACGCTCGACGAGCTTCGCGAAAAACAAACAGGCGCCTAAACACTTGGCTCCGTACCGTGGTCGGTTTGCACCCTCTGCGACCGGCCCGTTGCATCTAGGGTCCATCTTTGCTGCACTCGTCAGCTACATCCACGCAAAACACCATAATGGTGAATGGTTGATCCGTATTGATGATCTGGATGAGAAACGGTGTAAAGCCATCTATTCCGATTCAATTCTCAAATGCCTTGATGCGTTTGGATTCAAACCCTCTGAAGCCGTTCGATTTCAGACTGAAAGGATCTCAGATTATGCTTTAGCTCTTAAAAGCTTAGAGAGTAAGAGTCTTCTGTATTCCTGTGACTGCACCCGTAAATCATTGCCGCGTGGACCATATCCCGGCATGTGTCGTCATCGGATCGGGCAAGCTTTGATCGAGGGCAACGCAGTAAGGATTGACACAAATGGTATCGACCTCGACATACAAGATCTATTCACACCAGTTAGGAGAATGAGTCCACCTGGTGACTTCATTATAAAAAGACGGGATGGCCTTTTTGCCTATCAGCTGGCCTGCGCTATCGATGAACACATTGATCAGATCACCCACGTGATTCGAGGGATCGATCTTCTCGAGTCAACCCCCATGCAATGTTTCATATCGAAGCTTTTGGGGTATCAGAGCCCATCATACGGACACTTCCCCGTTTTAGTAGGCGCCGATGGGGCGAAGCTATCAAAGCAAACCTTTGCGACCCCCGTCGATTGGGATCAACCAGGACACAGTTTTGCCACCATTGCGCGTTTATTGTTACTAAACGATACGCCTAGCGAAATAGATAGCGCAGAGATTTGGCTCGATTATTTTCTTTCGTTGGACAATTTCCTTTCAATCATTGTAAAGGCTTCAGAAGCGAATACCCTTTCGATATAGAAACTCGTAAACTATCCTGAAATAGGGATATTCATGGCAACGCTACTTCTCGTTACAGACGAAGCTATTATTCGCAAATCGATTCAAATGGCCCTTGAGCAGCACGGGCATAAGGTTCTGGTTGCTGAATCGCGTAAAGAAGCGATGTCACAGGATTCTGTAATCGATTGCGTTATCAGCGAGCATCGACTCTCTGATGGGTCTGGTATTGATCTGATATCCCACTTTAAGCCAGTTCCTCTCATTCTTTTGGTCGGACAAGTGTCCCTTCAGGCAGGTATTGTTGCCATGCGGAAAGGCGCCTTTGACTGCCTCACAAAGCCAGTCGATCACCAAGATCTTCTCCGAGTAATTGAGAAAGCGTCATCGTCGGGGCCTAACAGTACAGCTGACACCATGATTGGACAATGCGATGTCATGCTCAAACTGAAAAAACAAATATTGCGTGTCGCACCACTGGATACAACGATTTTGATCGGCGGTGAGTCGGGGACCGGGAAAGAGCTCGTGGCGCAGTCGATTCATCAACTGTCATCACGCGCCGACAAAGAAATGATTTCCGTGAACTGTGCTGCGATTCCAGAATCTTTGATCGAAGCTGAATTATTCGGTCACGTCAAAGGGGCTTTTACTGGTGCAACTCAAGACAGGGCGGGATTAATCGAATCAGCTGATGGCTCTACGTTATTCCTCGATGAGATCGGTGAACTTCCACTAGAGGCGCAGTCAAGGCTATTGAGAGTGCTTCAGGAAGGCGAGATTCGGAGAGTTGGAAGTACAGATCGAACTTACGTCAGCGTTCGACTCGTTGCTGCGACTCACCGTAATTTGTTAGACATGGTCGCCAAGGGACTGTTTCGAGAGGATTTATATTACCGATTAAACGTCATCGAGTTGAGATGTCCACCGCTCAGAGAGCGTGAGAACGATATTCTGCTACTCGCAGAAGCCTTCCTCGATCGCGTCAAACATCGGATGAACCGCACAGAACTCAAATTTAGTGGTGGCGCACGGTCTGCGATACAAAGTCATGCATGGCCAGGGAACGTTCGAGAACTTGGAAATGTCATTGAACGAGCGGTTGTTCTCTGCGAAGGTCCAATGATCGATCATGCAGACCTCGGTCTACAAAGCACGCAAAGCCCAGAGCATGATTTTTCTGCTGGAGAGCAGCGAGCTCCCAGCCGAGCGCAACCGATGATGTCGCTTGAGGACTACTTTCAGCACTTTGTATTATCCCATGAAGAACACATGAGTGAGACCGAGTTGGCTAAACGTTTAGGTATCAGCCGAAAGAGTCTTTGGGAACGAAGAAATCGACTTGGAATTCCGCGCCGCAAAGATGAGCCTTCAGATTTGT
The DNA here is from genome assembly GCA_008087055.1 of Gammaproteobacteria bacterium LSUCC0096. Lineage (GTDB taxonomy): Bacteria > Pseudomonadota > Gammaproteobacteria > Pseudomonadales > Litorivicinaceae > HIMB30. The sequence continues at coordinate 347,976 of VIEA01000002.1, read as the reverse complement.
AACACCAAAGCGTTACCAAAAGTAACTGTAGGTAACAGTTTTTCTCTCCACGACCTAAGCCCTAGGTCTAAAGATCCTAAGTAGGCCCCTCAGAAAGTGACTTAAATCAAGCATTTATTGCACCTGGAACAAGTTGGCACAGCATGTGCAGTCCTTAGAGGTGTTCGTGATAAGACCAATAAAAAAGAACAAAAACAGCGACAACAATAACAACATAGCTGAATGAGATTACGGTTCACTGTGAGAACTGGGTTTCAGGGAAGCAGGATTGCTTCCTCGGGCCGATAATTATAACAAAGCGTAAGCTGAGGCCTTGGTTGTATGGAATGCAACTTGGAACTGAGATTGCACACTGAAAGGTAATTTTAAGACGTACGAACAATAAAAATAATCACTAGCGTGCGATTATCAAAAGGGGCGAAAGCCCCTTTTTTATTGCCTGGCTCTGGTATCATTCCCTCTTTATGCCAATGGGGTCTTGTGTTGTTTTCGGTGTTTAAAAAGAAATCTTCGCCGAGTATTGACGTATTTAAAGACGTCATCTCTCAGGAATATCACGGAATTAATCACCGAGACCTTTCCCACGGCAGTCTTCGCGTCATCGAAATCCTGCAGCAGGCGGGCTATGAGGCCTATCTTGTTGGTGGTGGAATTAGAGATTTATTACTCGGCAAGCATCCTAAAGACTTCGATGTTGCAACAAGTGCCAAGCCTGCGGAAGTGCAAAAGCTCTTTCGTAAATCCCGCATCATCGGGAGACGCTTTCAGATTGTCCATGTCCGTATGGGACCAGAAATTATCGAGGTCACAACGTTCAGAGGCTCAGCGGAAAATAGCCATCTAAGACAAGCAAACGCTTCAGGTATGCTCGTCCGCGATAACGTGTTTGGTACTGTCGAAGACGATGCGGTTCGTCGTGACTTTACGATGAATGCCCTTTACTACGATCCTTCAAACCATGAGGTATTGGATTTTGTTGGCGGCTACGATGATCTAGAAGATGGCGTTATCCGCATAATCGGTGATCCCGAAACGCGCTACCGAGAAGATCCCGTTCGCATGCTCCGAGCTATTCGATTTATTGGCAAACTTGGCCTCGAGCTCGAAGAAGAAACAGCGGAGCCGATTCGGCGTCTCGCACCACTTTTGAGAGATGTGTCAGCATCTCGGCTGTTTGATGAAATTTTGAAATTGCTTCAGGCAGGTCATGGTCAGGCAACATTTCCGGAGCTCGTAAAGTATGAGCTATTACGGCCACTTTTTCCGCAAACAGAAGCCCTGTTGAGCGAAGCCGACGATCCACACTACCAACGATTGATCGAACTCGCCCTATTGAATACAGACACGCGGCTGAACGAAGGCAAATCAGTCACTCCCGCATTCTTATATGCAGCCCTGCACTGGCCTCAGGTTCAGAATCGCTGGGAGGAACTCGAGGCTGAAGGGCATGGACGAACACAGGCGCTCGCAATCGCGTGCTCCGAAACGCTCGACTTCAATCAGCAATTTATCGCGATACCAAAGCGATTCAGTATCACCATCCGAGAAATATGGGAGCTCCAGGTGAAGCTTGAGAAGCGACACGGTCGTCGTCCAGACTCAACCCTTGAACACCCCAGATTTCGAGCTGGCTATGACTTCTTGCTGCTACGCGAGCGCTCCGGCGAGATCCCTGGCGGACTCGGTGAATGGTGGACGCAATATCAAATTGCGGATGAAGCACAGCGACGTGATCTTATCGCCTCAGTCAAAGACGACCAAGACGAGCCACCAAAACGTCGGCCACGCAGAAAATCCAAGCGCCGTGACTAGTCAGGTGTTCTTGGCACTGGGTTCAAACCTCAACGACCCTGTCGCTCAAATCAAACAAGCTATTCGATCCTTAGCTCAAACGGTCAACACGATTGAATGTGCGCAACTTTACCAATCCAAACCTCTCGGACCTCAGGATCAGCCTGATTTTGTGAATACAGTCATTTCGGGGTACACGTCACTAACTCCCGAAGAATTACTGATAACGATCCAAGACATTGAACAGCAACAACAGCGAGTGAAAACTCAACATTGGGGACCGAGGACAATCGACATCGATATTCTGTTCTACGGAAACCTCCGAATAAACACTCCCGAACTCACCATTCCACACAAGGAGTTGTTTAATCGCACATTTGTGGCAATCCCGCTTTTTGACCTAATACCCAGTGGAATCACGCCAATAGGTGACCAGCTCGACCGAAACCGCTACGATTCATCCACACTGGTTCGAATAGATACATAGGAAGTATGCAGTGGCACAAATCACCCTCAATACGCTGAAGAAGCATCGAGCTGAAAACACAAAATTCAGTATGGTCACTGCGTACGACGCCTGTTTTGCAAATCTCGCCTCTGAAGTTGGCATCGACACCATCTTAGTTGGCGACTCTCTCGGCATGGTTCTCCAAGGAAACCAAAGTACACTCCCGGTCAAAGTTGCTGACATTGCTTATCACACGCAATGTGTGGCAGCGGCCTCTCCACACTGCCTGATTGTCGCCGACATCCCTTTCATGGCATCGGCAACCACGCAAGATGCCGTGAATACCGCCCGTGAATTAATGCAGGCGGGCGCACATGTCGTCAAAGTCGAGGGAGGGAGCAATCTAGTCGACCTAGTTAAACTCTATCAGGATCAAGGTGCTGCCACCTGTTGCCACCTCGGGCTAACACCACAGTTTGTGAACCAGTTTGGCGGATATCGAGTTCAAGGCAGAACAGATGAAACTGCAAAACGACTTATCGATGCTGCAGCAGCTCTCGATGCAGTTGGTACAGACATCATTCTTCTTGAATGTGTACCGAATCACGTGACCGAGGCAATCATGAAGGTCACCACCGTACCTGTCATCGGGATCGGTGCCGGCCCGTCAACCACTGGGCAAGTACTCGTAATGCATGACTTACTTGGAATCACACCAGGGAAGCCCGCGCGCTTTGTAAGAAATTTCATGGCTTCCGCAAATTCGATTCAAGACGCATTTCGCGCATACGACCAGGCCGTCAAGGACGGCTCATTCCCTGCTCCGGAGCATTGCTTTGAAGAGTGATCAAGGGCCAGTGGTATTTAGCACTGTCAGCGATCTTCGGGATTTCTTAGCCTCTACTCGGAGCCGCGGAAAGACCATCGGCTTTGTTCCGACGATGGGCAACTTACACCAAGGACATCTCGATTTAGTCAACAAAGCCGCTGAAATGGCTGATGTGGTCATCGTCAGCATCTTCGTGAATCCAATGCAGTTCGGCCCTCATGAAGATTTTGATGCCTACCCAAGGACATTAGAGTCAGACTGTAAGGCTCTCGCCAATCACCCCTGCGATGCCGTTTTTTCACCCACTGTTCGGGAGATGTATCCCAAAGGGGTGAATACAGAAATTGATGTGCCGAGCTTATCGACAATTTTATGTGGACATCATCGACCAGGACATTTCAAAGGTGTTGCTACAGTCGTTACGAAACTCTTAAATATTGTGCAGCCAGATGTCGCAGTTTTCGGAAATAAAGATTACCAACAGCTGCAGGTGATCAGGACCATGGTTGCTGACTTGTTAATTCCCGTCAGCATCGTCGGAGCGGATACGACTCGGGAACCAAGTGGGCTCGCAATGAGTAGCCGAAACGCGTATCTCTCGAAGGAAGAAAAAGATACTGCGTCAATGCTCTATGCAACGTTACGAACGATCGGGGCAGCATTACAGAAAGACACACAGGTAAGTACCACAATGAAAAATGAAAAACAGCGACTGGCCGCAGCGGGGTTTGTGCTGGACTATTTGGAGATCAAGGACGCACAAGACTTATCCAAGTCCTATGTTGAAGCTGACTCAGCCGTTATCTTGGTTGCAGCCAAACTTGGTAAAGCACGACTGATCGATAACCTCGTCGTTGAGTTAACACACTGACATAAAAAAGCCCCGCAACTTGCGAGGCTTTTTCGACTCTAATCGAAGGGTGACAACACCCTTCTCATCTTAGATATCTTTCATCGTCAATTTGATACGGCCACGCGCATCAACATCAAGCACTTTGACTTTAACAACGTCACCGACCTTCATATGATCTTCAACGTTCTCAACGCGCTCTTCTGAAATCTGACTGATGTGGACCAAGCCATCCTTCCCAGGAAGAATGTTAACGAACGCACCGAAATCAACGATTCGCTCGACCTTGCCTTTATACACGCCGCCAATTTCTGCTTCAGCTGTGATTGCTTCGATCATCGAAATTGCCTTTTGAGCTTTTTCTTTCGTTTCAGCATAAACACGCACTAAACCATCATCATCAAGATCGACTGTCGCACCAGAAGTCTCGCAAATACTGCGGATTGTCGCACCACCTTTACCGATCACTTCACGAATCTTGTCAGGATCAATGCGGAAGCTGTATGTCCGCGGTGCTGTATCAGCAACTTCATCACGTGCGCTATCGATCACTTTGTTCATCTCGCCAAGAATGTGCAAACGCGCTTCTTGTGCTTGAGTCAAAGCGACTCGCATGATTTCTTCAGTGATACCTTGAATCTTGATATCCATTTGCAACGCAGTCACACCATCAGATGAACCAGCAACTTTAAAGTCCATGTCACCCAGGTGATCTTCATCGCCCAAGATATCTGTCAAAACAGCATAGCCTTCGTCTTCTTTAATGAGACCCATCGCAATACCAGCGACTGGAGCACGCAATGGAACACCTGCATCCATGAGCGCCAATGACGCACCGCATACCGACGCCATCGATGATGAACCATTTGATTCCGTGATCTCACTCACGACACGAATTGTATATGGGAATGTTTCTTCATCAGGGAGCATGGCGTAAACACCACGACGCGCCAAACGACCATGACCAATTTCGCGACGCTTAGGACCTGACATCATGCCAGCTTCACCAACACAGTATGGAGGGAAGTTGTAGTGCAACATGAAGGTATCTTTGTCATCACCCATCAAACCGTCGACGATTTGCGCATCACGCAGAGCACCAAGAGTCGTTACGACGATTGCCTGTGTCTCACCGCGTGTGAATACAGCTGAACCGTGTGCACGCTTCAACATACCAACTTCACAGTTAATTGGACGAACAGTTTTCTGATCACGTCCGTCAATCCGCGGCAATCCTTGGATCACACGGCTACGAACAACATTCTTTTCGACCTTGCTGAACAGTTCGCCAACCGCTTCAGCGTTCTCACCTTCTGCTCCACCAAGTGCAGCAATCGCTTCTGAACGAATCTCGCCCAACGCGTTATAACGAACCATCTTCTCAGAGATCTGATACGCCTCAACGATGCGCGGCTGATACTGGTCTTTAATTTGAGAAAGAAGAGCTTCATCAATTGATGGAGCTTCCCATTCCCAAGCATCTTTACCAAACTTCTTACCGAAGTCTCCAATGGCATCGATTGCAACCTGGAACTCTTTGTGGGCAAACATCACAGCGCCCAACATTTGCTCTTCTGTCAACTCATCGGCTTCAGATTCAACCATCAAGACCGCGTCTTTTGTACCGGCAACAACCATGTCGAGGCGCGAGTCAGAGAGCTCATCGAACGATGGATTCAACATATATTGGCCATCTTCTGAGAAGCCAACACGCGCCGCACCCAGTGGTCCATTGAACGGAATCCCAGAGATTGCCAATGCAGCAGATGCGCCGAGCATCGCTGCGATATCTGAATCATGTGTTTTCGATGCTGACATAACTGTCAAAACAACCTGCACTTCATTCATGAATCCATTTGGAAACAGTGGACGAATTGGGCGGTCGATCAATCGTGACGTCAGTGTTTCTTTCTCAGTCGGACGACCTTCGCGCTTGAAGTAGCCACCAGGAATCTTGCCTGCAGCGTATGTCTTTTCTTGATAATGAACTGAGAGTGGGAAGAAATTCTGGCCGGGTTTTACATTTTTCGCCCCGACGACGGTTGCGAGAATTTGGGTCTCGCCCATTGAGATTAAAACGGCACCTGTTGCCTGACGCGCGATTGCGCCTGTTTCCAGCGTGACATCCTGCCCGCCAAACTGAAATTGTACTACTTGCTTTTCCATTATTTCCTACTTCCAACGTGCCGGATCCCATCCGGCTAAAATGCAAAAACGGCCCCGAAGGGCCGTTTTCGTTTTGAACCGATTAACGGCGGAGACCAAGTTCCTTGATCAATGCTGAATAACGGCCCAGATCCTTTGACTTCAGATAATCGAGTAACTTACGACGTTGGTTGACCATTCGGATCAGACCACGACGGCTGTGGTGGTCATGAATGTTCTTCTTGAAGTGACCCTGAAGGGCTTCAATGTTGGCAGTCAACAGGGCGACCTGGACTTCCGGTGAACCCGTGTCGTTTCCGCCACGGCCAAACTTCTCAACGATTTCAGCTTTTTTCTCTACTGATAAAGCCATTTTCTTTACTCCTACAATGGCATGCCCGACCTTAATGGCCAGAATCCGAACTGCCGCGCATGCCAGCAGCAGCCGGAGATAACATCCGTTTTGCAGCGATTACACCATCAGAATCGACGGACACCAGTCCAATGAATGGACCTCCTGCAAAATAAGCGCGCACAGTATCGCATACATCAAGACCTTTTCCAGAAACTTTTTTCCCTTGAATCAATGTCATGCACTCATTTTCGGTCAGATCGACCGAGGGAAAATGGCTCAAAATTGCATCGACAGGTAACAGTGATGAATCAATCGTCTCTGGGTCACTCTCTTGAAGTATTTCCAGCGCGCTCCATGTGTGTGCGAGTTCTAGAGAAAATCCGCCCGACAGATCACGCCGCAAACGACTCAGATGCGCAGCAGTTCCTAGCGCTTCACCAATCGATTCAGCAAGGCTCCGGATATAGGTCCCTTTGGAACAGCGGACGCGGATATCGATCCATCCATGGTCCGCATCAAACTGTAAAAGATCATTATTAAAGATATGAATCGCACGCGGCGGTCGATCGATTTCCTGTCCTTGACGAGCCAACTTATAAAGCGGTTGGCCCTGATATTTTAGAGCCGATACCATCGGAGGTACCTGCATCAGCGGTCCAGTCAAACCAGCCAACACGCCCAAAATCCTCGTCTCAGACAACTCTGGAATGGGTCTGACGAGAACGACATTGCCATCTGCATCAAGCGTATCAGTGGCCGTACCCAATTGGACACGAGCAAGATACCCTTTATTGGCATCAAGGCCGTATTGACTGAACTTCGCCGCCTCTCCAAAAACAATCGGCAAGACACCAGTGGCCATCGGATCGAGCGCCCCGGTATGACCAACTTTTTTGGCTTTAGACCACCGCTTTAGACGGCTGACCACACCATTAGATGTGAGACCTTGAGGCTTATCCACAATGAGGATCCCATTAAGATTGCGACCCTTGTTGCCTTTACCCATCAGTCGTGTTGGTCACTCTTCAGTGCTTGATGAATCAGCTCATTAATCCGCGCCCCGCGTTTTAATGAATCATCGTAGTGGAATCGCAAATGCGGAACTTTGCGAACTTTGAGTCCGCGACCGAGCTCCGTGCGCAGAAATGTCGCTGCTTCATTGAGGATCGTCAGACTCTCGACAATCTTTTCATCAGAATCCTCAGGCACCAATACCGTGACATTCACATCGGCGTACGAAAGATCCTTCGAGAGGTCAACAAAATTGACCGTCACCATGCCAACACGAGGGTCTTTCAATTCGCGCTGAATGAGCAGAGCAAGATCTCGCTTTATCTGCTCACCCAGACGCTGTGTGCGACTATATTCCGCTGGCATTAGATCTTCCGTGCGACCTCACGAACATCGAATACTTCGATTTTGTCGCCCGGTTTCACATCCGTGTAATTCTTAACGCCAATACCGCACTCGGTACCGTTACGAACTTCGTTAACATCGTCTTTGAATCGACGGAGAGACTCAAGCTCGCCCTCGTAAATCACAACGTTATCGCGCAGTACGCGGATTTTCTTATTCCGGTAAACAATTCCCTCAACCACCATACAGCCAGCAATTTGACCGAATTTTGGTGAATTAAAGACATCGCGAACCTCTGCCACACCCACAATTTCTTCACGAAGCTCAGGCGCAAGAAGACCCGACATTGCGGCTTTGACGTCATCAACAATGTCATAAATAACACTGTAGTAACGTAGCTCAATACCATCGCGCTCGATAACCTGACGGGCACCCGCATCCGCTCGCACATTAAAGCCTAAGACGATTGCCCCAGCCGATGAAGCAAGCGTTGCATCTGACTCGGTAATTCCGCCAACACCCTGAGCGATTAGGTTCACACGAACTTCGTCAGTCGCCAGCTTTAGGAGCGCCGCAGACAACGCTTCAAGTGTGCCTCGCACATCAGTTTTCAAAACGATGTTGAGGTTAGATACTTCACCGGCTTCCATATTGGCAAACATTTGATCGAGCTTTTGTGCTTGCTGACGCTTGTGTTCAGCATCTCGAGTTCGTTCTGAACGGAATTCAGCGACTTCACGCGCTTTACGCTCATTCTCGAGAACCATGAGTTCATCACCGGCATCAGGCGTGCCTGAGAGACCGAGAATCTCAACTGGAATTGATGGCCCGGCTTGCTTGATCTGTTTGCCGTTTTCATCCACCAATGCACGGACTTTACCAACCTGCTCACCCGCAAGAATGGCATCACCAACTTTCAAAAGACCATTTTGTACGAGCACAGTCGCAACCGGACCTCGGCCGCGATCAAGACGCGATTCCACAACTGTTCCTCGGGCAGGACCCTCATGAACAGCTGTTAACTCCAATAGTTCAGATTGCAGCAATACCGCCTCAAGAAGGGCTTCAATACCTTCGCCTGTATGTGCACTCACAGGTATGAACTGCACATCACCACCCCAATCCTCTGGAATAACTTCGCGACTAGCCAACTCAGTCTTCACGCGATCGGGATCTGCTTCTTCTTTATCAATTTTATTGACCGCCACAACAATTGGGACGCCAGCTGCGCGCGCATGCTGAACAGCTTCTTCTGTCTGAGGCATCACACCGTCGTCAGCTGCGACCACAAGAATGACTACGTCAGTTACCTGAGCACCACGTGCACGCATACTTGTAAACGCTGCGTGGCCTGGAGTGTCAATGAAGGTGATCATGCCGTTATCAGTGTCGACGTGATACGCACCGATGTGTTGCGTGATCCCACCAGCTTCCCCAGCTGCAACACGGGATTTACGTATCCGATCAAGGAGCGACGTTTTACCATGGTCAACATGACCCATGACTGTAACGACTGGTGCACGCGCCGTACGCTCGCCTTTCAGCTCTTGATAGTCATCAAGCACGGATTGCTCGAGCGCATCATCCGCAACAACTTCAATTTTGTGACCCATCTCTTCAACCACAAGAACTGCGGTATCTTCATCAAGCACCTGGTTGATCGTTGCCATAACGCCCATCTTCATCAAAATCTTGATGAGCTCACCTGATTTCACAGCCATTTGACTTGCCAGTTCGGCAACAGTCACAGGCCCTGAAATCTTAACTTCACGGATGATTGGTGCCGCTGGCTTCTCAAATTTGTGTGAAGACAGCTCTTCAGCGGCCTTACCCGGCTTGCGCTTACCACGCATTTTAGGTCCACGCTCATCGTCAGCTGGTACGAGTTTTCCACGCTTGTCATCACGCTTCCCAGCAGGCTTACCATGACGACGCGGTCCATCATCGTCGATAGGCCGGTCGCGACGCACATGCGGGTCCTTCTTGTGTCGACGACCATCATCCTCTTTGGGTGGCGGAGGTGGCTCCACGACCACTGGATCAACGACCACTTCTTCAACAATAGTTACGACCTCTTCGACAACTGGCGCTTCTTCCGGAGTAGCAGATCCCACCTCAGCATCAAGCGCTGCTTGCTCAGCCTCACGGCGAGCAAGCTCTTCAGCTTCCTGCTCTTCGCGTAGTTTCGCTTCCTCAATTTCGCGCTGCTTTTCTGCCTCAGCAGTTAAGTCCCTATGAACATAAGTACGTTTCTTACGAACTTCCACATTCACTGCACCAGCACCAGCCTTAATTGTTGACGTCGATTTACGACGCAACGTCACTTTGGCGGGTTCTGCAGAGACTTTCGCTTGTCCTGAACGAATATGTGCAAGGAGTTTCTGTTTCTCATCATCAGTAACGACGTCTTCAGGTGACGACTTATCGATCCCTGCTCCTGTCATCTGAGAGAGTAATTGTTCAGCCGGAATACCAACGAGTGTGGCCAGCTGTTTTACTGTTGTGTCAGACAAAACTTACTCCTGTTCGCTACTGTCTTCGGCTGATTCATCAGCGTCATCTGCGAACCATGGTTCACGCGCTTTCATGATGAGGGCTGCCGCAGCGGCTTCATCCACACCCTCTATTTCAGTCAATTCATCAACCGATAGTTCTGCCAAGTCTTCCATCGCGCAGACACCGCGGTCTGCGAGCTGATATGCAAGCCCTGGGGTCATCCCTTCCATTGTTAGAAGATCATCTTGAGGCTCACGTGATTCGTCTCCAGCAAGTGCGGCCGTCAACAACACATCACGCGCTCGTGCTCTAAGAGTCTCAACGAGATCTTCATCGAATCCATCAATTGACAACATTTCTTCGACAGGAACGTAGGCAACTTCATCAATCGAAGTAAAGCCTTCTTCCACCAAGATGCGGGCAAGTTCAGCATCAGCATCCAGTCGAACCATAAACATGTTAACAAGCTTCTCTGACTCAGCTTCCTGACGCTCAACAGCCTGCTCTTCGCTCATCACATTGAGCTTCCATCCTGTCAGCTCAGATGCTAATCGTACGTTCTGACCACCGCGGCCAATTGCCTGAGCAAGGTTGTCACCAGTCACAGCGACATCCATTGAGCGATTGTCTTCGTCCATTACGATAGACGACACCTCTGCTGGCGACATCGCATTAATAACAAGTTGCGCTGGATTGTCATCCCACAACACAATATCAACGCGCTCGCCATTCAGCTCATTAGAAACGGCTTGCACACGAGCACCGCGCATACCAACGCAGGCACCCACTGGGTCGATCCGTCCGTCATTGGTTTTAACAGCAATTTTCGCTCTCATTCCGGGATCACGCGCAGCACCACGAATTTCGATGGTTTCTTCAGCAATCTCCGGCACCTCAATTTTGAACAGCTCAATCAAAAAATCGGGCGATGTCCGCGACAGGATTAATTGTGGACCCCGACCCTCAGTACGAATCTCCTGCAGAATCGCGCGAACGCGATCATTCACACGAAAAATTTCGCGACCGATCAGATTCTCACGAGGCAATAGCGCTTCAGCGGCTCCACCAAGATCAACAATCACCGAATCACGCGTGACTTTTTTAACTGTCCCGTTAATCAGGCTCATCAACCGATTTTCATAATCGGCCACGACTTTTTCGCGTTCGGCTTCACGCACTTTCTGAACGATGACCTGCTTTGCGGTCTGCGCTTCAATTCGACCAAACTCGGCAGATTCAACTTCAATCTCATATTCGTCACCAACTTGAAGACCTGCGTCAATTTCAGCAGCCTCTTCGGTGGTCAACTCTGAACCCAAGATTGCGAGATGATCATCAGGCACAACAACCCAACGACGGAATGTGTCGTATTCACCAGTCGCACGATCGATCGCAACACGAATATCAGCTTCTTCCTCTTCGTAACGCTTTCGCGTTGCTGTTGCCAACGCCTGCTCGATTGCTTCAAACACAATACCTTTCGGGATTCCCTTTTCATTTGAAAAGAGTTCAACGACCTGAAGGATTTCCTTACCTATCATCTTTGCTTCCGCCTACCTGTGTGACATCAGTCACAACCAATTGACCTCGTTCAATGTGCTCTGCTGGGAATTCATATTCTGTATCTCCCTGTTGCAATAGCACCGCTTGATTTTCGACTCTTGCGATGACGCCCGAGTAATTTTTTCTTCCTTCAAAAGGGACCTTCAATTTGAGCTTGGCCTGATAACCTACAAACCGCTCGAAGTGTTCGAGTTTATACAACGCACGCTCAATCCCGGGTGATGACACTTCAAGCGTGTATCGCTCGGGGAGCGGGTCTTCAACGTCCAAAATACGCGATACCTGACGGCTGACGGCTTCACAGTCATCAACCGTTACCGGACGCTCTGGATGATCAATCACCAACCGCAGCGTCGACCGATTGGCTCGACCAATAATCTCAATCGCCCACAACTCAAGCTCAAGTGCAGCTACACTGGGCCCGAGAAGTTCAATTAATTGCTGCTGCTTCGGTGTCATTTCCAACCGCCAAAAACGAAAAAACCCCAAAATGGGGTTCATGGCCTGCGTATTCTCTTCTCACAGCACCTGGCGAAACGCAAATTCAGCCAAGGCCCCCTCGTAAAAAGTCGCGGTAGTATGAAGCAGAGGCCCTGCTAAATCAATGTCTATGCGTGAACTGATCGATCAACAGTGCAGCGCTCACCTGCCGGACACAATAAATTACGCAGAACTTTATCCGATTTTTCAATCAAACCATTCGGAGCATCGGGCGTTGGATAAGGGCGGAAAGTCCACACTTTTGCGCCTTTCAAAAAGCGAACGATACCAACTGGAGTGCCCAGCCGAAACACCTCAAAACTGCGGCGCCCGAGTCGCTTAATTGTTAGCATGGTGTTGTCTCCTTAGTGTCGTTTTTATGCGTCTAACCTTAGGCGGGCCGACTTATTTTTTCAAACCAGTTTGGTCTAAGGCTGTTTCGCATCCGCAACAGCATTATCGCGAACTATCCCAAATGATCGATGATGACAGAGAGCCATAGCACGGATGCCAGAATCAAAGCGACAAATACTGCAGCAGACCCTAAATCTTTCGCGCGTCCCGACAGGTTATGCGGTTCATCGCCAACACGGTCCACTACGGCTTCAATTCCAGAGTTGAGCAGCTCGACAATAACGACAAGTAACAGGGATGAAATGAGCATCCCAATTTCAATCGGGTCACGGCCAAGCCAGAATGCAAAAGGGATAAGCGCAGCGGTTAGAACAACTTCCTGACGAAATGCGGACTCATACTTCCAAGCCGCCCTAAATCCTTTCGCGGAATAGCCGGCTGCTTTGATGATACGCGTCAGACCCTGATAGCCAGGCTTCGCCATGAAAATCTCCATCCGATTACGAAAGACCATAGGATACAGGTCATTCATTCGAAATGGGGAAAGAGAAAGACTTTTAAAAGATGGTGCCGAAGGCCGGACTTGAACCGGCACGAGCTGCGCTCACTACCCCCTCAAGATAGCGTGTCTACCAATTCCACCACTTCGGCAAGGGACGCGCAGATTAATGATCTGCGCTTGAAAAATCAAGAAATCAGTCGACGGTTTTCGGAGCAACTGGCTGCTGAGGTACAGATTCAGCACCTTGAGCTGGCACTTCAGGCAAACCAAACGTGCCAACTGCTTCAGCTTTTTGCTTGGCAATCACAGCTAGCGCAAGACTCGTAATGAAAAAGAGTGCAGCCAAACCCGCAGTCAATTTGACCAAGAAACCGCCAGCGCCTGCTGAACCAAATACTGTTTGCGAAGCGCCGCCACCAAACGATGCGCCCGCATCCGCGCCTTTACCTTGTTGAATCAATACGAGGCCAATGACTGACGCCCCGACCAACACATGCACAATTAATAGAATCGTTTCCATTATTTCCGTTCCCACGCAGCAACAATCGCTGCAAATTTATCCGCATCCAAAGACGCACCACCGACGAGTGCGCCCGAAACACCTTCAGCTGAAAACACGTCTTCAGCCGACTCCGGAGAAACACTTCCCCCGTATAAAACCACTGCATCTGTCTGGCGTAGCACATCACGAACAGTTGCATGCATCTCTTCGATATCGGATCGGGTCGCTGATAAACCAGTACCAATCGCCCAAACCGGCTCATACGCGATCACAATGCCGCTCAAATCAAGACCTGCACTCAAGAGTGGCCTGATTTGATCAGCAACCACATCGAGCGCTCGACCAGACTCTCGCTCTTGCTGCGTTTCACCAACACAAAACACCGGAAACATACCAGTCTCCAAAACTGCGGACACGGCTGGCAACAAACTCTCTGACGTCTCACCGAATCGAGCGCGTCGCTCCGAATGGCCTAAAATGGCCATCATACAACCCGCGTCTCGCGCCATATCTGCGTTGATACACCCAGTTTGTGCCCCAAATTGATCGCCAATACAGTCTTGAGCTCCCAAGAGAACCGATGAGCCTTCTAAGATGTGCGCAATTGGATCAATCCATAACGCTGGCGGGCATATTCCGACAGCCGTTGTGGCTTGATGCTCAATGTTGGCGACAGCTTCAGCTAATGCGATCGCATCAGCTCGAGCCGTATTCATCTTCCAGTTTCCGATAATCATCGATGTCACTTTCCTCTGGGGGCGCGTAAGTTAGCCGATTGAGGCAACTTTTTCCACTGATGCTGCAATCTGCTCAGCACAAGCCCTCACTTCAGACACCTCGACACCTTCGACCATCACGCGAACGACCGGCTCTGTCCCACTTGGACGAAGCACAACTCGACCTGAGTCACCTAACTGCAACTCGACAGCGCTGACCGCATCTTTTACCAACTGATGATCCAGGTGATCTCGAGATACTAGTGGGACATTGATGAGAATTTGCGGATATTTTGTCATTCCGTGACGGGCTTGGCTCAATGTTTGTCCAGATAGCAACAGCGCATTGACTACCTGAAGTGCTGCAACCAGTCCATCGCCTGTCGACGTCAGATCAGAACAAATAATATGACCGGAGGTTTCTCCGCCCAATGTCCACTGCCGCTCTTCCATTGCCTCGATCACATAACGATCGCCGACCTTGGTTCTTACAAAGGGAACCTGCATCTCACCGAGGGCTTTTTCAAGGCCTAAGTTGGTCATTAATGTTCCAACGACTCCGCCATCCATTCGACCGCGCTGGTGACGTGAGGCCGCGATTACATACAAAATCTCGTCGCCATCAACGAGCGCACCATTTTCATCAACCAACACAACACGATCAGCGTCGCCATCGAGTGCGATACCAAGGTGAGCCTGACTTGAGACCACAGCCTCAATCAGCGCATCGGGTGCAGTTGAACCAACGCCATTATTGATATTGAGCCCATCCGGAGTCACTCCAATCGCCTCGACTTCAGCTCCAAGTTCTCGAAAGACTTTTGGTGCAACTTGATAGGCGGCGCCATGAGCGCAGTCGACCACGATTTTCAATCCAGACAGATCCGTGCCCAGCCGCAAGGTATGTTTGCAAAATTCGATATATCGACCGGCTGCATCATTTGCTCGTGACGCGCGACCCAACAACGGCCCGCTGACTGTCGTTAAGGGCTCATCAAGTAGCCGTTCAATTTCATGCTCAACCACGTCAGGGAGCTTGGTTCCATTCTCGTCAAAGAACTTGATCCCATTATCTTCATACCCGTTGTGGCTCGCGCTGATAACGATTCCACCCGCTGCTGAAAATGTCCGTGTGAGATAAGCGATTGCAGGTGTTGGCATTGGCCCAAGCATCACCGGATCAACGCCCGCCGCGATCAAACCTGCCTCGAGCGCCGTTTCAAACATATAACCCGAAAGCCGCGTATCTTTTCCTATGACAACTTTAGGGCGGCCCGCATGACTCTGACGAACCGTCTGACCAAATGCCCAGCCGAGTTTTAAGACAAATTCAGCAGTGATGCATCCTTCACCAACTCGGCCTCTGACACCGTCTGTCCCGAAATACTTACGACTCATATTTACTGCATTCCCTGCGTTAGTGTTTGCATCACAACCATTGCATCACGCGTCTCTGCGACATCGTGAACGCGCAAAATAGCGGCCCCACGAGACGCCGCGATGGCTGCTGCGACTGCACTTCCTGTGACGCGTTGTTCGACCGGTCGGCTGGTAATGTCACCAATCATTGTCTTTCTAGAGACCCCAACTAGCACAGGGTATCCGGTTTGAACGAACCGATCCAAACTTCTGAACAGCGCAATATTGTGCTCAAGCGTCTTGCCAAAACCAAAGCCCGGGTCGAGCAACAGCTGATCGGCCGTAAATCCTGCATCTAAACAGGCGTCAATTCGTGCCATCAGCCACTGATAGACATCTTGCACAGCATCATCATAACTTGGTTGCTTTTGCATCGTTTGAGGTGTGCCCTGCATGTGCATCAGACATACAGGGAGGCCCGTTTGTAGGGCAGCCGCCATGGCTCCATCGCGCTGCAATGCTCTCACGTCATTGATCATCCGAGCACCTTGTAGAGCACCTTCGATCATAACGCTAGGGGTTGATGTATCAACGGATATCACCGCATCGAATCGAGCAGCAAGTGCCTCAACGACTGGAACCACTCGGTCTAACTCTTCACCCTCTGAAACAGATGCCGCGCCAGGGCGGGTGCTCTCACCACCCACATCAAGAATGGTCGCACCCTCGCCTACACAAGCCTCCGCATGCGTAAAAACAGCATCAAGGGCAGCGGCTCCATCATAGAGCTTGCCACCATCAGAAAACGAGTCCGGAGTAATATTCAGAACGGCCATGATCTGGGGTCCGTTGAACCCCAGATCTGGCCAAGCAATTTTTTGAGCCACTGTTAGCTGGTTGGCGCTGCGCCATCCTTTGGAGCGGTATCAGAAGCCTCTTCACCAGTCGATTCTTGCAGGTCGTCATGTGCCTCAGGCGCACCACCTTGCGGCTTATCGTTGTCACTCCACCCATCCGGTGGGCCTGGCTTTTTGCCTTCCATGATTTGATCGATCTGGTTTGCATCAATGGTTTCATATTCCATCAAAGCATCGGCCATCAAATGGAGTTTATCCATATTGTCTTCGATCGTTTTCTTCGCTGTTTGATAACAGCTATCCAGGATCCCTTTGACCTCTTCGTCGATCAGTCGCGCTGTATCGTCTGACTGACCGTGTGCTGGACGACTCATCGAACGACCCAAAAACGGCTCGTTGTCTTCTTCGTCATACATCTGAGGACCCAGTTTTTCAGAGAGACCCCATTTGGTAACCATATTGCGTGCAATCGAAGTGGCACGCTGGATGTCATTTGAAGCACCGGTTGTCACACCATCCGCACCTAAGGTTAACTCTTCAGCAATTCGACCACCGTAAAGTGAGCAGATTTGGCTAATCAATCCACGCTTCGAGTGACTGTATTTATCTTCCTCAGGCAAAAACATCGTCACGCCGAGCGCTCGACCCCGAGGAATAATTGACACTTTATAAACTGGATCATGCTCAGGCATCAATCGGCCAACAATGGCATGGCCCGCCTCGTGATATGCGGTATTCCGCTTTTCAGATTCCTTCATGACCATCGAGCGGCGCTCAGCACCCATCATGATCTTATCTTTAGCCTGTTCAAAGTGGCTCATCGCAACAACACGTGTGTTTGCGCGTGCACCAAATAACGATGCCTCATTCACAAGGTTTGCGAGATCAGCACCCGAGAATCCTGGGGTACCACGAGCAATCAAAGACGCATCAACTTCTGGCGCAACAGGTACTTTTTTCATATGCACCTTGAGAATTTGCTCGCGTCCGCGGATATCAGGGAGACCAACCACGACCTGACGGTCAAAGCGACCTGGACGCAGCAATGCTTGGTCGAGAACATCTGGACGGTTGGTGGCTGCAATGACGATCACGCCATCATTCACATCGAAACCATCCATTTCCACCAATAACTGGTTCAATGTCTGCTCGCGCTCATCGTGACCGCCGCCGAGACCAGCACCACGCTGGCGACCAACTGCGTCAATTTCGTCAATAAAGATGATGCAAGGCGCTTGCTTCTTAGCCTGCTCGAACATGTCACGCACACGTGAGGCACCAACGCCCACGAACATCTCGACGAAGTCAGATCCAGAGATGGTGAAGAAAGGCACTTTCGCTTCGCCGGCAATCGCCTTTGCGAGGAGTGTCTTACCGGTACCGGGAGGACCAGCCATCAAAACACCACGAGGGATTCGACCACCGAGTCGCTGGAACTTACCCGGATCTTTCAAGAACTCAACGAGTTCTGACACATCGTCTTTGGCTTCATCACAACCCGCAACGTCAGCAAATGTCGTCTTGATTTGATCTTCGCTAATGAGACGTGCCTTGGATTTACCAAAAGACATCGGACCACCGCGGCCACCGCCCATGCCACCCTGCATTTGGCGCATAAAGAACATAAAAATCGCGAGAATAATTAAAACTGGGAAAGCTGCGACCAGCAGCTGCATCCAGACAGACTGCTGCTCTGGCTTCCGTCCTTCAACAACAACATTGTGCTGAAGCAGATCATCCATTAAACGCGGATCTTGTACCGCTGGACGCACAGTCTCATAGACATCACCATTTGCGCGAGTCGCGATAATCGACTGTCCATCGATGATCACACGACGGATCTGATCACGGTTTACTTCTTCAACAAACTGAGAGTAGTTGATATGCTGTGATTGCGTTTCCACGCTGAAGTTGTTGAACACCGTCAACAAAACGGCTGCTATCACCAACCACAGAACCAAATTTCTCGCCATATTCTTCTCCATTCCTTCAGAGGAGTCGGGCTCCCCAATATACAGACCTTTATTTGGGCAAGCCAACCGAATTCAAAGGGGCTTAACCGCGAAAGCCCATTGCTAGCAGATAGGTTTCTCGGCTGCGCGAACGCGATGCGTCGGGTTTACGTGTTTTTAAGACAGAAAAATCGGCGCGAAGTTCCTGAAAGAATTCATCGAAACCCTCGCCCTGAAACACTTTGATAAAAAAAGAACCACCGGGATTTAAAGTCTGTCGCGCGAAATCAAGCGCTAACTCACATAAATACATCGCCCTGGGTTGGTCCACAGATTTATTACCTGACATGTTCGGCGCCATATCCGATAAAACGACATCAACCCGCTCACCATTCAAAGACTGCATCAATTGCTCAAGCACGGGCTCCTCAGTGAAGTCACCCAAGATAATTTCCACATCAGCAACTGAGTCCATTGGTAGAATATCAAGCGCAAATACTCGACCAGATGGACCAGTCCAATCCGCAACCAACTCTGTCCATCCGCCTGGCGCAGCACCCAAATCGACGACCACATCGCCTGGCTGTATCAAGTGATCCTTCGCTTGAACTTCTTCTAGTTTGAAGCTCGCTCGCGATCTACGGCCCTCTGCTTGCGCTTTTTGAACGTAGTGATCATCAAAATGTTCTTTTAACCAGCGACCGCTGGACTTGGATCGTGCCATGTTTTGCTCTAAACTCGCGCGCCCCTTCTATGGAGACGACTATGTTAACGCCAGAACGCAAAAAACAAATGCGGGCGATTGGACACCACTTGAAGCCGATTGTATTGGTTGGCGATCAAGGTATGTCGACCGGTTTACTCGAAGAACTCAATCGTGCGCTAAACGACCACGAGTTGATCAAGATTAAAGTTCGTGCTGAGCGCGACACTCGAAAAGTCTTAATTGCATCACTCTGCGAGGAAACTGGCGCTTTATGCGTGCAGTCAACCGGCGCGATGGCTCTTTTATTCCGAGCCGCAGAACGTCCAAATCCTCGTTTATCGAATCTGATCCGCCCGATCTAATTACAGATGCTCAACGGTGTCGATTTCATATTCAACGACACCGCCTGGAGTCGTGACTGAAACCTCGTCACCTTCCTCTTTACCAATGAGCCCGCGAGCAATCGGCGATGTCACGGAAATTTTTCCATTCTTCACATCCGCCTCATCTTCACCAACAATCTGATAGGTCACTGTTTGATCAGTATCTAAATTAATCAACGTGACAGTGACGCCAAAGATCACTTTGCCAGTATTCTCGATTTGTGTGACATCAATGACTTGAGCGTGCGATAGCTTTGCTTCGATGTCTTTAATGCGACCTTCACAAAAGCCTTGCTGCTCGCGCGCCGCGTGATATTCCGCATTCTCTTTCAGATCACCATGCTCACGCGCTTCAGCGATAGCTGCCACAATCCGCGGCCGCTCGACTTGTTTTAAACGCTGGAGTTCTTCCCGGAGAGACGCCTCTCCGGCTTTTGTCATTGGTATCTTACTCATTTGAATCCTTGTGATTTTGCCTCAACGCGACGATGAAGATCTTGGAGGCGACGCACTTCACGCTCATCACCAAACTTCAACGCACGAACAATCGACTCGCCACCAGCCAGAGTCGTTGTATAACAAACTTTATGGTTTAACGCTGATCGACGAATCGTTGCAGAATCGGTGATCGCTTGTCGACCTTCAGTTGTATTCACAATAAATGCAATAGCATCATTTTTAATCATATCAACGATATTAGGGCGACCTTCCATTACTTTATTGACGCGCTCACAAGCAATCCCTGCATTTTGCAGGTAGTCACACGTGCCGCCCGTGGCGACTAACTCAAATCCCATATCGACTAGCGTTTGAGCCAGCGCTCCAGCACGTACCTTGTCTGCGTCCCGCACAGAAACAAACGCACGCCCAATTGTTGGCAACCGATCACCTGCAGCCGCATGCGCTTTAGCGAAAGCTTCATCAAAGCTATCGCCAGTTCCCATGACTTCACCAGTCGACTTCATTTCTGGGCCAAGAATTGGATCCACGCCTGGGAACTTTGCAAATGGGAAGACACTCTCTTTGACACTGAAGTAAGGTGGGATCAATTCCTCGGTCATGCCTTGCGCTGCGAGAGTCGTTCCCGCCATACAGCGCGCAGCAACTTTCGCTAGAGACACCCCAATACATTTTGAGACAAAAGGTACTGTCCGCGAGGCTCGTGGATTCACCTCGATCACGTACACATCCTCGCCCTGCACAGCCATCTGAACGTTCATCAAGCCGACAACATTCAACTCTCTTGCCATCCGGATCACTTGATCACGAATCTCGTCCTGAAGGTGTTTTGGCAAGCTATATGGCGGGAGTGAGCATGCTGAGTCACCCGAGTGAACCCCTGCTTGCTCAATATGTTCCATGATGGCACCAATCACTACATGCTCGCCGTCACTGACTGCATCCACATCAATTTCAATCGCTGGATCAAGGAAATGGTCCAATAGAACCGGAGAATCATCACTTGCGACAACTGCGTCCTGAAGGTAGCGCTTCAGCTCAGAAAGGTTGGAAACCACTTCCATCGCACGCCCGCCGAGGACATAGGATGGACGAACAACAAGCGGGAATCCGATGCTCTCAGCGAGCGCCAAACCTTCTTCGAGGCTGCGCGCTGTCGCATTCGCCGGCTGCCTCAGACCTAAGCGCGTAACCATTTGTTGGAACCGTTCGCGGTCTTCAGCGCGGTCGATCGCTTCAGGTGATGTACCGATGATTGGCACTCCAGATGCCTCAAGCTCACGGGCAAGCTTCAATGGTGTCTGCCCACCAAATTGCACAATCACGCCTTTCGGTTGTTCGATGTCAACGATTGCCAATACATCTTCAAGCGTTACAGGCTCGAAAAACAGGCGGTCTGACGTGTCATAATCGGTCGAGACAGTCTCTGGGTTACAGTTAACCATAATGGTTTCATAGCCGTCTTCACGCATCGCAAAGGCAGCGTGAACGCAGCAATAATCGAACTCAATCCCTTGACCGATTCGGTTCGGACCGCCGCCCAAAACCATAATTTTGTCACGATTCGACGGATTCGCTTCACACTCTTCTTCATAGGTTGAATAGAGATAAGCCGTTGGCGTCGCAAACTCGCCGGCACAGGTGTCAACACGTTTATACACCGGACGAACATCCAACTTTAAACGTCGTTCGCGCAACTCTTTTTCGGACACATCAAGAAGCGTCGCTAAACGCTTATCTGAAAATCCTTTGCGCTTCAAACGCCACAATGAGTCACGATCCAAATCTGACAATGCCATCTCTGTCAGCCGTGCTTCATCCCAAATCAAATCTTCAATTTGTGCAAGGAACCAAGGATCAATTTTTGAAACCTGATAAACCTCTTCAACGCCCATTCCGCTGCGGAAGGCATCAGCAACACACCACAAACGACGCGGGCCTGGGTTTGCGAGCTCATGCCGCATGGCCTGTACAGACTCATCAGAATCCCACTCAAATGTCGGATCTAAGCCACTGACGCCAATTTCCAGGCCGCGCAGTGCTTTCTGCATGGACTCTTGGAAACTCCGGCCAATGGCCATCACTTCACCGACAGATTTCATCTGTGTGGTCAAACGGCTATCGGCTTGCGGGAATTTTTCAAACGTAAAACGAGGGACTTTGGTAACCACGTAATCAATTGATGGCTCAAACGACGCAGGCGTCGCTCCGCCTGTAATCTCATTGGCAAGCTCATCTAAGGTGTAGCCGACAGCCAGTTTGGCAGCCACTTTCGCAATCGGGAAACCCGTCGCTTTCGATGCGAGTGCTGATGAACGCGACACACGTGGGTTCATCTCGATCACCACCAAACGACCATCCTCTGGATTCACGCCGAACTGAACGTTAGAACCACCGGTTTCCACACCAATTTCACGCAAAACAGCCACTGAGGCATTCCGCATGATTTGATATTCTTTGTCCGTTAAAGTCTGAGCCGGTGCGACAGTGATTGAATCACCTGTATGCACACCCATTGGATCGAAATTTTCGATCGAACAGACGATGATGCAGTTGTCTTTGCGGTCCCGGACCACTTCCATCTCATACTCTTTCCAACCGAGCAGTGATTCATCAATCAACAATTCATTGGTTGGCGACAAGTCGAGACCGCGTTCGCAAATCTCTTCGAATTCTTCGCGGTTATAGGCAACACCGCCACCTGATCCACCCATAGTGAACGATGGACGAATGATGCAAGGGAACCCTAGATCATCGGCCGCAGTACGTGCCTCTTCCATCGAATGCGCAATATGGCTACGTGGCGTTTCGAGGCCAATCGCCTTCATCGCCTTATCAAAACGATCTCTATCTTCGGCCTTATCAATCGCATCCGCATTCGCGCCGATTAACTGAACACCATACTTTTCGAGAACACCCTCACGATCCAAATCCAGAGCACAATTAAGCGCAGTCTGGCCACCCATTGTTGGCAACAGCGCACTTGGACGTTCTTTCTCAATCACCTTTGCGACTGACTGCCAGCGGATTGGCTCAATGTAAGTCGCATCAGCCATTGCTGGGTCAGTCATAATTGTCGCAGGGTTGGAGTTCACTAGGATGACTCGATAGCCTTCCTCACGAAGCGCTTTACATGCCTGCGCTCCCGAGTAGTCAAACTCACACGCCTGCCCGATGACAATCGGGCCCGCGCCAATAATTAGAATCGATTCAAGGTCAGTACGTTTTGGCATTAGCGGGCCTCCATGTTCGCGATAAATTGGTCAAACAATGGCGCCACATCGTGTGGCCCCGGGCTCGCTTCAGGGTGACCCTGAAAACTAAATGCTGAGGTATCAGTACGTGATATGCCTTGCAGTGACTGATCAAACAACGATTTATGGGTCATCTTAAGATTGGCAGGTAGAGTTTGTTCATCAATCGCGAAACCATGGTTTTGACTGGTGATCATGACGACACCAGACTCGATATCTTGAACAGGGTGGTTCGCACCGTGGTGGCCAAACTTCATTTTCATGGTCTTCGCACCAGATGCGAGGCCAAGAAGCTGGTGACCCAAGCAAATCCCAAAGACTGGAATTTTCGTTTCCAAAATCTCCTGAATCGCCTCAATCGCATAGGTACATGGCTCCGGATCTCCAGGCCCATTGGATAAAAACACCCCATCTGGATTCATCGCTAAAACATCTTTTGCTGGAGTCTTCGCAGGAACCACTGTTAAACGGCAACCTCGATCAACAAGCATTCTCAAGATATTTCGCTTCACCCCAAAGTCATAGGCAACAACGTGAAATCTCGCATCAGTTTGTAGCGGGTGTCCTTCACCGAAAACCCACGAACCTTCATTCCACTCATAGGCCTTGGAAGTAGTAACTTCTTTCGCCAGATCCATGCCAGCGAGTCCTGGGAACTCTGACAGTGCGGCCTGCGCTTTCGTAAGACCCTCATCCGAGCATGCATCAACACCTGCGATGATGACACCTGCTTGCGCCCCTTTATCTCTTAAAATACGAGTTAGCTTGCGAGTATCGATATCTGCAATTCCAACAACACCAGCTGTTTTTAAGTAGGTATCAAGTGATTCATGTGCACGGAAATTACTGTGCACGAGGGGAAGATCCCGGATGATGAGTCCACCCGCATGAATCGACCCAGACTCTTCATCTTCTGGAGTCACGCCCGTATTCCCAATGTGTGGATATGTCAGGGTAACTAACTGGCGTGCGTAGGATGGATCTGTCAGGATTTCCTGATAGCCCGTCATTGCGGTATTAAATACGACTTCGCCGACGGACATACCGTCCGCGCCGATGGAGCGACCGACAAACTTTGTGCCGTCCGCAAGTAACAAAATTGCAGGTGAATTCAACCGGGAGTCCTCTGTCTCAACAGACTCGGCAGGCGCCGAGCGATTGAGGGCGCATTTTAGGGAGATTGGACTCAGAAGTCCATCGAAGCTGTCAGGTTATACCTACAGACCGAGAACGTCTCGCATGGAATAAAGACCCGGTTGTTGCGTAGATGCCCAGATAGCGGCACGCACAGCCCCATTCGCAAAGGTTCGACGACTTGAAGCTTTGTGCGTAATTTCAACTCGCTCTCCTTCAGCAGCGAACAAAACGGTGTGATCGCCGACCACATCTCCGGCTCTTACCGTCGCAAAACCGATCTGCTCGCGAGGTCGCGCGCCTGTCTGACCTTCACGGCCATACACTGCAACCTCATTGAGATCACGATCAAGCGCATTCGCGACCACTCGTCCCATCGCGAGTGCCGTGCCACTTGGCGCATCAACTTTATGCCGGTGATGCGCTTCAATGACTTCGATATCCACAGAATCACCGAATACTCGTGATGCTCGATCCAACAGATCAAAGACCACATTCACACCAACACTGAAATTAGGCGCATACACCACAGGGATTGTTTTCGAAGCTTCGGCAATCATGACCTCTTGAGCATCAGAAAAACCGGTAGTCCCAATAACGCATGGAACGCCTTGCATCACACACCACTGCAAATGTTCAAGTGTTGCCTCTATCGTTGTGAAGTCGATAACAACAGGCCTCGACGAGACAAATGCATCTAATCCACTCTCAATTGGGGCGCTATGATGACCGTGACCAACGAGCTCACCCGCATCCGCACCGACAAGCGTCGACGAAGCGCGAACAGTTGCCCCTGATAAAGAAGCACCTTCTGCTTCGAGGGTCGCCTCAATCAGTGCGCGCCCCATCCGGCCGGATGCACCAGTGATCACAATATTGGTCATTAGAACTTCATCTCATCAAAGAATGATTTCACACTATCAAACCATCCTTCGCGCTTTGGCGCATGGGTTTTGTGGTTGAGTGTTTCATGAAGCTCTTCGAGAAGTTCACGCTGTTTTGCCGTGAGGTTAACCGGGGTTTCCACCGCCACACGACATAACAAATCGCCTTGAGTTCCACCACGTACAGGCTTCACACCCTTAGCACGCACCCGGAATAGCTTCCCAGTTTGAGTACCCTCAGGGACCTTGAGCTTAACGCGACCATCAAGCGTTGGCACCTCAAGCTCACCGCCAAGTGCCGCATCTGTAAATGAGATAGGCACTTCGCAATACAGGTCTTTCCCATCACGCGTGAAAATACGGTGCTCTTTGACATTGACCTGAACGTAGAGATCGCCTGCAGGCCCGCCATTGACACCTGCCTCACCCTCACCCGATAAGCGAACACGATCACCAGTATCAACACCAGCAGGAATCTTCACAGACAGAGTTTTGGTCTCTTCCTTGCGGCCTTGACCTCGGCAATCACCGCATGGATCAGTGATGACTTTGCCCTGACCATGACAACGGGGGCAGGTTTGTTGAATCGCGAAGAAACCCTGTTGCATCCGAACCTGGCCTTGACCATTACAGGTCTGGCACGTTTTCGGGGATGAGCCTGGTTTCGCGCCACTCCCATGACAGGTTTCACATTCAGCAAGCCGCGGAACCCGAATCGTCTTTTCAACACCGAATACCGCTTCTTCAAGACTGAGATCGAGCGTGTAGCGCAGATCACTGCCGCGCTGAACTGACGAGCGTCCGCCACCTCCCGGGCCGGCCCCACCAAAGATATCTCCGAAGACGTCGCCAAAAATATCTGAGAAGCTTGCACCGCCACCATGGAAACCACCACCGGCACCACCCATGCCGCCTTCAAACGCATCATGACCATAACGGTCATAAGCAGCGCGCTTTTCTGGATCTGATAAGACTTCGTAGGCTTCAGATAATTCTTTGAACTTGGCTTCTGCCTCAGAATCACCCGGATTACGATCCGGGTGACACTTCATCGCGAGGCGACGGTAGGCCTTTTTAAGATCCCCTTCAGAGACATCCGAAGACACTCCAAGAGTCTCGTAATAATCACGCTTGGCCACTCAGCTCTCCTTCCCTGAGACATGAGTCATTCGACTCACTTTTTCTCGTCGTCCTTAACTTCTTCAAACTCTGCGTCGACCACATCATCTTCAGGCTTTGAAGAACCTGTATCAGCGCCTGCATCAGTTGCACCTGCATCACCGGCCGCATAGAGCTTTTCAGCAATCTTGGCTGACGCTTCTGTCAGCGCTGTTGTTTTCGCTGTGATCTGATCTTTATCGTCTGACTTCAACGCCTCTTCAAGTTCAGCGATTGCCGCCTCGACTGGCGCTTTTTCTTCATCAGTCAGCTTGTCACCAGCATCCGCCATCGACTTCTTGGTCGCGTGAATCATGCCATCTGCTGTATTCCGAGCGCCAATCATCTCTTCGAACTTCTTATCGGCTTCAGCATTTGCTTCAGCGTCTTTCACCATTTTCTCGATTTCTTCATCCGAGAGGCCTGATGATGCTTTGATCACGATCGACTGTTCTTTACCAGTCGCCTTGTCTTTCGCTGACACATTCAAAATACCGTTTGCATCGATATCAAAGGCCACCTCAATTTGCGGCATGCCGCGAGGAGCAGGTGGAATGTCAGCCAGATCGAATCGACCCAAGGATTTATTTTGACCGGCTTGCTTACGCTCACCCTGCAAGACGTGAATCGTCACCGCAGTTTGGTTATCTTCCGCTGTCGAGAAAACTTGTGTCTTCTTCGTCGGAATCGTTGTGTTCTTTTCGATCAACGCAGTCATAACACCGCCCATTGTCTCGATACCAAGAGACAGCGGTGTCACGTCAAGCAACAGCACGTCTTTGACGTCTCCGGCTAACACGGCACCCTGAATAGATGCTCCCATCGCAACCGCTTCATCTGGGTTCACATCACGACGAGGCTCTTTGTTAAAGAACGCTTTTACCTTCTCTTGGACCAGCGGCATTCGCGTTTGACCACCAACAAGGATCACGTCATTGATTTCTGATGTCGAATGACCAGCATCTTCGAGCGCTTGCTTAACAGGTGCTAAAGTCCGCTCGACCAAATCTTCGACCAGAGACTCGAGTTTCGCACGCGTCAACTTCACATTCAGGTGCTTCGGACCACTCGCATCAGCAGTGATATACGGCAGATTAACGTCAGTCTGCTGACTAGAAGACAACTCGATCTTCGCTTTTTCAGCCGCTTCTTTCAGACGCTGCATCGCTAGTGGATCACCCTTCAGATCCATTCCCTGCTCTTTCTGGAATGACTCAGCCAAGTAGTCGATCACACGGAGGTCAAAATCTTCACCACCCAGGAATGTGTCCCCATTTGTCGACAGAACTTCAAACTGATGCTCACCATCAACTTCAGCAATCTCGATGATCGAAATATCGAACGTACCACCACCCAAGTCATATACCGCGATGACGGAATCGCCGCGCGCTTGATCCATACCATAAGCAAGAGCCGCAGCAGTTGGCTCGTTGATAATGCGCTTGACGTCAAGACCTGCAATTTTGCCAGCATCTTTGGTTGCCTGACGCTGACTATCGTTAAAATACGCTGGAACTGTAATTACCGCTTCAGTGACCGCCTCACCAAGATAATCTTCCGCAGTCTTTTTCATCTTCTTCAAAACTTCGGCAGAGATTTGAGGCGGTGCGAGCTTGTCACCCTTCACATCAATCCAAGCATCACCATTATCAGCGCCGACGATTTTGTAAGGCACCATTTTGATGTCTTTCTGAACGACATCATCACTAAACTTACGCCCGATGAGGCGCTTCACAGCAAACAGCGTATTATTTGGGTTTGTGACAGACTGTCGTTTCGCCGGCTGGCCTACCAGAGTTTCGTCATCGGTGTATGCGATGATGGATGGCGTTGTGCGATCCCCTTCAGCATTTTCGATGACGCGCGGCTTGCCACCTTCGAGCACTGCCACGCAAGAATTTGTTGTCCCAAGATCGATTCCTATGATCTTACCCATGGTTTTTCCTCTCTATTCATCCATGTCCGGTCGCCCGGATTTCTTAATCTCGTTTATTGCGGTTTTTTGTCCGCATTCAAGTGCTTAGTTCGAAGCAGCCTTAGTCACCATAACCATCGCTGCGCGAATCACTCGGCCTTCTAATTTGTAGCCTTTCTGCATCACAGCCATCACGGTATTCGGCTCGTGATCAGCTGACTCGACCATGCTCATTGCCTGATGCTCTTGCGGATCAAATGCTTCACCGACAGGATTGATTGGCTCAACACCATGTTTAGCCGCCGTATCAAGTAGTAGCTTATGAGTCATCTGAGTACCCTCGAGCATCGCAGCATCGAAACCTTCGGTCGTCTCAGCAAGCTCGAGAGCCCGGTCCATCGAATCGAGGACAGCAAGCAGATCTTTCACGAATCTCTCGACGGCATATTTATGCGCATTTTCGACATCGCGCTCAGCGCGCCGCCGAACATTTTGCAGATCGGCATGCGAACGAATTAACGCCTCTTTGAGTTCCTCAACTTGAGTCTCTAGACTGGCTGAATCACCGTCATCCATTGCACCGGTTTCAACCCCAGCCTCTTCATCCAGAACAGCATTTTCTTCCGTGACTTCATCATTGGGTGTTTCATCTTGAGTTTCCGACGCATCCGCTGTGTCTTTCATGACGTCTTCATCTACTGGTGATTTTTCGTCAGCCATAATCTCCTCCTTGTTTCTACCGTGAGTGAGCTACACTCTCTACGGAAACGCATGTATAAGGTCATATCCGCAAGTTTCAACAGACAAACAAATGCTCTTACAACTGAATGTTCAAAATTTAGCTACTTTAGCCTCAGTCGATCTTGAACTGACTGGCGGCTGTATCGCTGTAACCGGTGACACGGGTGCGGGTAAATCGTTGATTCTCGATGCGCTCGAATTGGCTCTGGGGGCTCGCGCTGATGCGGGACTTGTGCGCGCAGGCACTGAGCGAGCCCAAATTATTGCCGAATTTGATATCGAAAGACTGCCTCATGCAAAAGTTTGGCTGACGGACAACGAATTGGATCAAGACGATGAATTGGTCTTGAGACGCACTCTGACATCAGAAGGTCGTTCAAAAGCCTATGTGAACGGTACGCCAATTTCGACTTCTCAGTTGAAAGAATTGTCAGAGCAGCTTGTATTGATGCACACACAACATGCAAACCAGAAACTGCTCCAAACGAAGCATCAACTCGAACTACTCGATGACTACGCAGATCAGGGTGCAGCACGTGGTCGCTCAAGCCTCGCTTTTAAGGAATGGATGGAGACTTTAGCCGCGTTAAATACTTTAAAAGCAGATGCGTCAAAAGCAGACGCCGAAAGGGAGCTCCTTGGTTTCCAGGTTGAAGAGCTCAACGCATTTAACCTACAAGAGGGTGAATTTGAGCAACTCGACCAAGAGCAGCGCCAACTCGCATCAGGTGACACCTTTATTCGTGTCACAGAACAGGCACTCACACTCTTATCGGGAGACGACGCGGGCGGACTCATTAGCCACGCGGAAAAGCTTGCTTCTGACGTCAGTCATATTGCTGATGGGCACGCGGGCCTTAGCAATGCATCTGAGCTTCTCGATCAAGCTGCCATTGCACTTGGCGAAGCTAAGAGCGAAATTCAGCATGCGCGCGACCAGTTCGATCTTGATCCAGAGCGTCTCCAATTTGTGGAAGAGCGCCTCGCACAAGTCTTTCAGCTCGCCAGAAAACATAAGGTTGAGCCAGAAGAGCTAGTCCAGCATCACCAGAATTTAGTCTCTCGCCTGGAAGGCATTGCCGAAGCAAGTGATCGGATCCCAATGCTCGAACAAAAAGTGATCGAGCTTGAAGCCACGGCTCAGCAAAAAGCTGCTGAATTAACGCGCATTCGATCTTCGGCTGCTGAGCAATTATCTCGTGAAGTCACAGCTAATTTCCCTGATCTTGGAATGGAACATGCGCGTCTTGATATCCGCTTAATCCCAAATGAAACACTAACCACAACTGGAGCCGAATCCGTTCAGTTTTTCTTCCAACCAAACCCTGGGCAACAGGGTGGACCACTGTCAAAAATCGCGTCTGGCGGCGAACTCTCTCGCGTGAGTCTTGCAATTCAGGTGATCACGGCAACCAGACTCGCTACGCCAACGCTGGTGTTCGATGAAGTGGATGTGGGTATCGGCGGCAAGACAGCAGCAAAAGTCGGTGAACTGCTGACTGAGTTAGCACGAAATGCGCAGGTGCTTGTTGTGACTCACCAGCCGCAAGTCGCAGGGCAAGCAGATCAGCATCTCCATGTGCAGAAACAGTCGGACGAAGACATCACCGTATCGCAAGCGCGACTCTTGTCACGTGATGACCGAATTGATGAAATCGCCCGCATGCTGGGTGGGCACTCAATTACTGAGAGCACGCGCCAGGCTGCGATGGATTTGCTGAAAGATTAACCACCAATCAACCAATTCGCTGCCCAGTGATAGAGCGGGATTCCTACAATAATATTGAACGGGAATGTGAGTCCGAGTGATAGCCCAAGGTACAAGCTCGGATTGGATTCAGGCAATGCATGCTTGAGAACTGCAGGGACCGCGATGTATGAAGCAGACCCAGCGAGAACCGCCAGCAATGTCGCGTTAGCTGCCGATAATCCACCAACCCATGCGAGCAAAAGTGCGATCGATGCATGGGCGATCGGCGCGAGCACCCCGTAAAACGCCAGTCGCTTGGGTACATCACGTAAATCAGCGAGTCGTTTCGCTGTCGCTACACCCATGTCGAGTAAAAAGAACGCCAACATGCCTTTGAAGATCATGCCGGTAAATGGATCCATGATCGTTTTACCAGATGCCCCTGTAATCATCCCAATGACCATGGCACCCAACAACAAAATCTGCGCGCCTTCTGTGAATGACTCCTTCAACACGATCAAAAATCCTTGGTGCTCTTGGCGAGCTTCCTGCGTGCGATACAGATTCGCCATTAAAATGGCAAAAATGATCGCCGGCGATTCCATCAAGGCCATTGCTGCCGCCATATGACCGCCATACTGGAGACCATTGGTTTCTAAAAACTGCGTGGCAGTAATAAAAGTCACCGCAGAGACGGAGCCGTATGTCGCAGAAATCGCCAATGCGTCCAATGGGTTAATAACGCGCTTTAGCACCACGAAGCTCGCAAATGGAATAATGAGCGCAAGCCCCACCGCGAATATGAGATCTCTCAAGATCTCAGGATTAAAACCACTCTCAGCAAGTGAAAAGCCGCCCTTGAGACCAAGAGCCATTAGAAGATAAAGAGATAAAAATCGTGCAATCGCACTTGGTATTTCAAGATTGGATCGAACAAGGCCCGCAAATAAGCCCAAGATGAAGAATAGAACGCTGGGATCAAGGAGAGGACTCGATCCCATTACTTCTTCACCGAACATTCAGGGCAGGTGACATAGATTATGTGCGTGTGATCGACAATTTCACAGCCGTGGTCCTTGGCAATTTTTTCTTGCAGTGCTTCGATCTCAGGACTGACATATTCGATGACCTGATGACAACGAACGCAAACCATATGGTCGTGATGATCATCAGGCTTTAACTCAAATACGCTGGTGGTCGCGTCAAACTGATGACGCTCCACAAGGCCCGCTTCTTCAAATTGAGTCAATACGCGGTAGATTGTCGCCAAATTGACGTCCACTCCAGACTCATGGAGCTTGCGGTAAACAACTTCAGCCGACATATGTTCACCTTCATTTGAGAGCAACAGCTGCAGCACGTGGATCCTCGGCAAGGTTGCTTTGAGACCGGCTTTTTTTAATTCATCTGTTTCGTATTGCATGATCAATGGACTCTATGGCTAGGCATCTTTATCATTCTGCCAAGAAATTCCTCAGGAAGATATTGATGCGACTGATTTCGATTCACGTTCTTATTGCTGCCATCGTGCTCACAGGCTGTAGTTTCCCTGGTGTCCACAAAAATCCTGTGAAGCAAGGTAATCAACTGATTCCTGAGCGTGTCGAGCGTTTAGAAGCCGGAATGACAAGAGATCAGGTGCAGTTCCTACTTGGTTCGCCAATCACTGTGAACACATTTAATCCGAACCGCTGGATTTATCTCGAGCGCATCGATTTTGATGGAGAGGTGCAACAAAACACCTATTTGATCGTGAATTTTAAGAACGATCGAGTTTCTGAGATTCAGCGCGAGTCCGGCGGTTCTCCTTCGGATCCGCTATTAAAGATCGATACAACTCCACCCGATCGCCCGGATGAAGGGTCGTGGTGGTGGCCGTTTTAATACGAACGCCAAAAATGCCCATCGGAATCGTTTCTAAATCAATTTCTGGGAACTGTGTCGCAAAACCGGACAGTTCTGCAGCCTGAAAGACTGTCGTATCTTCTGGAACATCCAAATCAACCACATACTGTCGATCAGGCTTCGCGTAAACGACTTGTACTTTCATATTTACCGACCATACAACTGATCAGCGCGATCACAGAATGCATCAACCAGGCTTCCAGCGATTTGCGAGAACACAGCGCCAATTGCCATCGCGATTAATTTACCTGCAAATTCAAATTCAAGATCGAGACTCACACGACACGCATCTTCACCGACAGACTCAAAACGCCAATGTCCAGACAGCGACTTAAAAGGCCCATCAACTAGTGATAGGTCGATTCGCTCAGGGGGCGTCAGGGTGTTTTTTGTGGTGAATGATTGCCGAATGGAGCCCTTTTGGATCGAGAGCTCACCCACAATCGCTGCGCCTGTGGATTCAAGCACTCGTGCAGCGCCGCACCAAGGTAAAAACTCTGGATAGCGGGCAAAGTCGTTTACCAGTTCAAACATTTGCTCTGGAGTGTGAGACACTAGGGCTGATCTCGTAATTTTCGGCATCAATTCCTCAATCGCCGTTTGACGAAACGGCAAATATACGTAA
Organism: Gammaproteobacteria bacterium LSUCC0096; assembly: GCA_008087055.1. GTDB lineage: Bacteria > Pseudomonadota > Gammaproteobacteria > Pseudomonadales > Litorivicinaceae > HIMB30. Next base: position 314,567 of record VIEA01000002.1, on the reverse strand, counting down.
AGTCGCCCGCCATGGCCAAAAAATCGAACAGTAATAGCAATCAAATCGCTCAAAATAAGCGAGCCCGTTTTGACTACCACATCGACGAAACATTCGAGGCTGGCTTGCAGCTTCACGGTTGGGAAGTGAAATCGATTCGGGCTGGAAAAGCGAATCTAAGCGATACCTACGTCATTATTCGAAATGGTGAGGCTTACTTGCTTAATGCTCAAATTACACCCTTGGAGTCAGCCTCAACTCACGTAATTGCTGACCCGGTTCGAAGTCGAAAACTTCTTTTACATAAAAAAGAGCTCGCAACAATCCACGGCGAACTGAGTCAGAAAGGCCATGCATGCGTGCCGCTTGAAATGTATTGGAAAGGCCCGCTTGTCAAAATCAAAATTGGGCTTGCTCGCGGCAAGAAACAACACGACAAGCGCGATACGATTCGTGATCGCGAATGGAATATTGAAAAACAGCGAGCAGTTCGTCACCGAGTCCGCTAATGGCTGAAGTAGACTGGATCAAACTCACACTCCTGTGTCTTGCCGGAGCTGCGTCTCCCGGTATTTCTTGGCTACTCATTTTATCTATGTCGGCAAGTCGAGGTACGGCCGTCGGTGTCAGTGGCGCCCTTGGTCACGGCCTTGGCATCACGGTATTCGCTCTGACCACAGTTTTTGGTCTATCTGCTCTTCTCATCGCCCTGCCCGAACTCACAATTGCCCTGACCGTGCTCGGAATTGGACTGCTATGCTATTTTGGATATCAACTGATCACAGCCGGAGCCATCCCTTTACCTGATACATTAAGGACACAGGGTGGCTTTATCGCGGGCTTTTCGATCGCAATCGTCAACCCTAAGGTGCTTGTATTCTTCTTAGCAGTATTCGGACCCTTTGTGGATCCGAAGCACACGCTCAATACACAGATTGCGATGGGCGCCCTCGCCGGAAGCATTGATGCACTGGTATATATCGGTGTGGCGCTCGCCGGCACAGCACTCAAAAACGCACTTGAAGGAGGCCGTATTCAGGTCATCAATCGACTCATCGGGGTCGGATTAATGACATCCGGCATCTGGATTTTGACGCAAGAGATTTCAAATCTCGTCGAATTAGTCGATACTATGTGGTTCGGGGACGATATGGATTCGACGCCGGTTACAAAACCAAATGTGCATGCCGAGTAGTTCTACAGTGCTCGTTAACCCAACTGTGGACTCGTTAGCTATAACTGCCAACGACGAAAACTACGCTCTAGCAGCTTAAGCTAGACCCTGGGTGGGGATCGTCTCTGGTCTTCATCAACAGGGTTCGAAACAGAGACTCGCTTCAACGCTGTGTTCGGGGTTGAGAAGCTAAACTTTTAACTGGACTCGGAAAGGTGATCCCTGTGCGTTGGGAGAGCCCGACTTAAATTCAAAAACGCGACTAAGCATGTAGAGCGTTTGGCAGCGGACTGACGGACGCGGGTTCAAATCCCGCCGTCTCCACCACACGAAGAAAAGGCGCCTGTCGGGCGCCTTTTTAATTCAAACAAGCAAATCCAAAAGGGCTAGCGTTTAATGAATGACATCACAATCTTTCTAGAAAGACTGCGAACAACCCCTGAAAAGATCCAATTCGCTGAGGTGATCGACCTGATCGATACGCACTACGATCACACTCCATCAGCGTTCGTAAATGGTGAGGTAACGAACCAAGCGTCAGAGAATCAAGGATCGGCTAAAGTGTTTTCCTTTGCCCGACTTAATAGCCTTAACGAAACCGAGACCTTACACTGCTTTGCTGAACATTTCCGTGCGGTAAGCGCCAATCCAACAGGCCATGATCATCAGAATATTCGACAGTTCATAGCGAATGGCTGGGATGGAATTCAACTCCCGAACAATTGCTTAACTTCTAAATATTGAACTTTCACTCGGCAAAAAATTACGAGAATTCTCGAACTAAAAATCAACGAAGGAAGGCCTCGAATGGAATCGAACCCAATTTGCCCTGCATGCCAACAACCAAATACCTACACGGATACAGTTTCATGGTTTTGTACAGACTGCGGCCATGAGTGGAACGAAAATGACCTCTTAACAGACGCAGATGAACGCCAAGTTCGCGATGCGAATGGCACCGTGCTCAATGACGGAGACACCGTTACATTAATTAAAGATTTAAAGGTGCGCGGTACATCATCCGTGCTCAAAGTCGGCACAAAAATAAAGAATATCCGCATCGTCGACGGAGACCATGATATCGACTGCAAAACCGAACTCGGGCCGATGATGCTGAAAAGCGAATTTCTGAAAAAAGCATAAAATGAAAATTGCTTCCATTTTTTGGAAGCGTAACCAATTGTGTGCTACCTTTTGCGGTCTGATAATTCCCCCACAGATCATTTGCGGAGAGACACTATGACAGATCGCACAGCGTGCGGCGGCCTCCAGGTTGCAACAGCGCTTTATCACTTTATCAATGACCAAGCGATTCCAGGAACCGGCATTGACGCATCGCAGTTTTGGGCCGGCGTTGATTCGTTGATTCACGAACTTGCTCCCGTTAACCGGGAGCTGGTCGCAAAGCGCGATGTCATTCAGGAAAAAATTGACGCCTTCCACAAAGCGCGTCGTGGCCAAGCGCATGACGCGGCTGAGTACAAAGCATTCCTGGAAGAAATTGGCTACTTATTGCCTGAACCACAAAATGTCTCTGTCTCTACAAATAACGTCGACCCAGAAGTTGCGACAACAGCAGGACCTCAGCTCGTTGTACCCGTAATGAATGCGCGCTATGCGTTGAACGCAGCCAATGCGCGCTGGGGCAGCCTCTACAATGCGCTCTATGGTACGGACGCAATTTCATCTGAGGGCGGTGCCGAAGCGGGCTCATCCTACAACCCGGTACGCGGTAACAAAGTCATTGCCTTCGCGAAGCAATTCCTTGATGAATCAGCGCCTTTGGCTTCTGGTAGCCACTCTGATGTCACCGGGTACGCAATTGATGGTGGCAGGCTAGTCGCGACGACCGCCTCTGGAACGACAGGTCTTAAAAACAATGACCAGCTCGTTGGCTACACTGGCGACGCGTCAGCACCAACAGCCATCGTTCTTGTGCACAATGGCTTACACTTTGAAATCCAAATCGATGCATCTACGCCTGTAGGCCAAAGCGACGCAGCTGGGGTCAAAGACATTCTCATGGAGTCAGCACTGACCACCATCATGGACTGTGAAGACTCTGTTGCAGCCGTTGATGCTGAAGACAAAGTGGTTGTCTATAAAAATTGGCTTGGCCTGATGAAAGGCGACCTGTCTGAGACCGTATCGAAGGGTGGCAAGTCATTTACCCGAACGCTCAATGCAGATCGTCAGTATATCGGGGCAAACGGTGGCACAGTCACACTTCCTGGCCGAGCATTGATGTTCGTTCGAAACGTCGGCCACCTGATGACTAACGAAGCGATTTTGGACAAAGATGGCAAGGAAGTCCCTGAAGGGATTTTAGACGGCATTTTCACTGTACTCATCGCCATCCATGATTTGAAACGGTCTGAGAATAAAAACTCACGTGCGGGCTCTGTGTACATTGTTAAACCAAAAATGCACGGACCAGAAGAAGTGGGTTTCGCCAACCGTTTGTTCGGAGCCATCGAAGACCTACTCGATCTGCCGCGCTATACAGTCAAAATGGGCATCATGGATGAGGAACGCCGTACAACAGTGAACCTCAAAGCGTGCATCAACGCCGCTTCTGAGCGCGTTGTCTTCATCAACACCGGATTCCTCGATCGCACCGGTGATGAGATGCATACATCAATGCAAGCAGGCCCAATGATTCGTAAGGGCGATATGAAGAAGTCGACCTGGATCGGCGCTTACGAAAACTGGAACGTGGATATCGGTCTTGAGTGCGGCCTTCAGGGTAAAGCTCAAATCGGTAAAGGCATGTGGGCAATGCCTGACTTAATGGCGGACATGATCGAGCAGAAGATCGGACATCCGATGTCAGGTGCCAATACTGCATGGGTCCCATCACCAACGGCAGCCACACTGCACGCGATGCACTATCACAAGGTGGACGTATTTGCTCGTCAAGACGAATTGAAAGGCACTCGTCGTAACAGCGTCGATGACATCTTAACTATTCCTGTTGCAGATAACCCAAATTGGTCCGCAGAAGAAATTCAGGCGGAACTCGACAACAACGCCCAAGGTATACTTGGTTATGTTGTTCGCTGGGTGGATCAGGGTGTCGGATGCTCGAAGGTTCCAGACATCAACAACGTTGGGTTGATGGAAGATCGAGCAACGCTTCGAATCAGCTCACAGCATATCGCCAACTGGTTGACTCACGGCATTACAAATGAAGCACAGGTCCGCGAAACAATGGAGCGGATGGCTAAAGTTGTGGATGGGCAAAACGCAAGTGATCCTGAATACCGTCCAATGGCACCAAACTACGATCAGTCTGTTGCATTCCAAGCAGCGCTTGATCTCGTTCTCAAAGGTGTCGAGCAACCCAACGGGTACACTGAGCCTGTTTTGCATCGTCGCCGCCTTGAGCTAAAACAAAGCATCTAACAAGGCTTGACTCTCTCTCCGGTAGGCGCATATTTACCCCTATCATGCGTCTCACCGGAGGGGATTTATGTTCCGAATAATCATCATGGCCCTGGCCTGTTTGGTGCCGTTCTCTGCACATACAGCAGAGAGCCCTGAACCTGTCCAACAAGTTACAAATTACGATTCTTTTGAGCTTCCAGAGTGGTTCAAAGTCAGCTTTCTCGATTTATCAGAAGATAACCTCGAAGCGACTGAAACCAACAAACACCTCGTGGTCTTTTTCTGGCAAGAATTTTGTGCCTACTGCAAGAACACAATCGAAAAGAATCTGACACAGCAATCCATCCGTGATGTATTTGACGCACATTTTGATGTCGTTGCCTTAAATATATGGGGCGATCGAGAGGTGTATGGCCTCGATGGAGAAGCAACGACTGAGAAAGAAATTGCCCGCTCACTTGATGTGCAATTCACTCCGACAATTATCTTTTTTGATGCAGAGGGTAAACCTGCGCTACGCCTCAACGGTTACGTTTCGCCAGCAGAAATGCAGGTCGCTTTGGATTACGTTCAAAACAAAACGTATGAATCACAGACCATTTTCGAGTATTTAGCCGCAAATCAACCGAAGTCCGTCAATGCCGCACTCAACACACAGCCCTTCATTCAAAATAAGACCAAGCTCGACATCAAGGGACAACCGAAAGCTGTATTATTTGAACAAACCAGTTGCCCTGATTGCGATACATTCCATCGCTGCGTGTTATCACTAGATTCAGTCCGCGAACGATTTAAACCATTCCACACCGTTCAACTCGACATGTGGTCGAGCACACCGGTAACCACACCATCTGGAGAAACAAAGGCAGCGCGTGATTACGCTCGTGATTTGAAAATCATGTACGCACCGAGCCTCGTGCTTTTTGATTCAGACGGGTCTGAAATTATTCGCGTCGAATCACAGCTCAGGAGTTTCCACACAGAAGCGGTTCTTGAGTATATTTCAGAAGGCATTTACCAACGCGAACCGAACTTCCAACGCTACATCGAAGAGCGCGGGGACATCATCAGAGCAAAGGGTGAGCAAGGAAAAACCAAAAGTACTCGCGACATCTGTCCCGAACTTTACGAGTAACACACGTACCCTGTCGCATGTATAATCGTGGCCTGCGGCAGGGGCGCACAAGCTGAGAAGTACCCTTTGAACCTGATCCGGTTAGTACCGGCGTAGGGAGCCAAGACCAACAAACTCTCCTTTTGTTGACCTTCTGCGCGCAGCTCATTGATCAGGAGTCAACACAATGCATTTCAAACATTTATTGAAAATCGCGAGTCTTAGCTTATGTGTCCTCGTAAGCTCTGTGTCCAAGGCATCTACAGAGGAAATCACTGTTCTGCTTGATTGGTTTATCAATCCAGATCACGCGCCGTTGATCGTTGCAGAACAAGAGGGTCTGTTTGAAAAGGCAGGACTCAAAGTCACCCTTGTTGAACCAGCCGACCCATCGCTCCCACCGAAGCTTGCTGCAGCAAAACAAGCAGATTTGGCTATCAGCTACCAACCATCACTGATGGTCGATCTGAATAATTCACTGCCCTTGATGCGGGTCGGTACTATCGTCAATAGCCCACTCAACTCACTCGTTGTGCTCGCCGATTCTGATATCCGATCGCTCAACGATTTAAAAGGAAAAACGGTCGGTTTTTCTGTTGGTGGATTTGAAGACGCGGTCCTTGGCGCAATGCTCGAAACTCACGGACTCACATTAAGCGACGTCAAACTTGTGAATGTGAACTTCGCTTTATCGCCATCACTGTACGCGCGACAAGTTGATGCAGTCATCGGTGCTTTCAGAAATTTTGAATTGAACCAGATGGACATCGATGGCCGCCCTGGACGTGCGTTCTATCCAGAAGAACATGGTGTTCCAGCCTACGAAGAACTCATTTTTGTTGCACACCCAGACTATGCGGGTACAGCTAAAATTGAACGCTTCCTCGACGTAATGGACCAAGCAACACAGTTAATCATCGACTCACCTGATGCGATGTATCAGTCATTCACCAGCTACCGCCCTGATGATCTTGATAACGAGCTGAATCGACGTGCATGGCGCGATACGCTGCCTAAGCTCGCTCGATCCACTCGTCAAACGGATGCGGACCAGTGGGCTCGCTTTGCACAATTTATGACGGACCGCGGACTCATCCAAAACCCACCACCGACAGAGACCTATCTCTTTGTGAAAGGCGCTCAATGAACGAAGTCTTTTACGTACTCGCCCCAGTCCTTGCGCTGGGGCTGATTGGATACTTCGCAACGCGCTTTGGATTTTTCTTAAGTTCGCATCGTGATGGATTATCCAAATACGTTTTCGATTTCGCTGTGCCGATGCTTCTTTTTTCTGCGGTGGTTGAACTTGAACCACCCAAAGCATCAGCGACTGCCCTCTTTGCGAGTTACTACATCCCACTCGTCGTTGTATTTACACTCGGCCTTCTAATTAGTTGGCTACTCTTGAAACGGCCCGTCATAGAATCGATGGTTATCGGGCTCGGCTCCTGCTTTTCGAATACGGTCCTGTTGGGTATCCCACTGATTCCACGGGCGCTTGGGGACGATGCATTGTTCCCACTCTTTCTACTCATTTCGGTCCACGGCATCACTGTATTTACTGCGGTTACCGTCGCAATTGAGATCGCACGAGGTCGCGATGCAGGACTTGCCAACTTACCAAAACAAGTGCTTTCCGGGCTCATTGGGAATCCACTCATCGTGGGATTAGGCCTGGGATTTCTTTGGAAACTCACCGATCTAGGAATCCATCCAATTGCGGCTGACATGTTTCATCTCGTCGCAACCAGTGTGACACCCGCTGCACTGTTCGTGCTCGGGAGTTCTCTGGCGAGTTATTCGATTTCAGGCTCTGTGGGCCCGGCTCTTCTGGTCACTATTCTGAAAAATACAGCGCACCCACTGGCCGTATTTCTTCTTGGCTCATGGCTTGGTCTTGAGATGCTATGGCTGTCGGTTGCGACGATGCTCGCGGCAATGCCAACTGGAATGAATATGTACCTATTTGCCAATCGCTACCAGGTATCACCACCGACAGCGACAACAAGCATATTCGTTTCGACCGTCTCATCTGTGATCACGATTTCAATCGTCATTGCGCTTTTAAAAAGCGTTTAAGGCTCGATCAAAATTGCTCTGAAATCATTCACATTGGTTCCTGTTGGCCCAGGAGTGACTGACTGATCGATTGACTTAAAAAACGTATGCGCGTCTTGGCGCTTGAACGCATCACGATGATCGAGATTCGCTTCTTTGACCTTGGTAAGCGTCTGATCATCGATTAACGCTCCTGCGATTTCTGCTGCACCATCGACGCCATCTGTATCACAGACAATTGCCGAAATTCCTCGAGCACCATCGAAAGCATCAAGCAACGCCAGTGCAAAATGAGCGTTTGGCCCACCGATTCCAGTACCAGTAACTTTGACTGTTGTCTCGCCACCAGAGAGCAAACACAAAGGTTTTGTGAGTGTGCGATGACGACGCTGCCATAGCGCTGTCTCTGCCATCACGCGAGCGACTGTTTCAGAGTCTCCCTCAATGGAGTCACCCAAAATCCAGCACTCCACTCCTTGCGCTTCCAGAAACTCTTGAGCCGCCTTCAAGGACTGCGAAGGGGCCGCAACTATGGTCGTTGACACACGTTCAAAACACGCCGCATCGGGAGCCGGAGTAGCGTTATTAGAATCAGATAACCAGGGAAGCAATTCATCAAGAACATCAATATTGTGTCGTGTTAATACATCGATTGCGTCAGCTTGATTGGTATGCGCCGGAACTGTTGGACCAGACGCAATAAATTCAACCCGATCTCCGGGAACATCTGAGACCAAGAAGTTCAGAATTCTGCCTTGGCAGGCTTCAACCAAACGCCCACCTTTCACAAGCGAGAGTTGTTTGCGCACTGTATTTAATTCAGAAATTGTTGCGCCTGATGCGAGTAACTCGCGATGCGTCCGCATCTTTAGTTCGGGATCCATCGCTGGAAGCGGAGCAGACATAAGTGCAGATCCACCACCTGAAATCAAACAGATCATTCGATCACTTGGCGCTAACGATTGAGCCAGCGCCATTGCTTCTTGAGCGGCCAATACACTCCCGGCATCAGGAACAGGGTGCGAGGCCTCAATGACACGCAACGTGGTAGAGACTTGATGACCTTTAGGGAGAATACACAAACCCTCGATATCTCCGAGACATTCTTGAGCAATCCGCGCATGCTGTGATGCTGCTTTCCCAACAACCAGAAATACTGTCTTACCATCATTAGGCGGTAATGCATTCAGATGAGGTATCAGGCACGTTGCTTGGGCAGCTTCAACAGCATGATCAAATGCTGATCTAAGAAGTTCTTGAGAATTCAAAGGGTCTCGTCCAAAGCGGACTCAACTGTGGCTGGAATCCTCTCGCGAAAGACACCGATTGCCAGCGCACCAAAGACCATTGCACCGATGTACAGCGACGGGGACTGCAAAAGCAATTGAGCAGCCGGCAAAACAACCGTAAAGAGTCCGGTTAGGATAATCACCGCTCCAGCAACCCAATCCTTGGAAATGCCAACCCACAGCGTTTTGAACACATAAAGTCCAGCGACTATTCCGGAAGCAAATGCAACCAAGGTGTAGGCAGCCTTCGAGGGATAAAAGTGATGAAGGCTTAGGCATGCGAACACGAGCACAAGGCACGCGATCGCATAGGTCGATGATCGCATTCTTTAGAATGCCAACGCGAGGATTGTCATCGCCATGGCGATCAACATCAACGCAAAACCAGTATCACCGTGAGTCAGTTCTTTCAGCAATTTCATGAGATTCCTCCTGAGAGGCGTCTTTATACCAAATTTTTTAATAAAAATTCAGTGATTCTGAGACTTTATCACCCAATCAATCGGCTCGCAGCTCGTGCCATATACCCATTTTCATCGGTCTCGATGCGCAAGACACGAATCGTTGATTCGTCATCATGAATCATCGTGTCATTTGCCTCATTCCGCTCAGTGCTTAACGAAACAGGAAGCCACCGTGCCAACAAACGACAAACTTCGCGCCGCATTCTCACTGAATGCTCACCGATCCCACCAGCAAATACGATCGTATCGGCACCACCCAGTACCGCGTTTAATTGGCCAATTTCGCTGTTAATTCGATAAGCGAAATAATCCAATGCAAACTCGGATGCATTGGTCTTGGCTTCCTCTAGCGTTCGGACATCACTCGATTGGCCCGACAAACCTTTCAGACCAGAATCGTGATAGAGCAAATGCTCCACCTCATCAAGCGTCCACCCGCAATGATCCAACAGATGAAGAACAACACCAGGGTCGATGCGCCCAGAACGAGTCCCCATCGGCAGACCCTCAACTGCAGTAAAGCCCATCGTTGATGCCACTGAGCGACCGCTATCGACTGCGCAAATCGAAGCACCGTTCCCTAAATGACAAATGATCGCCTTGTATGGAGACTGCACCCCAAACGTAGGCAATTGCTCAGCAATGTAGGCGTACGACAACCCATGAAACCCATATTTGCGAATCCCAAGAGCCCGAACGGACTGCGGTAATGCATAGGATGTTTCAAGCGCCGATTGACCAACATGAAATGCAGTATCGAAACACGCAACTTGCATCACACCCGGATAGGCTTCGCCGAATACATCAATACCCGCCAAGTTGACTGGCTGATGTAATGGCGCAAGATCAACCAAAGTTTCCAGTTCATTGCGAATCTCTTCAGTCACAATGACTGGATCTGCAAATGACTCCCCACCGTGAACAACTCGATGGACAATACACTGCGGTTCTGGAAATTGATTTGAAAGTAGATCATGCACCGCGTGCAACAGAACCATCACGCGATCGTGCTCTGTCTCCGCTATCACTTCAGACTGGTCAATTTGCACTCCATCAGACGCTTTTGCCTGCATATGAATCTGACCGTCGCGGACTGACGCCTGACCTGACTCAATCAGATCTAACGACCCCATCTCATAGACTGAGAATTTAACACTCGACGAACCAGCATTAATGACAAATAACATCTACGAGTCCTTCCTTTGATGCGCACGCAAGATGACCGCCAATGCGCAGGACGCAAGTCTTGAAACCGCGTCATCGGCCCGACTGGTCAGAATAATTGGCAACCGGAGTCCTAAAACAATCCCTGAACCCTCACCATGCGCCAAATACTCAAGCTGCTTTGCAAGCATATTTCCAGACTCTAAATCCGGAGTGACCAGAATATCGGCAACCCCTGCAACCGGACTTTCAATGCCTTTGATTTTTGCAGCTGTCTCAGATACCGCATTATCAAATGCAAGCGGACCATCGAGTATCGCTCCAGTAATTTGTCCGCGACGTGCCATGGTGCACAAGGCTGCCGCATCAAGTGTTGATGGAATCGCTGGTGTCACCGTCTCAACAGCTGACAAAATAGCGACTTTTGGCTCTTCAATTTTAAGTGCATGCGCGAGTTCGATGGCATTCTGAATGATGTCGCGCTTGGCATTGAGATCAGGTGAAATATTGATCGCTGCATCTGTGATCAAAAGAGGCCTCGGATAGGTCGGAACATCAAAGACGAAGACATGGCTCACTCGACGCTCAGTGCGCAACCCTGATGATTTTGAGAGGAGTGCACCCATCAGCTCATCAGTATGCAAACTTCCTTTCATTACAGACTCGACCGATTCGAGTTGGCACAATTCAACAGCCCTCGCACAGGCTGCATGAGAGTGATCAACTGCATCGATCTCAACACCGTCGAGATCGTAACCATAAGTCTCCGCCACCTGACGAATTTTTGCTTCTGGACCAATCAAAACAGGCTCTATCAATCCACGTGCACGCGCTGCTAATGCACCACCAAGTGACACCTCATCACACGGATGAACGACCGCCACTCGCATTGGTCGATAGGCTTTACAGCGGTTTAACAAATCATTGAGCTGTTGGCGTTCGTTCAAGAAGATATCTGGCAGCTCAACAATCTCAGACTCGACTTTCTCAGTGGGTGCGATCACTTCAGCGCAGCCTTTAAGAACTTGCTCGCCGAGCTGATTCACGACATCGCAGTCAAACATGACGTGTGAATTAGGCTTTTTCTCTCGAACAGTCACCGTTACCGATAACTCATCACCAATCCGGACAGGCTTCACAAAATCGAGAGTCTGATGTGTATATACAGTTCCCGCACCTGGCAACTCAGTCCCTAAAACTGTTGAAATGAGTGCACCACCCCACATCCCATGCGCAACGATGTCATGAAAGCGACTCGACTTTGCATACTGTGAATCGAGACTCACAGGATTCACATCACCAGACATCACTGCAAACAATCGAATGTCATCCATGGTGAGACGCTTTCGAATTGATGCTGACATTCCTACGGCGAGCTCATCATAGGTCGTGTTGGTTAGGCGGGTGATTGGTGTCATACCGATTTACTCAAATAAACTAAAACATATTGCATTGCACAATAGTTTTAAGACAACTGTGTGACAAGTCTGAATTCACGCATCAGCACATGATGCATATCAAAAGGTCGGTGTACCAAAACAAAAAGGCCCGGGTTACCGGGCCTTTCACCATTAGGATTTATTTTCGATGAGCTTTCCTGTCTCAATCGAAATTGAACGAGGCTTCAGTGCCTCTGGCAACTCACGATACAATTCGACGTGCAGCAATCCATGTTCCAAACGCGCGCCTTTGACATAGACGTGGTCTGCTAACTGAAACTTCCGTTCAAAACTGCGCGTCGCAATTCCGCGGTGCAGGAACTTGCTCTCTTCTTCGGATTCGGCTTTCTCACCCGAAACGGTCAGTTCGTTTTGCTTCGACTCAATCGACAATTCATCGTCGGTAAAGCCTGCAACAGCCATCGTAATTTGATATTCATCTTCCCCCGTCACTTCGATGTTGTAGGGCGGATAGCCTGCGCTTTCGAGACGATTTGCGTTCTCAAGCATTCCGGCAAGACGATCAAAGCCAATTGCTGTGCGATATAAAGGTGAAAGGTCTACTGTCATGTGATCCTCCTAAAGCGATCAAATTGTTGCTCTTCATAAAGACAGAGCGTTTAGTAAATAAGGCCCATTGTGGCGCCTCAATAGCTATTGTGTGATCGGTAGAGAATTTTTCAAGTACTCGGATTTAAGCGAATCTCTCGTTTTTTACCCGTTAGAAAATAGAGTAGCGGTACAACAAACAGTGTTAATACAGAGCTAAACCCGAGACCCCAAACAATCGCAGTTGCGACTGGGCCCCAGATCAATGATGAACCACCAAGGCCAGCTGCTAACGAGAACAACCCAGCGATTGTTGTCATGACGGTGATGACGATTGGAACGACCCGACGTCTCCCTGCATACAATGTCGCATGCTTAAGACTCATCCCAGCCATCAGTCGGTCATTGGCAGCACTAATGAGCACAATTGCAGAGTTCACTGCGATACCTGATAACGCGACAACACCATAAAGCGTGTATAGCGAGAGCGGATTACCCGTCACAAATAGGCCCAAGACAACACCTGTGAAAGCCAACGGTACAGTCACCAAAATTAACAACGGTTGACCATAACTCTTAAACTGCGTGCCAAGAATCAGATACATCACGCCTAGCCCAAAAAGGAATAGAATCCCTATGGAATCAAGGCTTTCTTGGATATCGTCAAGCTCACCAGAGAAGTCTAAATTCACGTTTGGATAGGATGCTTGCAACTGAGACCATGCGTCCATCACAGCTTGGTTTGCTGTCACGGTATCAGTCATCTCGGAATCAATATCTGCTTCAACCGTAATCGTCCGCCTGAAGTTGTAATGACGAATCGTTCCGAGTGCGGGCGACCGATCGGCATCGACTAATTCACTTAAGGAAATCATATCGCCTGTTGCTGTTGGCAGTTGTGCTCCTAAAAGCTCTGTTGGGGACGAAAATTGACCGTCGGCCGCAACAACGCGAATATCAACCGTTTCACCTTGATCTTGAACTGACTCAACAATCTCGCCATCAACAAGAATGCGGACATTTCGAGCAATATCGGCCGGAATCAGCCCTGACCGTGCCACTTGATCTGGATTGAGAGTGAGCTGCAGAGCGAACCGTCCATCCTGAGCGTCATCGGTAATATCTTTAATACCTGGAGTGTTTTGCAGGATGCCCCTGATTTCATCAGCTGCCGCTCGGAGTTCTCCGAATTCAGAACCACGGACTTTGATTGAAATAGGCTTCGCTGCAGGCGGCCCGCCTGCAAGCTCAAGAAAGGTCACGCGAGATGGACCAGGTACAGCGAGCACTGCCTCACGCATCCCATCCACAATATCCGACACTTCGCGACCATCAGGCTGCAACCCAACCAAGACTTGGCCTCGGTGACTACCTCTCAATGGCTCTGTTTCCGTGAACTGCTGGCCTGCGTAGGCAACAATTCCTCGCGCCTCGTTTTCACCCAGGCTTTTTCGGACCACTTGTTCAATTTCGACCGTTAAATTAAGGGTCTGCTCAAGCCTTGTTCCGGGCTCTGTCTCAACATTCACATAAAACACACGGATCGGATCGGATGCAAAAAAATCCGCTCGTATTTGACCGCTCGCCAACAAACCCAGAGCTCCGATTAACGCAAACATTGAAATCGCAAGTGTCGTAATGGGCCGACGTAATGCCCGAATCAATAAACGGGTGTAGACATGCCTGATACCACGATTCAGACGCGTTCGGAATTGCTGCATCCTGCCGTCATGATTGAGCTTCATGCCGGTCCCAAGCACATGACTTGGAAGCATCCAAAATGCCTCGACAAGGCTGATTAATAGAGCAACCGACACCACCAGCGGGATGACCATCATGAATTTACCCAGAATCCCGGGTAGAAGCATCAGTGGCATAAAGGCAGCAACGGTTGTGAATACCGCGGCAGTCACCGGAGCTGCAGTCTCAGTCAATGCATCTAACACAGCCTCGATTCCACTGAGTCCACGCTCAATGCGGTAATAAATGGCTTCGACCACCACAACTGCATCATCAACCAACATCCCGAGAGCAATCACGACACCGAGCAACACCGTGACATTGAGTGTTTGATCCATGCCCTGAAGGATCCAGAATGTGCCCGCCAGAATAAATGGGATACCGATCGCTGTGAGCGCTGCGATTTTGAAACCTAAGAATATCCATGCAACAACCAAGACCAGCATGAGGCCAATCAATGCGTTGTTCTGCATGATATTGAGTGCTTTCCGTGTTGGGATGGTCTGGTCGTCAATCAACACAAGTCGCGTGCCGGTCACGGCCTCAAGTGCATTACGCGATTCAATATAGTCTTTAACCTCATCGACCAGTTCGAGCGTATTTGCCCCTTCTGCTTTCATCACAGCCAGCAAGACAGATGGCTTCCCTTCGTAACGAACAAGCTCTGAGCGCTCTGCTTGCGTTCGAGTGACGCGCGCAACATCACCAATTCTGACGCTTCCATCGCGGCCGAGAATAGGGAATCGATTGAGATCAAATGCATCTGTCGATTTCCCTTTCAACCGAACTAACCAACTCGATCCGGCAACATCAAGCTCGCCAGCAGCCAAATCTTGAAAGTACGTTTGAACCGTCGTTGCAACATCTGACGGAGAGAGTCCAAGCGCAGCGAGTCGTGTCGCATCAAACTCAATCCGAATCTCAGGATCAGCCATTCCTTGCGTATCAATCCGGTCAATACGCTCTCGGCGCTCCAGTTCTTTTTCAATTAAGACCGCCTGCTCGCGAAGGCTATCGTCATCACCAGATCCAACCAGTGCGAGCGTGGCAGCGGGGAATGCGTTCGATGAGGTGATTTCGATGAATACCGGATCAGTTGCTTCATCGGGAAATTCACTTTCTGCTGTATTAACCTCGCGACGCAAATCACCGAGACGACGCTCAAATACTTGTGTTGAGATATCTTCGAATCGAACCAGTACTGATGCCAATCCTTCTCGTGAGTAACTGGACACAAAATCGAGATCATCAACGCGCTGAATCGCTTCTTCAATTGGATCTGTGATTCGGCTTTCGACATCTAAGGCCGATGATCCAGGCCAAGCAACGGTAATCACAATCCAGTTAAAGTTAATGGTCGGATCTTGCTGTCTAGGAAGCGACCAATACGCCAGCACGCCCATCGCCAGAACTAAGATAAAAGTGAGATTTGTAAGAACTTTGTTGCCGATCAGTAACCGTGCAAATCCGATCATTTTCGGATCACCAACATATCGCCATGACGTGCCTTAAAACGTCCTTCTTGAATTAATAGCAACGTTGGCTCGAGATCAGAAACGATAACTGGTTGACCCAGTGTTGCTGACGGTCTCTCGATAAACCGAGCCTCATTACCGACCGCGACCATCACACCATACTTCCGATCACGCTCGACTAAAAAATCAGCGGGCAGCACTCGAGCATCTGAAGGTATTGAGATCACTCCAGGCGAGCCGGGAGCCACTGGGGATTCCGGTGCAAAACGAAGTAAACGCGTTCCAGTACTCGTATCCACAGCATCACTTTCAACTAAAAATCGTGCGTTTACATTTTGTCGGCCCGATTCAAAAACGACGTCTTGATTTGTATCGACAACATAATCAAAAGGCACTCGAGCGCGAATATCAACAGCAACAGACACCACTTCAAGAATTGGCGATCCAACCGACACTCGCGTACCGACTGAGGCTAGCTGTTCGATAATTACGGCATCGAAGGGCGCTTTCACTTCACACTTTGAAACCTGGAGCTCAGCCTCTTGTAATGTGACACGTTTCGCTTCAACACCAATTCGAGACTGCTGTAATTCTGTAGCCCGAGTATCTTTTAGTTCTTCGCTGGCAATATTGGTCTCTGCCAACTTGGCAACACGTGCTGATTGACGTTCGCTAAACTTCAACTGGACTTGAGCTTGTTTCAAGTCTTGGAGAGCAAGATCTCGTTGTAATTTGGTATTGCGACAATCAAGCTGAATCAGCGTCGCACCTCGTGTAACGCGATCACCCGGGCGTGCGTTGATCGATACAATTTCAGCGGATATTCCCGACGATAGAAGACTTGTTTCAATAGGCTCAGCGCTAGCCGGAAACCCAGACGTCATTCGTTTTTGGATAGCAGACACAGGGGCAACTGTCACAAAAACTTCAGCAAACGCAGTCGCTGTCACCAAAACACAGAGCCCTGCCACTGCCCACGTTTTCACCCATTTCATCGAAGCGCCTCGTTTTCCGCGTTGCAACATACTATGGGGAACGGCGAACCCGATTCCAACTCGTTCCATCGAATCGATAATCCAAACGGTCATGTAACCGCGATGAACGACCCTGCCAAAATTCGATGCGCGTTGCCCGAACGGCATATCCACCCCAATGTTGCGGCCGAGGCACCTTGTCCGGATATTGAGCTTCTAACTCGGTCATTTTTTCTGTCAACACGTCATGCGACTCTATGACTTGTGACTGCTGACTCGCCCACGCACCCAATCGAGATCCTTTCGGTCGCTCTTGGAAATAGGCGTCATTTTCTTCATCGCTCAGCTTTTCAACTGTGCCCTCAACTCGCACTTGACGCTCGAGTTGATCCCACCAAAAAACCAACGCAGCCGACGGTGATGCTAAAAGCTCCTCACCTTTATGGCTCAAATAATTGGTATAAAACTTAAAATCCCGTCCGTCTTGGCCTTTTAACAAGACAATACGTGCATGCGGATTACCCATCCCATCAATCGTTGCCAAAGTCATCGCGTTGGGTTCAAGTTGCGTTGTTTTCTTCGCATCACTCAACCATGCCTCGAACAAAGCAATCGGATCTAATCCTGCATCCTCTTCGAGTAACTGGCCGACCTGATAATCTCTGCGCAATCCTTCTAAATCACGATTCATCAAATAACTCCAACACCTGACTGATGCGCTCAACGCGACACACTTCAATACCACTCACTGGTTGTTTGGGAGCATTCGCGGATGGCACGATGGCTTTTTTAAATCCATGCTTGGCCGCCTCACGAATTCGCTCTTGACCTGATGCGACAGGCCTGACTTCACCTGACAACCCAACTTCACCGAAGATCACCCAATCTTTGGGGATTGTTTTACCCCGGAAACTCGAAACACAGGCTAACAATAATCCCAGATCCGCTCCCGTTTCTGTCACTTTGACGCCTCCGACAGCATTGACGAATACGTCCTGATCACCCAATTGGACATGGCCGTGGCGATGCAAAATTGCTAGCAACATCGCAAGACGCTGGCCATCAAGACCAACCGCGATCCGCTTCGGAGAGCCACCTAAACTACTATCGACTAGCGCCTGAACTTCGACCAACAAGGGACGGGTACCCTCCCATGTACAAATCACTGAGGAGCCCGGCGCCACACTTTCAGGGCGACTTAAAAATATCGCTGATGGATTTTTAACTTCTCTGAGACCTGTCTCGGTCATCGCAAAAACACCCAACTCTCCAACCGAGCCAAATCGATTTTTATGCGCACGCAGTGTTCTGAATCGACCACCGCTATCGCCATCGAGAAGCAGTGATGCATCAATAATGTGCTCAAGCACTTTCGGACCAGCTAAAGCGCCTTCCTTGGTCACATGGCCAACCAATAAAACGATCACACCCGTTGCTTTGGCAAGACGGGTTAATTGAGCAGCAGACTCACGAACTTGACCAACGCTACCTGGCGCACCAGAGAGTGATTCAACCTGCATCACCTGAACTGAATCAACAACCAGCAATGCCGGTTTGACCTGTTCAACCATGGCAGCTATCGCTTCAACTCGAGTCTCAGAAACGCACTCAAGCTGGTCGCCATTTAATCCCAAACGCTGTGCACGCAGCGCAATTTGCTCGAGGGATTCCTCACCTGTAACGTATAAACAGGGTTTTTGCCCTGATAACAGCGTCGTCACTTGCAATAGCAACGTACTTTTACCAGCCCCTGGGGCACCACCAAGTAAAATCACAGAGCCGGGAACAAAACCCCCACCCAAAACGCGATCAAACTCTGAATATCCAGATCCAAGACGAGCGAGCCGTTCCGGTTTAATCGCTGATAGTTTTGAACGCGCAGGCATAGCACCTGCATACCCACCCGAACGGCCTTTAACAGGCTCGGGAGCTTGAACTGATTCAACAAGGGAATTCCATGCCTGACAACCAGGGCACTGCCCTGCCCACTGTGACGAAGTAGCGCCACATTCTTGGCATTGATAGATGGATTTGACTTTAGCCACATTGGTCTCCTGTTCACTACAGGATAGACCAGATTTTATCCGACAGCGCGTTCTGTTCGTGTTGATGTCAGATGTTTAAACTTCCGTTGGGTGCGAACAGCCTGCTGGATACTCTCGCCAAGAACCTCAAGTACGATCTGGCAGACCAAACGGTTCGTAAATCGAGCCATGGTTGCACTGGACGAGTCCAAGACCAGGTCGAGTGTTCTGTGACATGCTCGGGCTAATGGGGAGCCTGTCGGTGCGATTGCAATTAAGCGTGCACCGCGCTCATCTGCAAGGGTGGCTGACTGAACCATGGGAGCGGTTTCACCATTTGTGCAGAGAAATAAAAATAGATCATCTGGCGACGCGGTATTTGCTGTTAATTCCTGAATGACCGCATCTGTATGAACAACTACCGCGATCGGCGCACCAATAAAAAGCTCTTGCGCACCGCGCGCCAGACCAGAAGTTGGGCCCAGACCATAAATCAGTAGTCTGCGGCAATCGAGGATCTCACCAATCACACCAATCAGATCTTGTTCTGGTAATCGTGTGCGTGCTCGATTCATTCGTGACATTGCGGTCTCAAACATTTTATCTGCAAGCTGAAGAATTGAATCACTGTCCTCAAGACCACGAACCTGAAAAGTCGCTGGATTCGCAAGTGTTTGTGCGAGCCGTAATTTGAAGTCAGGAAAACCACGACAGCCAAGAGATCGGCAAAACCGATTGACTGTTGGCTCAGACACGCCTGCAGCCACTGCCAATCGCGCTATGCTTAAATGAACAGAATGCTCCGGATCCGCTAAGATTGTCTCGGCAACAGCTCGCTCAGATTTACTGAGACTGGATAGTGAGGCACGGACTTGATCAATCACTGTGTCGCTCCTTTGTAATTCTTCACATATTATTGAGCACACGCATCGCCGAACTCCGTTCGACTAACAAGGAGAATAAACAATGTTCAATCGTAGGACAATCCTGTTCGGGATTTTCATGTATCTAAGCGCATTAACAGCGCATGCAAATGGCTTTACAGACCTCAACGATCAGCCGTTTGAAATTAAGGGTCCGGCTGTAGTCAACTTTTGGGCGACTTGGTGTGCGCCCTGTATCAAAGAATTACCCGATCTGGAAAAACTCGGCCAAAAACTAGGTAGTGAGGCGACTGTTTATTTGGTTAATTTTGGTGAAAGCACAAAAACAATCGAAGGATTCAAGTCCAAAAAGCCGGATCTATTTGGAGATCACACAGTACTGCTTAAAGATGCCAAGATGTCAGGACTCAAAGCCTACGGACTTCGCGGAGTTCCAACGACCGTTCTAATTAATGGGCCAGGTGAGGCAGTGGAGAGCATCCAAGGCATGAAAGAATGGGGAGCCGATGAAGTCGTTTCCGAAATTAAGGCGAAGATTTTGCCTTAACGGCATCTTCGAGCTCATCAAAACTCGGGAATTGTGACAAGACAATTGGCTCCATTCCCGGGTGATTCACCACATAAAGCGGCACACCAACCCGGTCGAACGCATTCAGATATTCAGTAATCAGCGGGTCATAACGAGTCCAGTCGCCCGTCATCCGGATCACTCCGTGATCCTCAAACAACTGATCAACGGCTTCTGTTTTCAATAACCGCTTTTCCGTAACCTTACAGGTAATGCACCAATCAGCCGTCATGTTAATGAAGACAGATCGTCCATCATTAAGGTGCGCTCGTAATGCACTCGATGCATACGGCTCAGCATCCACCTCCACCATCACCTGATCTGAAGAGGTTGGTGCAACTTGAGACACGCTTGGAATTGCCATCAAAGAAGCGACCACCGCCAATACCCCCAGGATTCTTGAGACCCGGCTTTCTCCCTTGGTCAGCCAAAGACCAAATACCAGCAACAGTAATCCGCCGAGAATCAATGCCAAAATGTCAGAAGATGTTTGACGGACGAGGACCCACAACAGCCAAATTGCAGTCGCCAAAATTGGAAATGCCAACAACTGTTTTAATCGGATCATCCAATTGCCAGGACGCGGTAATCGACTCGCCAATTGTGGCCAAATGGCAAATGCGAGCATCGGAAGAGCCAAACCAAGACCCAAGGCCGAGAAAACAATTAATGTAATCCACCACGGTTGCGTCAACGTGTAACCCATCGCAACACCCATGAATGGGGCTGTACAGGGAGTCGCAACGACAACGGCCAACACGCCAGTAAAGAACTCAGCACGCCCCGAGTGGCCTTCTGTCAGATTCTGTCCAACGCCTGAAAGCGCCATACCAAATTCGACCCAGCCATACAGCCACAATCCTAGAATCACAAACACATAGACCAACAAGCCGACGAACCATGGCGTTTGCAACTGAAAACCCCAACCAATTTGTGCACCACCGGCTTTAAGACCGACCATAATTGAGGCCAGCACTAGCATGGTCACCAAGATACCGGCGGTATACAGCCACGCCCCTTTCTGAACATCACGCCGCTCTTTTGTCGCCTTACCTGCAATCGATAGCGCCTTGATGGACAGCACAGGGAATACACATGGCATCAAATTCAAAATCAACCCGCCAGCCAACGCCATGATCAAGACAAGGCCAAGGGATAGATTCTGCTTCTCCACCGAAGGCACAGCGAGAGCCGAATCATATGGCAGGCGAACCCCACCAGATTCGAGCCCAATAACCCAGTGACCCGCCGCATAGGCTGAGGGATCCAGCGCGCGATCAAATGTAACTAAAACGCCACCTCCAAGTGGTTGCACACTCTCGACAAGTCCCAGAATTTCTCCAGAACCCTCGGGCATCACATCGTTAATCGCAATCTCGTTAAATCCAGAGATCCATACCGATTGAGTACCAGCAAAATTAACGCTGGCAGGAAAATCTGTGGGGACAGCTGCGCGCGCAGCATCGATTTGTTGCACAGATGCAGAACGGCGCACATCGAGTTGAGATGAAACAACCGGCAATGAAATGCTGATCTCTTGGCTTTCAGGAATGCAAATGTCCTTGCAAACCAACCAACGTGCTTCGCCTGTGAGTGACCATTGGCCCGATACCGTTTGAGGCACTGTGATCTGAAATGGGTGAATAACCGCTTTGGTATATCCATAAGTCAGAAGGCTGACATCGTCACCAAAGGGTTTTGTTTTCGCGAGCGGGAATTGAAGATCCGGCTCATACGATTGTGCGCCATCACTCAATTCAAGTGAGGGAGGAAGACCAGTTGAACCCGCATTCTTCCAGTACGTATTCCAACCTTCAGCAATTTCAAGCGACAACCCAAACCACAGCGTGTCACCTGGAACAACAGATTCAACTGGCGTGATTAAGCGCGCAGTAACTTGGTTGGCCTGAGACAATCCAGGCGATACAGCAAATAAAGAAAAAACGCAGACTTTTAAAATCCATTTCATGTGGCGAGATTAGCGGATTGACTTCGGTAAAAAACTGTATTTTTATACAGTAATGAAAACAAATCTTTTACGCCCACTATTTGATGCCGGAAAGCTTTGGCAAGGCAATACAGAAACCACGATCGAAGTCACCGATACTGGGTTTCCGGAACTCAATACCCAGCTGTGCAGCCAAGGTTGGCCCGCACATATGTTGATTGAATTTCTAACTGACGATGTTTTTTCAGCCCCTATTCAATGTGCGTTAGCCACTTGGCGCTCACAGCACGATGCGCGCTGGATTGCTTTTGTAAATCCACCATTAACTCCCTGCACTGAAAGACTGATGCAAGAAGGAATCGACACAGAAAAAGTCGACGTCATGAATATACCAACCGATCAGTTTGCCTGGTGCTTAGAGCAACTCGCCCTATCAGGGTCCACACGCAGCATAATCGCATGGGAAATGGAAACACTCACTTCAACACAGCTCAGGCGACTACAGCTCGCCTGCCAACGAGGGCACACACAACTCTTTTTAGTCCGACAGCTCACACATCGAAACCAAGCTTCACCAGCGCCCGTACGTGTCAGCATGCAGTCATCAATCACTGGTTTTGAAATCACTATTTTTAAGCAACCAGGAACAAATGCAAGACCACCTATTGTAGTTCCCACCGAGCTTTCTTGGATTCAAAAGCCAAGCCCTGCTCGACGCACAACGTGTATTAACAAAGACTCATCGAGACTGCATTAATGGTGATCTATGCGTACCTCAAATTTCCAAATCTACTTTTGGATGCACAAGGTGTCTCACATCACAACGAGTGCGTTGCCATCCACCATCAAGGCCAGATCATGCAATGCTCCGAACAGGCATTAGCGGAGGGCGTTGTTCCTGGTATGACACTGAGTATGGCACTCACACTCTGCCCACATTTACTCACTAAAACGTATCAGGCAGATGAAGAGCGCCGCTTAATACATCGCTTAGCTCTTTGGGCATATCAATATTCGCACCAGGTCGCGATCTGGAATAAAGGATTATGTATTGAAGTTTCAAAGAGCAAATCTCTATTTGGTGATCTTGCTGAACTCACCCAAACTCTAAAAAATGCGGCCTCATCCCAAAGCTTCCAAATTCAGCTTGCCTTTGGGTACACCCCTGAAATGGCAGCCCTCTTCGTGCAAGAAGGATTAAGACCAAAGGAACACGCATTTCAAAAAACATTAAGTCGTATTTCAATTGATGCTGTCGCCATCCCACGCGAACAAATTAAACGTCTAAAAAATATGGGATTTCGAACAGTCGGCGACTACTTTAGTGCACCATCTCGAGCTCGGCAGGCACGAATCCACCAAGATACTTTCTTATATTTCGATGCAATTGCAGGTCGCCATCAAACGCCACTTTCATGGTTTTCACCACCTCCTGTCTTCGATCAATCCGTTGAGTTTCTACGCGGACTTGAATCAGTCGACATGCTGAAATTTCCAATCAATCGCCTAACACAAGATGCAGCAAATTGGTTAAGACAGCGGGTCTGCGTAACCGGTCAGTTACGATGGGAAATTACACAGGAAAACCGCAATATCGATGTTTTAAAAGTTTCACTTAATCATCCTGTGAATTCCGCAACAGCACTGTCCGATCCGTCTTGGCTGCAACTCGAAAAATTACGACCTGCGTCACCGATGACAAGGATTCGCTTAACCATTCAGCAAGTACATCAAGCAAGCCCACAGAAGAATGACTTATTTGTTAAAACGCACGACACAGATCGATCGCAGTTACTCGACCGTCTCACTGCACGTCTTGGAAAAAAATGCATTCAAACACCGTGCCGACTTCAAGATCCAAGACCTGAATATGCGAACCAATTAGACAACAATCACAACACACATCCACTGCCTCACCTGCCACCTCGGCCTCTCTGGCTACTCAACCCACCAGAGTCACTTGGTTCATCACCTGAGAAAGCAGGTCATACCTTACTTCAAGGGCCAGAACGGATCGAATCAGGATGGTGGGACTTCGAGCCTGCGTGTCGGCGATATTGGATCTGCCTGTTTCAAAGCACACGAATCAGTTGGATCTATCAGGATCAGCGCTCAAAAAGTTGGTGGCTTGCCGGTTGGTTCACTTAAGCATTGCGACAACCTGCTAAACTCTCCTCTTCATTTCCAAGGATCATTGCGTGGATCTCAATCGGTTCAATCCAAGACAGCGTGAAGCCATTACACATGTCGGCTCACCACTTCTTGTACTTGCTGGTGCAGGCAGTGGGAAGACCAGTGTTATTACGCATAAAATTGCCTGGCTGATTCAGGAAGCCGGAATACCCGCACGTCACATCACAGCCGTTACCTTCACCAATAAAGCATCACGCGAAATGCGAGAGCGTATCGGTAAGGTTGCACCTAAAGATCAGATTCGGGGGCTCACGGTCTCGACTTTCCACACATTTGGCCTCAATCTGCTTCGGCGAGAAGCTGCACTCGCTGGACTAAAATCTGGGTTTTCGATCCTTGATGCCGAAGATGCTAAATCGGTTCTAGTCGACTTACTCAAACGAGAGTCGATCGAAGATCGTGAGGCTATTTCAAGTGTTCAGAACACAATTTCAAACTGGAAAAATGACGGGTTATCACCTGAAAAAGCCCAAACCCAAGCAAGTGATCCACAGTCCGTATTAGCCGCCAGCGCCTACGTGGAATATGACCGTTATTTAAAAGCCTGTAATGCAGTCGACTTTGATGATCTCATTTTGAGACCTGTTGAGCTGTTCCGATCAAAGCCGGACCTTCTTTCGAAGTGGCAAGCTAAAATTCGCTATTTATTGGTCGATGAGTATCAAGATACCAACGGCATCCAATATGAGCTGGTTAAGCTACTCACTCAAATTTCCGGTGCACTCACGATCGTTGGCGATGATGATCAATCGATTTATGCATGGCGCGGGGCACGTCCAGAAAACCTCAATGAACTGAGCGTTGATTTCCCAACACTCAAAGTCATCAAGCTCGAGCAAAACTACCGCTCCACTCGCATCATTCTAGAGACGGCAAATGCGCTGATCGCAAATAATCCGCACATCTTTGAGAAAACCCTCTGGAGTGACAAAGGATTTGGTGACCGCATTGAGATACTTCCAGCAAAAACGGATGAGGATGAAGCTGAACGAATTGCTTCAATGATTCTGGAGCGACGACTCAACCAGAAGAAGCAGTTTTCAGACTTCGCAGTGTTATATCGGAGCAATCACCAAGCACGCATTCTCGAGTTTAAATTGCAGCATTTCAAAATCCCCTACAAATTAAGTGGAGGCACCAGTTTCTTTGCGCGTTCAGAAATTCGAGATTTGATGTCTTACTTGAGACTTTTAATTAATCCAGATGACGATAATGCCTTACTGCGCATAATCAATGTACCTCGTCGCCGGATCGGTCCAACCACCCTTGAAGTACTTGGGCGCTATGCGCATGAGCGCCATCAACCCATGTATGCATGCATACCAGAAATGGGACTGACGTCTCGGTTGGATCCAGAGGCCTCTAGGCGACTTGCACAATTTTACGAGCTAATTGAAACATCCCGGCGCGACCTGTTAGTTGGCAAAGGGATGCAAGCAATCGATGAATTATTGGAAGGAATCAATTACAGAGGTTGGTTATCAGATCAAAGCTCATCGGAGCCAATGGCCGAGCGCCGCTGGGGAAATGTGATGCAGCTACTGGAAGCGCTTCGGAAAGACCTCAAAGGTGACCCAAATGAAGTCAGTGATGATGAGGAAGCTGACTCAGATGATACAGCGATCGAAGCAGCGATTCGAAAACTCGTGCTTCGCGATATCTTAGAGCGTGAAGAAGAGGAAGATGATAGCGATCGAGTCCAACTCGCCACCCTACATGCTGCAAAGGGCCTCGAATTTCCAGACGTCTTTCTTATGGGCGTTGAGGAAGAATTACTTCCCCATAAAAACTCGGTAGAAGCGGACACCATCGAAGAAGAACGACGGCTTATGTATGTTGGTATCACCCGGGCAAAGCAGAATCTAACGGTCACTTATGCCAAACGTAGAAAACAATTTGGCGAATTCACTGAAACAACGCCGAGTCGATTTTTAGACGAATTACCCGAAGAGCATATTCACTGGCATGGAAAAGATGAGCTTGATCCAGAAATAGCACGACAGAAAGGACAAGATACGTTAAGTGCGCTACATGCAATGTTAAAAGGTGAATCTGCATGAATTTGTACCGCCCTATTATTATCGGTCTTGAGGGTACTGAGCTTTCCTCATCAGAAAGTTCATGGCTCAAAGAATTGCAACCTTACGGAGTCATTCTATTTTCTAGAAACGTTGTCGATCGCCGGCAACTAAAAGCTCTTTGTCAGTCAATTCGCGAAGTGTTGGGTAACGATGTCGTCATTGTTGTTGATCAAGAGGGTGGACGCGTTCAGCGATTAAAAAAACCTCACTGGCCACAACTCCCTTCAGCATTGGATATCGGAAAGCTGTGGCGACGCCATCAGTTTCAAGGGCTCGAAGCCGCAAATAGTCTAGGCCAAATCATTGGCTCCCAATTGGCTGAGGTGGGCATAACGCACGTAGCGGCACCAGTCCTCGATTTGTACATCAATGGTGCTGATCAGGTAATTGGCGACCGATCGTTCGGAACTACTCCAGCGGAAGTTATCCCATTAGCCACAGCATTTATCGATGGCTTAAGTCGATGCGGCGTTACCGCTATCGTGAAGCACATCCCGGGCATGGGACGGGTTCATTCCGATAGCCATGATTCATTGCCGGTGATTCAAACACCGACCGAAGTACTTGCGCAGTCTGATTGGATTCCATTTCAAGTCGTCTCAGGCACACGGTGGGCAATGACCGCGCATGTTGTGATTCCAGAGTGGGACAAAATACTGCCTATCACAACGTCTGAGAAAGCAATGAACCATGTTCGAAACATCTTTGGCGATTGGTTGATTGTTTCCGATTGCCTGACCATGGGAGCGATCGATGGGACGCTTAGTGAGAGAGTCCAAAACACCTTGGATGCAGGCGTTGATCTTGCACTATTTTCAAACGGTTCGGATGAAGAGCGACGCTTTGCAGTCGAAGCATCCGGAGAGCCACGAGTAAGTCGCGAAGAAAGCAACGCACTGAAGCCGCTCCCTGATGGAGTTAGTCAGCGGTTGATGGAAAAACTTGAGCGAGTGAATCTCGATCGGCATGCAGTCGATCCAACGTGGGATCGACCGACTTAACAACTCTTATAGAGCGTCTACCATATACGCTACAGCGTCCGCGATTTCCTGATCAGAACAATCAGCACACAACCCGCGAGCAGGCATCGCGTTATATCCGTTGATTGCATGCTTGACCATCGTCTCCATTCCTTGATCAACACGTGCAGCCCATGCGCCAGCATCACCCATCTTCGGCGCACCGGCAGCTCCAGTTGCATGGCAAGCAGCGCACGCGCCGTTGTATACTTGATCTCCGGTTCGCGCGGCCGCAGCGACCGGCGTCTTTCCTAGGTTTTCAGAGCACGGATCACCCATAACGCAAACCGATGCAGGATGCTTTAAACGCTCTAACACAACGTCAGCGTTTTCACTCGCAGCAAACGCAGTTAGGGCGATTAGGGATGTGATCGCGGCAATAACCGTTTTCATTAGGAACCTCATGCTTGTTGTTGGGTTTTCTGCGCGAAATTATAGATTGTCGAGGTGAGGAGCGCCATGGGTATTTTCAGCTGAGTTAGTCATACGCTGTGGGCTATCCGAATTAAGTGTATACTTCGCGCCGAAGCGCCCGTAGCTCAGCTGGATAGAGCGTTGCCCTCCGGAGGCAAAGGTCAGAGGTTCGAATCCTCTCGGGCGCGCCATACTCTTAAAATTGATCTATTCCTATAAGATTCAGTAATGCCTGAACAACAAAAAACGTCCCCGCGCTGACTAAAATGAGCTCAATTAAATATCCATGAATAGCTGCGTTTAGACGAAGCACTAATCGACTTGCTACCCACGTACCGGGCAGCGTGACAACGCCCATCAACACCCCCAGTGCAATTAATTCTCTCGGAAGCATTCCCAGAGAGATAAAGGTTGCCAGTCGAGACAAGGCATTAACTGTTCCGATTGCTGCGTCTGTCCCAAGCAAAACCGCACCATGAAGCCCTATGTTATTCAAGGCACTGACAATTATCATTCCCGACCCCAGAGCGGTTCCGCTCACGACTCCGAAAACGAAACCAATAACCAGAAACGTTTTGATCCCTGGAGAAAATTGACTTTTTTTCAGATGCCGCTTTATCGGAAGACCGATGATCAAAACACACCCAAGCAGCAGTAAAACCCAGTCCTCAGAGAGCCTGAAGAGAATATTGGCTCCAACCATGACACCAAGTATTGATGCAAAAATGAATTGTGCCGCGATATCCCAACGAATTGAGTTCCGATATACATATAACCGGCTTAAGTTTCCAAATATGGAAAACACAGAAACTAGAGGAATGACTGCTTTAGCACCAACCACAGGGGTGAGCGCCGCACCAAGAATGAACCCGCCACCGACGCCACCTAAACCATTAATAATTGCAGCAACGAAAGCAACAGCGGCGATCGCTAAAATATCGAAAATCGATAGATCCAAAGCACAGCTTCCACACGGACGTTTGTAGACCAAGATGGTGAGGATATCGGAAATAAGTACTCCATGATCTAAATTTCGAGATCAGCTCGATAAGCAGCAGTTTTTACTGCCTTAATAGGGTCTCTGGAAATGTGCCTGTAAAATAACCCTCCGCAGACAATACGGCATGTGCAACGCTCGATATAAGGCTGTTGAAGTCTTTAAATGCCAAACAGACATCAAGATGTAGATCGCTCGAAGAGATACTGCTCACTTTCCCTTCAGCCAGTCGCTTTAGATGTTTCTTGCGGCTCTTTCTATATAGGGCGGAAAACTCTTGTTTTTGTTCAAATAAATTTTTGGCCATTCCAAAACTATTAGATAGCAATAAGTTTCCGCAAAGATTTAAGTTATCGAGTGACTTGCTATGAAGTAAAAGAATTTCATCATGGCCTTGTTTAGAAAATCGCTGGCTATCACGATCCTTCTTTTCGGCCAACGGAAGGAGGCGTTTTGAAATGATGTCGCCCGCTGCTTCCACAACACTCGCATAGTCCAGGAGATACCCTATGCGCTTCTTGTCTTCCGGTTCTAGTTTCAAAGACGACAAAAGTGCTGCGTAATTCCGAATAGCATCTAGACTGTGATTAAGATGCGCATCCTCTTCGATCAGGTATTTAGCCTTGTCAGAGTCATATTGATTGAGCAGTGACATAACTGGAGCCATTAGCGTCTCTACACGCTCGATCATTCGATATATTTCTCTCTGGATATTAGAAACGCCTAGCGCTGGTTGCTCCTTGACTCTCGGCTCAAGAGCCGTCGCCAAAATTCCTGAATCATTAGCAGGCCCAGATAACTCCGATGGTAATAAATTACGCGCTACACAAAGAAACAAAGGCAACAGAGGGATAAATAATATGAGCGATGCGTTAAACACTATATGAGAGACGATGATCAGCTCAGATGAGTACGATGCGTCAAAAGGCCCCAAAATACTGAGCCCAAAAGTATTTAGCAGAAGTAAGGCCGCTAACGCACCAGTTATTCTGATAAAAGACGCAGCCAAAGTGATTTGCCTTACATCAGCCACGCTTTTCTGCGTCACCCAAAGCACTAAAATTGATGAACCTAGATTTGCGCCTAGCATCAACGACAGCCCAACTTCCACCGAAAAAGCCTCGGTCGATACGAGAGCTGCAAACACGAGAATGGAAGCTACCGAAGAGTGCATCAAAAACGCTAAGGCAGCGCCAAGGATAAAAGCCGTCAAATAATCTCGCGCCAATAATTCTGAAAACTGCACTAAAAATGTGCTTTCTTGAATCGGTAGCACAGCATCTCTTAAAAACTCGAGCGACACCAAAATGAGCGCCAATCCCAAAAAGATCCGGCCTACTTGCTTTCGCAAAATTGTCGTATCACGGAGAAAAAGATAGCCTCCAATTGACAACAATATGGGGATCAAGAAGTGAACGTCGAGACTTAAAAAGTAAACAACTAGCGCAGAACCGAGGTCAGCACCCAAAATAAAAGTCAACGCAGAAAATGACTGAAAACCTAAAGTTCCGACTACACCAGACATTAATAGAATTGCAGCCAGCGAACTCTGCAGCAACACAGCTACTGAAATGCCGCTAACTAGGCCTGCAAAAGAATTATCGACCGATCTAACAATTCTGTTTAAAGATGATTCGAAACCTCTCAAAATTCCAGTTCGAACCATACGAACTGAAAAAAGCAGTAACACTAATGCCCCTGTAACACTAGTGAGAAACGACAGAATTAGCATTTGATGTTACCCACACATGAATATCATTTTGACTGTGAGCCAAAATGATTCTTGTAGTAGTTGTAAAGCGGCGGCAATAACAATATCGCGATTATTAGCCACATGGTTTTTGCGATATCGCTTTCAAAGAAGATCCATGGTGACCCCTTACCAATGATCATTCCCTGAGAAAAACCTCCTTCGGCGATAGGTCCTAATATCAGCCCTAAAATAAGTGCCTCTAGGGAATATCCAAGCTTTTTGAGGATCAGCCCGAAAAAGGCGAAAGCGATCATTAAATACACGTCAAATACTGATTGATTTAGCGCATAGGAGCCAAGCACAGCTAACGCACAAACGACTGGCACCATAATAGAAGGTGGAATAAGGGCTATTCTAGCCAGGTACGGTGCAACACTAAGGCCGATAATCAGAAAAGTAATATTTGCTACAAATAGCGAAAGAATAAAAGGATAAGTACGATCAGCGTAAACCGTAAATAATTCAGGCCCAGGAATCATTCCATGAATGATGAAAGCGCCCATCAGGGCTGCTGCCACAGAATTTCCGGGTATGCCGAGCGTGATTGTTGGAACTAAAGAACCACCTACACAACCATTGTTTCCAGCCTCTGCTGCTGCCACCCCCTCTGGATTACCTTTCCCAAACAGATGTTTAACTTTCGAAATTTGCTTTGAAAAGTTGTAGGAAATAAATGCAGCAATAGTTGCACCTTCCCCAGGAAGCACCCCTATCACTGTGCCTGTACCTGAACCCAGCGCGATGTATTTAGAGATACCTTTAGGTAGTTTCGATCGCTTCTGCGGCCCTTTGAGTGCTGAAGTATCGATAGCAACATGCTTTTTCTGACCTGCCAGCTCTAACATTTGAATCATCGAAAACAAACCGATGAGGGCCGGCATAAAATCTACTCCATCAACCAGCTCAATAAGACCCGCCGTGTAACGAAGACTTCCAGACATGTCATCAGTCCCAATAATCGCAATCATCATCCCTAGCACGCCCGTTAACAGCGCCTTCAAAAGCGATGTTTTTTCATCAGCGATTGATACGATTCCTGCCAATCCCATTATGGCTAGTAAAAATGTTTCAGCCGGACCGAAATTCAGTGCTTGCCTAGCAAGTATTGGAGCGAATAAAAGAAGAATTATGGTAGAGAAAGTGCCTCCACAAAATGATGCGACTACTGATGTTTTTAGCGCAACTCCACCCTCGCCTTTTCGCGACATTGGGTAGCCCTCAAGGGCCGTAGCGACAGCAGCAGGGGTTCCTGGGGTATTCAAGAGAATCGCAGGGATGGAACCGCCATACATGGCTCCGCAATAGATCCCTCCAAGTAACATCAAGCCCAAGGTTGGGTCCATGGTGTATGTGAACGGGACCAAGAGTCCTACTGCCATTGTGGCTGTCAGCCCCGGCATTCCACCGATAATGACACCAGCAAAAGCCCCTATAACAATAGTTAATAAGGCTGGCAACGTAAAAACTATTTCTAAATATTCCATAAGTTGTCTACCACAACCGAGGACCAGGTAGATTGACGCTTAGAACTGATACAAAGATTAGATATACGCCAGACAAAATTCCGATTGTAGTAAGCGCTATCAAGATGGTGTTTCTCTCACCTAACAAATAAGCGATTGCTGGAATAAAAATTCCGGCAGCTACAAAAAATCCGAGTGACTCAAAAAAAATTGCGAAAAGGATGAGTGCCGCAAGAAGTCCGAAAAATCTTGGTAGATGGTCAGCAAGATCCATTCGCTCTAAATCATCTTGCTTCAAAAAATTCAGAACCAGTTGTATCACACTTAAGGTCCCAAAACAGACCGCCAAAAATCGGACGTAAACTGCTGATGTTTTTTGAGCAATTCCAGGAAACTGATCGGTGCTGGCATAAACCAGCACCGAGATGACTACAGATAGGATCAGAAAATACCGATCGACACTGCTTTTAGTCATTTACCAAGGCGCCTCATCGTAAACAGCCTTTGTATCTGCATAGAGATTTTGAAGATACTTCGTATACTCAGCTCCATTCATTGGGAGTAGTGCGATCTTACTTGCCGCTGCTTTCGCCTGAAATTCTTTATCAGCCACTACAGCATCGAAAATCTCATCTAGCTGACCTTGGATTTTTGGATCTATCCCGGCCGGAGCTACAAAACCACGAGTAGCACTCATATAGACTTCAAATCCTTGCTCTTTCGCAGTAGCGATAGCCTGAGCAGAAGCGTCTCGATCCTGAGTCAAAATCGCAATGATTCGCGCATCACCAGCATTATGCTGAGAAATCATTTGCGACAAGTTCATGAATGCGGCGTCTACGTGTCCGCCTAAGATTCCAGCCTTCTGTTCTGTTGACCCCTTAGTTGGCAATAAATTGAACGTCACGCCCGCCTTCTTTTCGAAAGACTTAGCCGCAAGGAAATCGTCAGATCCAATTCCGTTCACAGAAACGGTCAGTTGGTTTGCCTTCGCTGCTTTAGCCAAATCGGACATTGTCTTAATAGCACTGTCTTTTGGCACAGCCACAATTCCAGC
Organism: Gammaproteobacteria bacterium LSUCC0096; assembly: GCA_008087055.1. Classification (GTDB taxonomy): domain Bacteria; phylum Pseudomonadota; class Gammaproteobacteria; order Pseudomonadales; family Litorivicinaceae; genus HIMB30. Next base: position 281,360 of record VIEA01000002.1, on the reverse strand, counting down.
ATCTTGGGCAATGTTACCCATCACATGAAAGCTATCGAGAGTATATTTAGCGCGCTTTGAAGCAATATGAGCGACTAATTGTGGAGTGAAATTTAACCCGAGGGTATATCCATCTGTCTGCGCTCGAGCAATCGCTTCGAACCCCTTTTGACCTCCTGAACCACCCATGTTGCTTACGACAAATTCAAAGCCTTTGTATTTCTTCTCAGCTATTTCAGCAAATATACGCGCGGTTGTATCGGTAGATCCGCCAGCCTTAGAAGGAACGATTAACGTGATTGGTTTCTCGGGATAATCTGCAAACGCAACAGGAGCTACGCAGAACACTGATACCGCAGTCGCGGCCAATAGTTTTTTTATCATTATTTGTCTCCTAATTTTTGACCATCCTTGATCAACGCACTTATGAGTGAGATCAACGGATGTTTGGACGTTATCATCAAATTGTAACAAAGCGCAAATTGTGCATTACATTTTAGGGAGCTTAAGCTAGGCTTAACAGCCACTGGTCATCGAAATCGGTTCACATAAAACTCCATGAACACGCGGTCATACGTGGTATCAGAACATGCACAGGGCTATATTTGGGATCTAGAAGTATTGCAAATATTGAGGTTATTCAAAGAGCAACTTCCTCCGGAGGCAAAGGTCAGAGGTTCGAATCCTCTCGGGCGCGCCAAAGATCTTTAATGATTAAATACACCACATGTCAGTGATTATATTTTTCTTGATCAATATGGCCTTTGGCCATCACCCTCAGAATTACGTTGAGTCAGTTATGGTTGATAGATATCAAACAATTTGATGAGGTGTTAAGTCTCGAACCGGGAATATCCCTGACCATTGAGTCAACAAAATTCAGGGTCTCAGCGTGGCCGTGAACCATCTCCTTGCCATCCTGGTTGATTGAAATACGATGGCCCAATCCAGACACCATGCAAAGCCATTGCTGGTTATTAGAATCAACAAATTTTGGAGCCCTTCTTAAATCAATTTGATGCCCAGCTGAAGGCGTTATGAAGTACTGATTAATATTCATAGCATCAACATGCGTATCAGGTGATTGCTTGTGGGCAAACGAAATGGTTTGTCTCGCTTTTTGTTGAGTCTTTTCGGCTTCTCCATCTCCGTTATTCCGGCTCAGAGTCAGAGTTGCTTGTTTCACTTTCGAGTTAACGTGTGCAAGGTTTTGTTGCAAAACCACACCATGCGTTGACGACTGAGAAGATGTGACCAGCTTAACTTTTTGAGAGGCCTGAGTGGGCTCGTTGAACCCCGATATTAATGCCGATTCTGCACTATCAGGATTAAAAAACTTCGCGACTTGCTGCTGGTTTAATGCATTCACTATTGGCGTTGGCAAAGCTGTACTACCAACGTGAATTCCAGGGTGGAAAGTAAAGCTAAACTCGGAACCCTCGAGTACAACAGGCGCTGTGACACTCCCGTCAGGATTGAGCCTCCCATTTATGGCGAGTTTACCGTCAACTCGGCTGATAACACCTGCATCGATCAGTGTTGAAACTTTCTCTTCAGTAACAATCCCTGGGAATCTGGTAGCCGTCTTACCTCCATCTTTATCACTCACAGTGATGGTAAAAATTTGAGGTTGCGCATCTGGTTGACCTGGCCGTACTAGCTGAACAGCTTGACCCAGTGGTTTCAGTCCTGCAGCGACGGCTTGCTCGCTTGTGACCTTACTAAAAGTGAATTTCAATAGCTCTGAACTTCCCGGAGCTTGAGTAAACACCAATATATTTCCGTCCTTATCTGAACCGACACCTTGAATTTTACCGTTTGCACCAACGGCTCCGAGTGATTGTAAATTCTGCAACAGTCCGCTTTGTTCAACGATGACCCCCAACGGTGTCTCTTTATTCTTCGCCGTCAAACCACCTGTCCGCTCATCAAGGCCTGTACAGAATGCTGGGCCGCAAACTTGATAGCTAACGCTAAACCCGCTCAAATCTGAGGGCACAACTGGCTTCGGCCCTAATCCAGATACTGCCTGGTTGTATGCATACAGAAGCTCAGGTTGCCAAGTGGTTTCAGGGTCTTTGTGCAGGGGTTCAAAGATGAATACTCTGCTACCCACTTTTTGAATCAAACGCCCATTTGGGTCAGCGCCTTCCAGATTACCATCCATGATCAGAGCCTCAAGTGCCTTGCGCTCTAGTCCGGTGTAGTGTTCTAAACGAAATAAACGTCCTTGATCAGATGATTGTGCGCTTGACGCTCCATCATGGGTATAAGCTGAACACTCAGCATCAACACACTGGTATTCGTGTACCCAATATGGTTTTGGTGTCGGATTACCCTTACTCGTCAAAAACTCAGGACTACCCCCAAAATGTTGATATCCAAGAGACCCTCCGTGATTTGGATTTGGGGTTGCCCTAGTCAGCTCATCAAAGGACTTGACCGACCCAGTCTGCTTATTAATCTGCCCATGTGCTTTTAAAAACTCATTTGCAGAAGCATACGAGGATGAACCATCAATCGCGTAGAACTTTAAACCGCTGCTAGTTTTTGCCTGCTGAACGACTTGTGCCTGCTTCTCTTCAAAGCGCTTATATGCGAGCAACGCTTTTTCATAGTTTTCTTGCTGATAGGTATTGGCATTCACCGCTTGCCTGCGTTTCTGCCCCGCCAAATCATTTTGCTCAAATATCTGTCTGCCAGCATCACCACCGAGAACTCCGCTCCGAAGCTCCTCGGCAACAGTAGCCTGTCCTTTCTTAACAACCATTAGCAGGGAGTCCTCGAAAGGTGTCAAAACGGCTCCGCTATTCCGCTTTTCTATTGCGATTTCTAATTGCTGGGGGCCTCCCAGCATTTTTATCGCCTCTTGAGCATTATGTATTACTGTCTCAATTCGTTCCTTTCTATCCGTCGAAAACTGACTTGCCTGGACCAACTTTTGAATCTCATTGAGCTTCGCAACTCGCTCACTCAATTTATTCCCAGTACCGGTGTAGGAGCCAATAAAATTGGAAGCATCTAATAGTGCCTTTTCTTCAGGAGTGGCGCCTGGTTTAGAGGCTATCTGCACCTTTACTGCTGGTAAGGCAATAGGCGCGGGGGGTTTTGGGCGAGCCAGGACTAAGCTAGCAGTACCGGCTACCGTACTTGTTACATCTAAACTATCGCGTTTAAGATCATCCTCTGTGGCTTTTGAGAAACTGTACTCGAATGTTGTTTTGTCACCAGCCTGCAATGAACTAACGGGAACACCGACTAACTGGGCCAAGGCTGCTGCTGAAAGCGTGTACTTATTACTCGCAGACAACTTATCCACGATTAAATTGAGGTCTTTATCGAGTAGACCGAGCCCCTGCATCCCAGAAAGCGCTGTTGATCTAACATTTTTCCTAAGAACAAACTCGATTGTTTTTTCGCCAACAGTCCCTCGGGACACAACTAGAGTAACTTTTACGGGCCCGATACTGGCTTCCCCCGGTAGCTTAGCGCTAACCAACTCCGGCATTGCCTGAGAAAAAGACCCTGTCGTTGCAAGTGTTGTTAAAACATTTAAACCGTATCTAGGATGGTGACCTTTTAAAGCACTATCAGCACTTTCAAACCCAACGACGTCTTGTATAGTCAATTCACGGGTGACAACGTTAACACCGTCATATTCATGAACAAAAATTCCGATCGGGGTGTTTTTTATCGTCAAGTACTGAGGCGACGATGTGTCTATAGTGAGGATAATGTCGCCATCTTCTATGAAGTATTGATTTAGTCCTGCTTTTCTAAAGATCTCGATGATTGCTTTTTTGCAAAGCAATGGTTCTTTGGCATTACATTTGAGTGGATTGGCGAAAGCAATGTTTGTGGTGAATAGCGTCAGAGAAATTAAAAGCAATAATATTTTTTTCATATCTATATCCTAGACCCCGTTAATCACCAAGATTTCGTCAAACGTAGATAAAGCGCGGGGCTAAGGCTTTCCCCTTGATTACCTTTATCTAGAGGCTTCCCAAGCCAACCAGACACGCCATATCCTTGTGTAAAATCGGCAGAAAATGCCAGCCCTAAGCTACTTATAGTCTTTGACTTAGGCTTGTTAGCGGTTACCGCAGTGGCCGCGTTGTTAGAAACATAACCAGTATCCCAAAATGCTTTGATACTCGAACCAAGCAAGAAACCACCATTAAGGAAATATTTATGACCAATCTCTATCGTACCTGCTGCTCCTTGATTACCTGAATACACCCCTGTGGGGTAACCTCTAAGGAAGTCTGAACCACCTAATACAAATCTCTGCGCACTAGGCAACGAATCATCAGTTATTTGCCCATAGCCTTCGACTCTCAACTCTGTATCGTTGGCTATAAAATTGAGTGCATGTATGTATCCAGCGCCTAAGCGCAAGTGAGAGAAGCCACCATTCTCAGTCGCGACACTTTGTGAATGAGCATCACCGGAGGTCAAAGTGACACTAGTCGTGAAACTATTGCCCTCAGGATCTGAGTTATTGTAGAAAAGGGTCGTATTTAGCGCTCTGACCTCCGCATCGGGCAGCCCTTCTTGCTCTTCGACTTGATATCCGCCACCACCAAGCACAGTTAATGTTTGATCATGTGAACGAATGACCGGGAAACCAAGAGTGGCTGTAATATTTGTTCCTTGGAAATCTCTTTGAACATTAGGCTGAACCTCATTTTTTGAGGCTGTGTATGAAGCATACAGTTCAGTGTAGAGACCATTCTCAGACAAGGGCATAAAGTAGGTTAGGGACCCTTCATTTTGATCTTTCTTATTATCACCCCATATATGCGTAATCGATCCTTGAATGTGGTCACCCCCTACAAAAACGCTATTAAACGTTTGAGTAAGCGTTGCGCGATTTCTGTTAAAGAGATCCCTGGGAGTTGAGTCAACAGAAAGCGCTCCATAGCTTTGAGCTTGGTCGGCAACCTTAACCAATAGACTGTAGTGAGTTGTATTTCCATCAGGTGTCCATCCTCGAGGATCCATAATTTTATTACCGGAGCTCTCCAGAGCGAAGGTTGCATCAACTCCGGAAAGAGCATTTATGTGCGCTAGCATTTCATCGAGATCATTTACGTTAGGTCTCTTTCCGACTAAAGTTTGTGCTGCTTGTTTTACTGCGGCGTTGGCTTTACCGTCGACCCCAAAGACATTGGTTATCGTAATTAATCCTTGATTCAGAAATATTTCACTATCAGAGATAACAAAACCTTCCGTTGCGACAAAACCATTAACATGTAGCTTCTCAACAATCTCGCGAGCAATTGAATTTATATCCGAGACAGCTTGAGGAATGTAACCTAAAGCCTGAAACTCCTCATGACTAATCCCATAGACTGTTAGATGTTTTTTGGCAACCTCAACTGAAACCTCTTCCGCATAGCCGGGAAAAGAAATAATTGCTATGAAAAAAAGTGACAATATTTTATTCAATGAGATTGCCTCAAAAATTTACTGTTACAAAAAAATTAATCGATCTCGATAACCAAAGTCTATTTGGTGACTGTTGTAATGATACTAAGAGAGCTACCCTTTTAGTATTTCATCAAGAGAAAAGCAGCTAGCCAACTAACTAGGATTTGGCACCACTCTGCAAACAACCTTTTAAATGATTAGTATTTATCTTAGCGGCTTTGTGTTTAATTAGGCGTATAGTTTCTAAGTCCCTTCTGTCTTTGTGCGTCCTGCATACCCTCAGCTTGTCGATTTCTTGATTACGACTCGTCATTTCACGAGTTGATATACCTAACAGCGGATTAATTTCTTATGATTTCTGGAAAAGTTAAATTCTTTGACTCAATTAAAGGCTTCGGCTTTATCTCACCCAATGACGGCATTAGTGATGTGTTTGTTCATATCTCTGCACTTCAAAAAAGTGGCATTGAGAACTTATCTGACAACCAAGCCGTTCAATTTGAAATAGCTATTGAACTCGGCAGACCATCTGCAACACATTTAACCCTCTGAAATTAGTGACGGTAAGTGCATTAGCTTTAACCTTGCGTTTCTAAGTACTTACTAGATCTACCGTTCCTCAAGGGGGAAGCCATTCAAAGACTGTTAATACATCCTTAGAGATGCATGAGGTTTGATTGGCTTTAGCCGCAGTTGATTTCTGGTTTCATCTGCGGTTTTTTTTGCGAAAAGAAACCACTCTCCCCTCATAATGCTTTTTGAGGTTCTTTACTGATCTAAATTCTCAATTTATCACGGTATTCTTTAGGGTAAGTTTGTAACAGTATCAAAGAACCATGAACATACATATTGCCCTTCAGACCGACCTTCAAGCGATTGAGGCGATTTGTTTAGCCGCGTTTGAGAAGGATGAAAATGTATTAATTGCGAATGTAGCTCAACAGATAACTTCAGAGGCAAGATCCTCTCAGTCATATTCATTGGTTGCTGAACAAGATGGTGCTGTCGTTGGCTTTATTGCTTTCACACAACTCGCTATCGAGAGTGACATAACAGGTTTCTTGCTTGCTCCTTTAGCGGTACATCCTAAACATCAACGATCAGGCATTGGCACATCACTGATTAAAACCGGTATAGATACGCTTACCAAACAAAGTGTGGATTTTCTTTTTACCTATGGCGATCCGGACTATTACGGTCGATTTGGCTTTAACACTACGGATGCCGCCAAGTTTATTCCACCCTATCCACTCGAATATGACTTTGGCTGGATCGGCATGAAACTACGTCAGACTCATGCACCAACAGAGCCGGTAAGCTTTGGTTGCGTGCCTGCCTTAATGAATGAGGCCTTGTGGTAACTCAAAAACTACTGATCAGGTAATCAAGTACGTTAACTTCTCAGCTTACAATCACCTTTTTAACAAATATGTGTAAGTTCACAAAACATACACACTACTTATTTAACAAATTTAAAAAGTTGATTTAGATATATTTTTTCAAAGAACCTTTTCCTCCGGAGGCAAAGGTCAGAGGTTCGAATCCTCTCGGGCGCGCCAGCCACCCAAACTTCAAATGGAATGACACGATCTCTTTCAATGAAAATATTCTCTTTGGCAGTCGTGTCAAAGTCGTCTGACCACCAATTTCATAGCGATCATCTGAAATTAAAGCAAGTTAGAAGTATCTATCGAAACAGTTGTGTGTTCTACTACTTCAGCTTTCATTAGATCTTCCTAGCTCAGTTTCTGACTTTCCTTTGAATTCCTCTTTGAAATCTTAGTACCTCAAGACCATGTGGTCTCGGGGCCATATATCTTATTTACGAGAAAACTATTATGAACACAGGCGTTGTTAAATTTTTTGACACTCAAAAGGGTTTTGGCTTTATCACTCCAGATAACGGCGGCCAAGACGTATTCGTTCACATCTCAGCACTGTCTCTTAAGGGCATCCGGTCACTTAGCGATGGTCAGAAGATCTCTTATGACTTGCAAGAAGAGCGCGGTAAGACTTCGGCCACAAACATTAGTATCGAAGGCTAACTGACCAAACTAAGCGCTGTATCATTGAGGTATGGCGTTTTGATTCGGTCAATTTTTTAAAAACCGAAAAATAAGAGCTTCAACTGATTTAATCTGGTCTCAGTACACACGACACCACACACGTTATCCGCATTTCTCTCAGTGAAACCGAGCGCCATATTGACTGATGAGTCAATCGGCACGAAGAATCGAGTCTTAGTCGATCGGGTGACACTCTAAGACAAATCTAAAGACTTCAAAACCGCTCGAATATTCCAATCTGACAATGTACTGCAGGCTGTCATCAAAAATTCATGCGACAGACCTCAGCATGCAACATTGTCCTGTGCTTACTGGCATCTCAATCACAGGGAGACTCCTATGCTATTCCATATCGAATACGAACTTTTTTCTGATTTAAAAGAGCAGGCACAAGCGTATTTTGCCGACATGTCTGAAGAAGAAATCGCCACAGAATTTCCAGAGGGAATGACCGTTATTGGGCGCTGGCATGATATCGCCAATGGCGCGGGACTCATGATTGCTGATGTCAGTTCTGAAGAAGCCTTGGCGTCTTGGATGTATGGATGGTCTTCCCTCGCAACATTTCCCGTTGTCAAACCTGTTCTCGACGACGGATCAGCCAGACGGCTGATCCAAACGATGGAAGACATGAACGATCTCGATGAAGATGAAGACTAACCCTAATTCTTGAAGTTTAAACTGATTAGGGATGGTTCCACCATACAGTGCCGGACTATGGTCCGGCACTTTGAGCCAACTTAAGAGGGCTGGCGCGTTGTTCGAAGGTAAGGCAGTTTGATATCGATTTCGCCAAACTGCTCTTTGGCTTGGTCATCATTGAGCGACAGAGCAACAATAACGTCCTCGCCAGGTACCCAGTTCGCAGGCATTGCAATTGGAACGCCATACGAAGCTTGAAGTGCATCCAATGCGCGAAGGACTTCAGCAAAATTTCGACCAACTGACATTGGGTAAGTCATCGACAATTGAAGCTTCTTATCGGGGCTAAAAATAAATACAACACGAACACTCGCCGAATCGGCAGCTGTCCGTCCATCTGGCAAATAGGCCTCAGCAGGAAGCATATCTAGCGCCTTTGACACCTCGAGAGACTCATCGGCAATGATTGGGAAGTCTGCTTTTGCCTTTGCAAAGCTTTCGATATCTCCTTTCCACTCTTTGTGCTCTTCGACACCGTCGACAGACAAACCAATGACCTTCGTGTTTCGCTTAGTCCACTCATCCGCTAGTTGAGCAACTGCCCCGAACTCAGTGGTACATACGGGTGTAAAGTCTTTTGGGTGTGAAAACAGAATCGCCCAACTATCTCCAATAAAGTCGTGCAATTTGAACGAACCCTGATCAGTAACCAAGTCTAAGTTTGGGACCGTATCGTTGATGCGTAATGCCATGATGATTTCCTTGTAAATTTAAATTAACTATTCGTAGGAGTACTGTCACAAAATATTCGCTTTTAGTACATTTGATTATTTCGATATAACTAATAGTTATTTGCTATCGAACGCCCCCTAACGGAACCCGTCAGAAGCACGCCCTATAAAAAAGGAATCAGTCTCCTCCATTGAATCTTTTGAAATCGCAATGCATACAACTGGATTTTTCAACCTAAACCCTAATATCCATCTAAGTACTGTGATTTTTTAGAGGAATGGACGTGCGGGTACTTCAGCTATCGATCCTGATGAGCATTGTTGTAATAGGATATCTACAACCCGCTTTTTCCAGTGATGCCTACGAGGTTATTCCTCCACCCGTTTGCACGAATAATCTTGGCGAGACCGTTGTATTTTCTTCGCGCACATCTGATCGAGGACAAGTTGCAGCCGGTATGGCAAACCGCGATCAAAATGGGAACCCTGTGATCTACCGCGTCAATTATGAAAATGCGACCCCAGCGTTCCAACGATTTATCGATTTTCATGAGTGCGCGCATCATCAAGTCGGTCATGTTGACCAACCGCACCCTCCGCGAAACAGCTATGACCATTTAATGAACGAGAGTATCGCGGATTGCGTCGCAATTTTAAGAGTACGAGAAGAATCTAACGAAACGTATGAAGCCGTCATCGCAGACTTAGTCGACGCGATGACCCAGATTGGATTCCCCAAAGTGAGTACCGACAGCCGTTTAAGCAATATGAAAAATTGCTACACCAACTATGATTCATCGAACCAGTTTATCAAGCAAGTCCTTGACGCATCATCGACCTAATTCGCAACGACTCCCCTGAACTAAACGAGATCTCAAATGAGTGAAACAAAAATTCGAGCTGACTTTTCCCAACGCGTAGTCATTCGGCCCAAAGATTACATATGGGAATCTTCTCCAACACAGGGGGTTTTGCGTGTTAAGTTCGATCGCATCGGAGACGAAATAGCGCGTGCAACATCTCTTGTTCGATATACACCCAATAGCGAGTTTCCAGCTCACCAACACTTTGGTGGCGAGGAGATCTTGGTACTTGAAGGAGTGTTCGAAGATGGCACAGGACAATACCCTACAGGAACCTATTTACGGAACCCAATTGGATCTGAGCATCAACCAAAAGCAGGGCCAGATGGCGCTCTTTTATTCGTTAAGTTGGGCCAATTCAGTTCGGCTGATATCCAAACATCCCGTATCTCTACCTTTGAACAAAGCTGGTCTCAAGGTCTTGTTCCTGGCTTGACTGTCCTACCGCTGCATGAACACGCCACAGAACATACTGCCCTCGTGAACTGGCTTCCCAATACTCAATTCCAGAGACACACACATATTGGAGGAGAAGAGATTTTTGTTATTCGCGGGACTTTTTACGATGAGCACGGTAGCTATGAATCTGGGAGTTGGATTCGAAGCCCTCATATGAGCACCCATACTCCATACACTAAAGAAGACGGCGCCCTAATTTACGTAAAAACAGGACATCTCAATTCCTAGTGGATCCGTTAAATATCGCTAATTATCGTCTTTGTTTGACACACCCGAGAAAGGCAGTATGTTTAACGCATCGAAAGCGGAAATTAAAAGGAGGTGATCCAATGTCTAGTGAATTGTGTTCAATCTGGAGTGATATTGGTTGCCATCATCGTGTTCAGGGTAACGCCTAAGCTCGAATGACAACTCACAGAAATGTGATCGCTCAGATTACCATTTCGCGAAGGGAGCCTTAGGCTCCCTTTTTACTAGCTAGACCAGAGGAATGATCAAGGTTGCTGAAAGCTAGACACCACACACTGAGCAATGAGTCTGCTTGATGATCGGATAATGACTCCATTCAGAATCAAGCGCGTCATATAACAATGCTCTTCCAACCAGACGACTCCGCCCATGGACAAGTAAATTCAAAACCTCACTTGCCTGCATCGAACCAATCGTTCCTGTCAGCGATGCGAGCACCCCAGAAGTATTGCAATTATCCTCACCTGAACTCGCATCTTCTGGAACAAAGCACGCATAACATGGTGATTTTGAATCTCTCAAATCAAAGACTGTGATTTGACCGATATAGTTTATTGCTGACCCACTAACGAGGGGCTTGGAGAATCGAACGCAAGCCCGGTTAATCGCATGCCGTGTTTCAAAATTATCTGAAGCGTCAACAACGACATCGACGCCATCAATCAATGAATCAAGGCGATTTATATCCGCGCGTTCAGTGATTGCGTGAACGATGCAATCTGCATTAATCGCGCTGATTTCCGCTTGTGCAGACAACGATTTGTTGAAACCCAGTCGACTTTCCCTGTGAATAATCTGTCGTTGCAGATTTGATAGATCAACCGTATCAAAATCACAGATCGTTAATCGCCCTATTCCAGCTGAAGCAAGGTAGGTTGCGATCGGAGAACCAAGACCACCCATCCCAACGATAAGAACATGGGCTTTAAGCAACCTTTCTTGGCCGACCGTATCAAAACCATCCAATACGATATGACGGCTATAACGAAGTAATTGCTCATCGTTCAAGCTAGCCACCACCGCGCTTCATCGACCAATCGATACGCTTTAAACATTCGGCACGCTCTTCGTGACTACCTGATTGAAAAGTCCAAGTCGCTTGCAGTGATGGTAAGCGCATCAGCGCAATCACATAATCTGGCAAGACTTGAATGGCGATATGAATTGAGACAGGTCCAGCCTCGACGGTAATTTCATCACCATCGACAACAACACCATCAGGAACCGCTTGTTTTAGGCCGCTGATATATTCCTTTGGAGTTGCTGATACGGTTCTGACGAGGACATCGAGGTTTTCAGCACCGAACATGACTAGCCCCCTGCAACAGGAGGCCAAATAGCCAAGACTTCACCCGGAGCTAAAATCCGATTTGGCCGATCTTCAGGCTCGATATACACGCCATTCACCAGTACCAAGTGAACAAGACGCTCAGGTAGATTAAATTGTTCAATGATGCGAGCGACGCTGTCGGACTCGCTGACCTCGATCTGGGCCTTGTTATCTAAGGCACCAGCAGGAAGGAATTCCGACAGACTCGCATACAGCTTCAATGTTGCTGTTGTATTACCCATTCAAAACCATAGGCTTTTGAGCACACGCAAGATAAGCGTCCATGACCCGCAGCGGCTCATCCATCAAAACATCTTTCCATTCACCAAGATTGACCTGTCCTTGGATCAATCCTCGCAGTACGCCCACATGTTGGGTCAAACCAACTGATGTCGCACCAACCAGCACGTCATCTTTAAATTGCAAGCTGATGTAACGATTGTATTTCGGTTCGGATAATTCAACTCCGTCACCACCATCGACGCCTTCCCATTGTCCGAATGAACTCGAGATAAGGCCCAATGTATCCAATACGTTAATCGCGAGCACTCCGGCATGTTCCGCTGACTTACCGGCCATGTTTAAAGCAGCGATTCTCGCTTGATCAGCAGCATTTGGCTGAATTGCAGACACCATAGGAGAGTTATTAAACAGATCTGGCGCTTCAGCAACATCACCCGCGGCATAAATATCAGTGACCGATGACTGCATGTTACGATCTGTCAAAATCCCATTCGCAACTTGAATACCAGAGTCTTCAAGAAAATCAATGTTTGGCTTCACCCCAGCTGACATGATCACAAGATCGCAACCAAGTTTTTCACCTGTAGACAACGTGACTGTCATTTGGTCGTCACCAACTGAAGTCGTTGATCCGCCACCAAACATACCCTTGATCGAGTCCCAAACTGACTCTCCGGCTTGGCCGGGAGCGCCAATAGTTTCCACCTTCGCGGAAGTCACCACACGGACACCTTTATTCTGCACCCAGTCTTTGATGATGCCACCCGCTTTTGGGGTCATCATCCGAGGCACCATACGATCACCCAATTCGACAACTGTCAGATCGACACCATTCTTCGCTAGCGCCTCAAGAATGATGCAACCGATAAAGCCAGCGCCCACCTGAACCACTTTTTTACCTTGTTTAGCCAAGTCGGCAATCGCGCGCGCATCATCGAGCGTCCAACATGTATGCACATTCGGTAAATCGATTCCCGGAATCGGGGGACGGATCGGATGTGAGCCAGTCGCGATCAACAACTTATCGTATTTCTCAGATGACCCGTCATCCAACGTGACTGTCTTAGCGTTTGAATCGATGCCTGTTGCCTTAGCAACTTTATTGGTGATTTTTAATTGTTTGAAGTGTGTTTTGGCCTTCCGCAGGTAGGTTCCAGCTTCGTCGATATTACCTTCTAAATAATATGGAATTGCCATACGTGAATATGGCGGCTCATCTTCTGAACCAACCATTGTGATTTGACCCTTAGGATCCGCTTTACGAAGCGTTTCCGCGGCAATGACTCCTGCAGGTCCATTACCAAGAATTAGATACTTCATTATCAGCCTCAAATTATTATCATGTATTCAAGGTTAAAAAACCCTCCGACCGAGCGGTCTGGAGGGCTTCCGATCGTCCAACTCCCAGGAGAAATAAGTGCCTGGAAGTGTCTGGTTTACAGCCCGAGGCTCTTCAGCTTTTCAGCAGTCGGAACACCTTCTTTGTCCCAGCCACGGATCTCGTAATACTCTGGGAGCATTTCAGGGACACCTGCTACTAGACCCTTGGCCGGACCTTCTTTAGCAGGCTCAGTTGTTAGACGCTTCGGCAACTGATCGTCTTCTTTGGTAAAGCCAGCCTTCAGGTTGAAGAGCTTCTCCATGTTCCAGATTCGTTCACCCACTTCTTGAAGCTTAGCTTCAGACCAATCACCTTCACAGGCTGCATCGATCTGCGGCTGGATATCACCAAGTCCCCATGCAAAGCTCGTGAAGATACAAAGACCAGACGCGTCAAATGCAGCTGTTGCATCTTGGAAAGCCATAACAAGACCAGGCTTACCCTCTGTTGTTAACGGGTCAGTCTTCACCGGAATTCCGAGAACTTCAGATGCAACTGTGTAGGAACGCAGGTGACATGCACCCCGGTTTGACGTGGCATAAGTCAGACCCATGCCTTGAATACCACGAGAATCGTATGCGGGGAATTCCTGACCCTTCACGCTCATCGAGAGTTCAGGCTGACCGTACTTTTCACACAAACGCTTTGAACCGAGACCGATTTCAACACCGAATCCTTCACCGTTAGCGGTCATATCAACCAATTCACAGAGTGCTTCGGCTGAACCGAACGGTGCTTTAACGCCAATTTTTTTCTCATCGAGCGTACCGTTTTCGTACATTTCCATCACCGCGCCGATTGTCGCACCGAAAGAGATCGGATCCATACCCTGCTCGTTACAGATCAAGTTCGCATATTGCAGCGCCTCGAGATCTTTGACTCCATTTGCAGCCCCAAGTGCCCAAGCAGCTTCGTATTCGAGACCACCGGAGGCGCCGTGATATTGAGGCTTCTGAACGACGGAGAAATGATCTTTGTCAATCTTCGAGATACGTCCACAAGCGATGGTGCAACCAAAGCATGCCTGATTCGTCACGAGGTGCGCTTTGCCATCACTTTCACGAGGCTTCGCCATTGCTTCAGCAGAGATATCATTCGCGCTCTCAAAGGCCACATCTTTATGGTTACGTGTTGGCAGTGCGCCCATCTCGTTGATCACATTCATGAGGACCTGAGTGCCATAGGTCGGTAAACCCTCACCAGTGACTGCGTTTTCTGCAAGAATTTGTTTCTTTTCGGCGGTTACTTTCTGGAACTCAGCAGGGTTCTCCACATTACCGACCCCCTTGGTTCCACGAATAGCCACAGCTTTGAGATTCTTAGATCCCATGACCGCTCCTACCCCTGAACGGCCAGCTGCTCGGTGAAGATCATTCACAACGCATGAGAACAGAACCTGATTTTCACCTGCTTTACCGATCGATGAAATCCGGATCTGAGGATCCTGGTTTTCTTTTTTGATCTGCTCTTCGGTATGCCATGTCGATGTACCCCACAAGTGAGATGCATCGCGAAGCTCTGCCTTGTCGTTTTCAACCATGAGGTAAACAGGCTTCGATGATTTACCCTCGAAAATAATCATGTCCCAGCCGGCAAACTTCATTTCGGCACCGAAATAACCACCTGAGTTCGAGCATGCTATTGCGCCAGTCAAAGGACCTTTTGTTACAACTGTGTACCGGCCACCTGTTGAAGCGATAGTTCCGGTCATCGGCCCGGTTGCCATAATGAGCTTGTTATCCGCTGACAACGGATCAACCTTAGGGTCGATCTCTTCAACGAGATATTTAGAAGCTAGTCCTCGAGATCCGAGGTAATCCATAGCCCATTCCATATTCAGGGGCTCAGAAGTGCAGGTTCCTTTTGTAAGGTTGACCCGCAGAATTTGTCTAGTCCACGCCATCGTTAAATCTCCTTACAAACTCGCGTCGTTGGCTTTAGCAGCCCACTTGCGCATCTTGTCTAATCCGGTCCAATTGGCGTCCACAAAAGTAATCGCTTCCGTCGGACATGCCTTAGCGCATGCTGGATCACCGCCGCACAGGTCACACTTCGCAACCTTGCCAGTCTCAACCACGTAATTGATGGTTCCAAACGGACATGAAATCGTGCACACCTTGCAGCCGACACAGGTGTCGTCCTGGACCACTTTGGCGCCCGTTGCTGCATCGAGCTTAATTGAATCGACAGGGCACGCCTGCATACACCAAGCTTCGTCGCACTGGGTACATGTGTAAGGAACCTTTCGGCCCTCTTCCTCAAAACTAAATACTTTGATACGAGACTGTGATGGGTTAAACACTCCCGTTTGCTCGAATGAACATGCCATCTCACACTGAAGACAGCCCGTACATTTTTCCGGATCGATGTACAAAGACTTCTGCATAAACTTCCCTTTTTATTGTGTTGTGTTCCCATTTGCCACACGTCACGGACGGCAGCAGTCCTCGCACTAGTTCCGAAAACGAGCGAGAGAAAACATAGCCTTAGAAAACTACTCTTGGGCGTGGGGGGTGTCTATGAATAGCGCTTAGGACATTGGTCTGTTGTATTTTTTCCAGAAATGAAAAAAAGACAAAACAACTTTCCAGCAACGTTTAAAAGTCGATTTTCAGGCTCGCGACTGGACAAGTCAGATGCAAAGCTCGTCATCCAACTTGCCCATACGTGAGTGACTTCGTTACTCGATACCGAGAATCACATCCGAGGCTTTGATGATTACGGAAACTTCTTGACCGACTGCCAAAGCAAGACGATCAACTGACCCAACCGTAATCGTAGAAGTAATTTGATTACCACTTCCCAAGTCAATTTGGACTTCTGCGGCTACCGCCCCTTTGTCAATTGAAGTCACAGTTCCTTTAAGAATATTCCGCGCACTGAGTTTCATACGCCTTCACTCCCTTGATTGTCATTGAAATTAAAGGGAAGCCCCCTGAGGCTCAAGCCACTTGGAACGACCCCACTCTAGTGTGATGCCGACCACAAGGGCGGCAACGAGTCCCACCGACAATGTCAGCGGAACCATTAGCAGGATAATGAACTGGCACGATGGCTTTACCTTGAGGAGCCTCATCGGGTCGGCGAGTACCCAGGCAGCGTAGAGCATCAAGGTTGCGACTACTTCGTACGGGATTAATCCAAGCAGTTCGCTTGCCTGTGATCCAAATATGAACGCAATCACCAAGCAAGTCGCTCCGAAAACGACAATCGACAATCCACTGCGAGAACCAAGACCATAATGGGCAGCAAGACCGCCCGCACCATGACACATCGGCATTGCCCCCAAAGGCGCCAGTATAATGTTAGCCAGGCCCGATGTTAGGGCAAAACGCTGCTCGGTAAGCTCGCTCGATCGTTCTGGGAAATACTCCTGTGCAATGACTGACGTCAGGATCAAGGCATTAGTCAGCGTTAAAGCAAGCTGAGGGAAAAATGCGGTCTTCAGCGAATTAACTAGTGCATCAATCGACGGAACCAAAACAGCCGGGACTCTTAACTGCACATCGAACTCAATAGCAGTTGGACTGCTACCTAGCCAAATCCAACCAACGGCGAGAATAATCACACAACTGATCGCACGGACTGGACTGAATTGAAGCGCCACAAGCAAGACGACCAAAATCGCCACGGACCACAATGAAACCTCCGCAAACTGAAATGTACTCGCCACTAGGCTAACAGCCAGAGCGACTCGCATTCCAAACAAAACCGTTTTAGGAATAAAACCCTTCAACCACCCGATCGCCCGAGTTTGGCTCAAAATGAGTAGCGTGATTCCGAGTAGCAGCCCGGTTGCAATTAACACATCAGGCCCTGCAATACCCGCAATCCCCATCGCGGCAACTGCCTTCATCGGCTGTACTGGGATCGGTCGCTTATAGTAGAGCCCAGTCCCAATCGCAAAAAGACCAAATCCTAAAAGCAGTCCGACAGGATCCATTCCTGCGACAACAATGAGTCCCAGAACCAACGGCAAGAAAGTTCCAAGGTCAGCATATGCTGATGAAAACTCACGAATAAACTGCAAATTCAGCATGATTGCCCTACGTTATTTTATTACCTGCAATGGTATTCCTTTTCATGGATGTTGCAATTCTCCTTACAACCCTCACAATTATGTTTAATTTACCAACTATGAAAAAAATACATATATATGCTTGGCGATGCATTTACAGAAGCATTCACACTGATCGTTTCGGTCAATCCTGAGTTGCTTGAAATTCTATGGCTTTCAATTCAAGTCAGCCTGACCGCGTTGTTTTTCTCGATTGCACTCGGACTTCCAATTGGCACCAGCCTCGCAATCACAGAATTTCCCGGCAAGAAAGCATGTGTCACGATTTTGAACTCATTAATGGGCCTCCCACCGGTCGTCGTGGGGTTGCTCGTGTACCTTTTGCTCTCCAGATCCGGTCCGCTCGGCGTTCTCGGCCTACTGTACACACCAACCGCAATGGTCATCGCGCAGGTCGTACTGATTACGCCAATTATTGCAGCGCTCGCGTATCAAGTAATGGATGACCTGCATCGTGAATACCGTGATCTGTTTCAAAGCCTCGGGATTCCTTTAACCAAAGCGGTTCCCACCTATCTCTGGGATGCGCGATATTCGCTCGTCACATCTGTTCTCGCTGGCTTTGGGCGCGCGATTTCAGAAGTCGGCGCTGTAATCATCGTCGGTGGCAATATTGACCACTTAACACGTGTCATGACGACAGCTATCGCACTTGAAACATCCAAGGGCGAACTCGCGATCGCTCTAGCGCTCGGTATCATTCTTCTGACGCTTGCATTAATCGTAAACGCCGCAGTTACTACTGTTCGTGCCTTCGGGCTCAGAAACGCCTATGTTTAAGTCTGAACCCATGAGCAACACCAGTGCACTGAGCGCGACAAACGCACCCTACATCGAAGTGAATAATTTAAATTTGACTATCGGTGGCAACCAACTCTTACATGATATTTCTGTTACGTCCTTTACTCCTGGCGTAACAATGGTCATGGGACCAAACGGCGCTGGTAAGAGTTTGTTCCTACGTTGCCTCCATGGACTGCTTATACCAACCAGCGGATCAATCCGACTGCTCAACAAACCTCACGAAGCAACAACAGCATCCCAATCCATGGTATTTCAAAAAGCTGTGCTGCTGAGACGCAATGTGATTAAAAATCTCGAGTTCGCGGCACCGAACGGAACCCCACCAACAGAAATCACAGAGCTACTCGCAAAAGTCCATCTCAATGGCAAAGAGTTGCAGCCCGCACGACTGCTCTCTGGCGGAGAGCAGCAAAGACTTGCTCTTGCGAGATCGCTTCTGACAAAACCACGATTGCTACTTTTAGATGAACCAACCGCAAGCCTTGATCCCGCTTCGGTCCTAATTATTGAGCGTTTGATTTCAGAGGCAACCGAACAGGGTGTGAAATGTATTTTTATTTCTCACGATCTCGGCCAAGCAAAGCGCCTCGGAGCGGACATCATTTTTTTACATCAGGGTCGACTCGCTGAACATACCGACGCTGAAACCTTCTTCACATCGCCCCAGTCGAGAGAAGCTAAAGCTTATCTCAATGGGGAAATTGTGCTGTAACCCCCCAACTGACGAAAGGAAGTCATGATGAAACTAACAAAAACCATGAAATCAATCGGTCTAGCTATGGTACTACCACTAGCTTCCAGCCTAGCCATCGCTGAATCAATCGTGGTCCAATCCACGACATCCACTAAAAACTCAGGTCTTTATGACTATATTTTGCCAAAAGTTAAGGCAGATACTGGTCTGACAGTAAACGTGGTTGCAGTCGGCACAGGCCAGGCCATCAAAAATGCGCAACGTTGCGATGGTGATGTCTTGCTCGTCCACGCGAAAGCATCTGAGGAAAAGTTCGTGAATGAAGGTTATGGCGTCAAGCGCAGTGATCTCATGTACAACGACTTTGTTATCGTTGGTCCTGCGGCTGATCCAGCAGGCGTAGGTGGCTCTAATGATGTTTCAAAGTCGCTGACTACGATTGCATCAAAGCAGGCGTTATTCGCATCACGAGGTGATGACTCAGGCACACATAAAGCTGAACTTCGTCTTTGGAAAGCTGCAGGAACTGACCCCAAAGCGGCTTCAGGTGCATGGTACCGCGAGACAGGATCTGGAATGGGTGCGACATTGAACGCAGCTGTTGGTATGGGTGCATACGCAATGACTGATCGAGCAACTTGGACCAAGTTTGGTAACAAAGGCGATTTCAAAATCCAAGTTGAAGGAGACAAGCGTCTGTTCAACCAGTATGGCGTTATCCTCGTAAACAAAGACAAATGCCCATCTGTAAAATCAGAAGCAGGCCAAAAGTTCATCGATTGGTTGTTATCTGACAAGGGACAAAACACAATCGCTTCTTATAAAGTAAGCGGTAACCAGTTGTTCTTCCCGAACGCTAACTAATCATTAAGGAGCGGTCATGACTCAGGATCTGGTGATCTTTGCACCGGGGAGCATGACCCACCTCCTACCTCGCTTATTAAAGGCATATGATCCACAGCAAACACTCAAAATACAGTGCGTTTTTGGACCCTCAGGATCACTGCGAGCCAAAATCGAGGGTGGACAGCTATTCCACTTATTTCTGAGCGCATCATCAACACATACCAAAGCACTCAGTGCGACCAATCATCTCGCAGAAGAAGATATCCTCGGCTATAACCGAATGGTTTTGGTTCACCAACGGAAACACCAGCTCAACCAGAACAATGCACTACAGGCTATAACGCAAAAATCACTGACCCTTGGGATGTCGACAACAGGACTTGATCCTGCAGGTGATTATGCTTTTGAAATCTTAAAAAAAGTGAGTGATACAACAACGATTTCTCTCGAAGCATTGGAACGAAGAACCCGCGTGATTACTGGTGGACGCGAAACACCCAATGCCCCCCCGGGTCGAAATCAGTACGGGTGGATCATGGAGACTCAAGATGTCGATCTTCTACTGACCTATTACTCCAACGCGCTTGCAGCAATGGAAGACAACCCTCACATCAGTTACTGTGAATTACCAGAACAGATTGCTGTGACCGGCATCTATGGAATTGGACGAGCTAACGTTTCATATCGTGAAGCATCTGCTCTTTATCATTGGTTTTTCAGCACGGACGCGCAAATTATTCTCAAGGATGGCGGTTTTATTCCCAAATCAGCTGGAGAGAAATAATGCGGCGATTTATTCAATGTGCCTTCTTAATGATGGCAGCCACAGCAACCGCTTATGCAGTTGAAGTCACAGACTCAGCTGGACGAACAGTTACTGTTCCCGACACGATTACACGCATCTATGCAGCGGGTCCACCGGCATCGATCATCACATACATGCTTGCACCGGAAAAATTGACAGGATGGCCGCGTGCCCACCACGCGTATGAGCGGCCTTTTATTAATGAAGCTTATCGGGATCTGCCTGTCACTGGTCGTCTCACAGGCAGGGGTAGTACAGCGAATCTAGAGGTTGTCATTGGTTTGAACCCCGATCTTATTCTCGATTTTGGATCGATTAGACAAACCTACGTATCCTTAGCGGAAAAAACCCAGGAACAAACGGGTATTCCATATCTTTTGATTGATGGACGGTTTGAAAACACCCCAACAGCATTGCGTCAACTCGGCAAAATTTTAGGGGTTGAAACAAGAGGCGAAGAGCTTGCTGAGTATGCCGAAAATTTGTTTTCAGAAATCGACCAACATATCGCAACGGTAAAAGAAGACGATAAACCGCGCGTTTATTTAGCTCGAGGCCCAGAAGGTCTGGAGACCGGTGTAGCAGGATCTATCAACACTGAAATTATCGAGAGAGCAGGCGGACGAAATGTCGCTGATTACGGACCCGAAATCGCCCGTCAACGAAATCTCGTGAGCATGTCCATTGAGGAAGTCCTAGATCTCGACCCAGATATCATCGTAACCTGGGATCGCCAATTTTATGATCAGGTGTACCAAAATCCACTGTGGCAACCGGTTCGTGCGGTCAAAAATCGCGCGGTATATTTTGCTCCAGCAGCCCCTTTCGGGTGGATTGATAAACCACCTTCGATTAACCGGCTCATTGGCCTCAAATGGATGACCGGCCTCCTCTATCCGGATCATTTCAGCTTTGACCTCGAAGAAGAAGTAAGACATTTTTACCGTCTGTTTTATCAAGTTGAAATCTCCGACGCAGACCTTCAGCAGTTGATTGCATGGTCGAGATACTAGGTAAAACCAACCAGTCTCAAACAGTGCTATCGGGCGGATTACTTGCGATCTGCCTCATACTTCTGTCCGTTATTGCGTCAGGTATCGGACAGTACCCTATCGATTACTCGGACATCATCCATGCACTACTTCATTATTTCGGAATTGAGGAAGAGGCACCCGATCAAACAATCCGTCTCGTACTGTCCGAAGTTCGTTTACCGCGAGTACTTGCATCTGTTCTAGTCGGAGCGGTCTTAGCGGCGGCTGGCTGCGTATTCCAAGGTATGTTTAGAAATCCATTGGTATCCCCTGATATTCTTGGGGTTTCAACCGGAGCAGGGCTTGGAGCCGCCGCTGGCATTCTCCTTTCGTTGTCGATTATCAGTATCCAACTAATGGCGTTTTTGGGTGGTTTAATTACAGTAGGCGCTGTCTATTTGGTGGCTTCATCCATCCGGCAGCATGAGCCCACTCTGATTCTAGTGTTAGCAGGAATTGTTATCGGATCCCTTGCGGGCGCCTGTCTTTCTTTAGTGAAAATTTTGGCAGACCCCTACGACCAACTACCAGCAATTACATTTTGGCTACTCGGCTCGTTTGCTGCTGTCGATAAAATCGATCTTTTAGGAGCTCTTCCACTGTGTATTCTTGCCCTGATTCCGATGGTACTCCTGCGCTGGCGCATTAATGTATTAAGTCTTGGCGATGAAGAAGCACGAGCGCTTGGCGTCAACCCGGACAAAATAAGACTATTTTTGATTTTCGCCGCAACTCTCATGACCGCTGCAGGAGTTGCAATCGCAGGTGTCATTGGATGGGTTGGATTGGTGGTTCCACACATCGCCCGATTACTGGTTGGACCCAACTTCAATAGGCTGCTTCCAATTGCAATGCTCATCGGCGCTAATTTTCTACTGATAGTAGACACCATTGCTCGAACTCTTACGCAAACGGAAACACCAATTGGTATCTTAACTGCATTCGTTGGAGCACCTGTGTTTGTATGGCTGTTATTCCACGCACGAAGGAGCTGGATGTGATCTCAGCCCGGAATCTTCAGATCGGGTATCAAAAGCCGCTCGGTGACCACCTGCACCTCGAATTAAGTGCGGGACAATTTCACATGATTTTAGGTCCCAATGGGTCAGGTAAATCGACCTTGTTTAAGACACTGATTGGTTTAATTCGTCCGATGAGCGGCCAGGTTCTCGTGAATCAACTTGATGTGCATCGATTAGCAGCAACAGCGAGAGCCAAGACTTTTGCCTACGTGCCGCAATCACAGCAGCAAGTGTTTCCGTATACTGTCGGAGAAATGGTGTTAATGGGACGGACGAGCCATATCAAACCATTTTCAGTGCCTAGCCATAGCGATATCGAACTCTGTGATCAAGCAATGGCTTCACTTGATATTTTGGGGCTTAAAAATCAGGAATTTACAAAGCTATCAGGGGGGCAACGACAGCTAACAATCTTAGCGCGTGCGTTAGCACAAGACGCACAGATTCTCGTGTTAGACGAGCCAACAGCAAGCCTAGACTTTGGAAATGAAATTCGGGTATTGGAGCGCATTCGGCACCTAGCAGACCAAGGCTGGACGATCATTTTATCGACTCATAACCCAGACCATGCCCTTCAGTTAGCAGATACAGTCACCACCGTCAGTCATGGGACAGTAAAAGATCACGGCCTTCCTCACCAGATTTTAACGTCGGCCCACTTGAGTGACCTCTATCAAGCGAACGTTGAGGTCGTTTCTATTGGTCAGACTAAGACATGTATCGCAGCGCAGTTAAACCGTGCCTAGGGTGCGCCATTCATCCGAATCATTCCCAATTCGGAAATATCATACCCTTCGTAGCGGGCAGCCTCGGTGAGAAATTGCTCGGTTGAAGCGAAACGTATCAACTTCTGAACATTCGGCTCAAAATACGCATATCGATCGATAATCAAATCGAAGTATTCGACGCACACTGGGATGAACTGCAGATGATATCGACTGGCAAAGCATCTCAGGCCAAATGTTACATCGGCTTGATCCTCAACGATCGCCAACGCAGCTTCGGTTTCGGTGCGGGCCTCTCTGACGCAATCTAAATCGTCCATCGATAATTGGTGTTTATGTAGATGCGTTTCAAAGACCTGTTGCGCACCAGCCTCCGCTTGGCGACGGACAAAGCGTTTTCCATGAATCGACTCAAATCCTGTAATACCGGATCCTGGCTTAATGATAAGACCTCGATCACGCTTGGCCCAATGCATTAAAATAGAAGCAGATTGCTCGAGATAGCCCCCCAAGATTTCAGTGTTCCAACCGGGGGCCGTCGTATTCTCGAGATGTATCCCGCAGATAATTCCCTCACGCGCTTGATACCGCTTCAGTCCATCGATTGACCCGTTGAGCATTGAAGCGAGCCCTGATCCAGATGCACCGATTGCCCACTCAAAGACAGGATCGTGCGAGCCAAGTATGATCTGAGGACGCGAGGGTTGGCCGTCGAAAGCCATCCCCTTATGTTGCATCCAGTGATTGATCTCATTGCGAGGAAAAAGCAACTTGCCAGTCGCTTTAACGCACGGAATTTCGCCGCGAGAGGCCAAATCGTAAACTTTTCGCTCTTTGATACGAAGTAGATCTGCAACTTCTTTGGTGGTGAGAAATTCTGACAATGGTTTGCTCTTTTCCAATCAATCACGCAAAGGATACACCAGAGTGTGCTGACACATTACCGCTTTAAAAAATGATTCAATCGGTCCAAGATTAGCTCATTAGTAATAGCAAAATTGACTCCGGCATCAATATCAGCGCCTTTGGTAAATATGGCAGATATTAGACCAACAAGCTCGCCCTTGGCGTTCACAAGAGCACCCCCTGACGACCCGGGATTGACCGCAGCATCTGTCTGGAGGAAATCCTCGATTGGATTAAAGCCAATATTCCGACGTTTGGGGCCCGAGATCACACCGCAGCTCATACTGACACCCAACCCAAAAGGATTCCCAAGTGCGCACACATGTGTCCCTGGTGGGGGTAACGATTGACTCACGGTGATGGCCGGTAGCTTTTCATCGATTGCGAGTAGCGCAATATCTGTATCCAAATCGACCCATTCTACTCGAGCGTCCAGCAGTTGATCCCCATATGATCGAACCGCAATCTTAGTTGCGTCCGCGACAACATGCGCGGCAGTAAGAATGTAAGAAGACTCTGCTGTATTACCGCTCAGACTAAATACGACTCCACTGCCTTCTGGTGCGGAACCGATCGGAGCTCCAAAACCTGGCTTTTCGTAGCCGGGCCATGTTGGCAATACGGAAACGACTGACCGATTGGCTTTGATCCAGGTATCTGGCCCATGATCTGCAACAGCGACTGTCGTTAACGCGAACAGGACCAGTCCAAGAAAGCGTTTCATTGGGGAGCTGTAGCGCGCTTCAAATAGCTAATCAGATCGGCGCGGTCTTGCGCTCCTTTGATCCGTTGCACGGGCATTTTTGATCCAGGTGTCACAACATCAGGACCATCTCTGAACAACAGATCAATGGTTTCTTCATTCCACACCAAATCCATCTCCAACAATTCTTTCGAATATGGATAATCGTCAACCGCGCCAACTTTGCGACCGAAGACACCATACAGAGTAGGACCTGCGCGACGTTTACTCGATGGGGTCAGACTGTGACAAACACTACATTTGCGGGCGAATTGTTTTTGCCCGTTATCGATTGGCTGATCTGGATGAAAGCGACGGTCACGCTCAGCGAGGGGATGCGGAACGATAAAGTCATTGAGAGAGATTTTTGTCACCCAATCATCAAGGCCAGCGAAAAACAATGTTTCAGATCCTTCGCCCAAAGCCATTGCCCAAACAGGTCCTTTGACTGCATTGAAGTCGTGTTGTATTTCACCAACAGCCGCATCTGCTATCACGATCCGCCCCTCCGCTGTACCAAAGGCCATTTTCTGAGATGCACTATCAATCGAGATGGCGAGAACCGGAGGGCCACCGACCCACAGATCTGACCCGGGTCCAGTATTATCAAGACTGATCGTTTTCATGACTCCATTGGATCCACCAAACGCAAGTAGGTTCAGCTCGGGAGAGATCTCCATGACGTTCACACCAAATCCGTTTTTCACGACGCTTCGGATGTATTCCCCAGTTTCCAAGTTCCACAATCGAATGTGTCCATCGGTGCCAGCAGAATAGAGGCGTTCTTGGTTTGGCCCGAATTGCGCTGCATTGACTGGTCCTTCATGGCCTCGCAGGAATTGAATATTCGATTTGGTTGCTAAATCCCATACGCCGACACTTCGATCCCAGCTCGATGATGCAAGCCGACTGCTTGTATCATCGAATTTAAGATGAATAACCTTGGCGGTATGTCCATTGAGAGCGAACGGTTCGGGTGTTGTATTGGGTTTCTTTAGTTCATCTATAGCCCAGAGAAGAATCTGGTTATCGTCGCCTGCGGTTGCGAGCCACTGGCCATCTGGCGAGAATGCCGCAGTATTCACCGCGGCGTTATGTCCCACGAGCTGTTTCAGCTCGACCATTTCGCCAGTATCCCAGACGACCGCTGTGTAATCGAAGCTTGTACTGACAAGGAGACCAAGATTTGCTGAGTAAGCGAGACCTTTAATCGGCCCACCGTGGGCTGTGTAGCGGTCGAACGCTAAGACGGAATTGAGTGTTAGGGTGATGGTCGCTAAAAATAGAACAACACTACGCATACTGATCTCCAAGCTCAGCTTCTGTTATCCCTTGTGGCCAGCCTTCCTTATTATAAATTCATAGGGTGAAGAGTCATGAGCCATCGAAATAATCAGATGCCCAGCAAGTTCGCAATACGCAGGGACGTCTTTCAAAGTCGTTGGATCGCTTGTCAGTAACTTCACCACGGAGCCTGGCTGTAACGGCTCAATACGCTTTTTTAACTTTAATACGGGAAGTGGACACCGGAGACCGACGACGTCGATCTCCAGGTCCACGATCACTTGATTAATCAAGTCGAACTGATGGTGCCGATTGAACTTCTGCAGATGAGAATCCCATCTCGCTTAGAACGAAGTAAGCACCAAAAGAAACTGCGATTGTGAATGCAAATGCTGCAAACATCGTTTTCATCGTAAGTCTCCCGTTTGGCGAATCGGTGCACCTTTGGCCTCTTCCTCTTCAACCCATAGGTCATGGTGTTGGCGCGCCCACTCGAGGTCGACCTGGCCATTACCCATTGCATCAAATGCCCCTTCCATACCGACGCTGCCAATATAGATGTGAGCAATGATCGCGATGATCATCGTGATTGCCACAATCGCATGCCACAAGTGTGCGAGCTGCATTTCTTCGTGAGGTAAAAGCTCAGTCGGCAATCCCACACCCGTAAAGGAGTTGATGATTCCGAATGTCTTAGCAAACATTGGCAGCTCGAACGGGAACAGTAACGAAAGCCCTGACATCGAGACTGATGCGCCAAGTACAATTGTCATCCAGAAGATGAGCTTCTGACCGCCATTGAACTTTTTCGCAGATGGGTGACCGTGACCGACAATTCCGCCGCCTTTGGCAAACCAAACGAGGTCAAGTTTGTTCGGGATGTTATGAGCTACCCACATTACGAAAATCGCAACCAACGCTGCCATAAAGACCCAGGCAATATTGTTGTGAACCCAAATGGAAAACGTAGCGATAGCCGAGTTCGCTTCATGCCCGAAAATCGGGATAATAACTGAACGCCCGAATAACAAGAGCAGTCCCGTACATGCGAGCATGATGAAAGACCCAGCGAGACACCAGTGTCCAAATCGCTCAAATGCTTTGAATCGCTCGATCGTTTGCCCAGATGGACCGCCGTCGATGGTCATCCGGCCGCGGGCATAATAGAAGATCACAAGGGCCAAGATAATGCCCCCGATACCGTATCCCGCGTACGCTCGAATACTGCCTTCGCGCGTGAGCAACCAATCCATTCCACCGTCTTGAACGAGAATTTCAGCGGCCGGACCATTATTCGAGACTTTGACATCCGTCTCTGAATAACGAATTCCGCGATAAATGTCAGAGTTTGAAACACCACCCAATGATCCCAAATTGCCTGAAATAGGCTGGGCATTCTCTGGGTTTCCTAAATTATCACGACGAAATGATTCGTCGACTTTGAGTCCTTTCTGCCGCGCAAGAATATCCTCTAGCGTCTGCGCTCCGCCTGTCGATGCACGTTGACCCTCGTCTTGGGAATAAGCCGGAGTCACAGCAAACGTCAATAGTGCGATTAAACACGCACCTACTACCTTTAAATTCATGACGACCTCAGGAATCGTTGTTGAGTTGATAAAACAGACAGGCGGGGCGAACCCCGCCGTCCGTTTGGCTGTTAGCCGCCTTTCTTCTCGTAGGCGGTTCCCCAGCCCCAAGCACCTGAACCGAAGCCACGTGTTACAACGCGTTCGCGATAGATCGCTGCTACGTCGTCACCGTCGCCGGCCAAAAGTGCTTTGGTCGCGCACTGCTCGGCACACGCAGGCAACTTGCCTTCCGCGATACGGTTACTTCCGTACTTTTGGAATTCAGCCTGCGAGTTGTCCTCTTCAGGACCACCGGCACAGAATGTGCACTTATCCATTTTGCCTCGTGAACCGAAGTTACCCGCTTGCGGGAACTGTGGTGCACCGAACGGACACGCGTAGAAGCAGTAGCCGCAACCGATACACAGGTCTTTCGAGTGCAATACGATCCCGTCATCTGTTTGGTAGAAACAGTCAACAGGACAGACTGCCATACAAGGCGCGTCTGAACAGTGCATACAAGCCACAGAGATTGACCGCTCACCTGGCTTACCATCATTGATGGTTACCACGCGACGACGGTTAATGCCCCAGGGCACTTCGTTTTCGTTCTTACATGCTGTTACACAAGCGTTACATTCAATGCAGCGCTCGGAGTCGCATAGGAACTTGGCTCTCGCCTTTCCACCTAATGACATAATTTATCCTCCTTACGCTGGCATGATTCGACACAAGCTCGCTTTGGTTTCCTGCATTTGGGTCACCGAATCGTAGCCATATGTCATCGCTGTGTTTGCTGATTCACCAAGTACGTATGGATCAGCTCCATCCGGGTACTTAGCACGAAGGTCTTCGCCTTGGAACATACCGCCGAAGTGGAATGGCATGAAGGCTACACCGACGCCGACGCGCTCTGTGACCATTGCTTTCACTTTTACCTTTCCGCCCTCTGGGCCTTCCAACCAGACCATTTCGCCATCGCGTACACCAAGATTGTTCGCATCACGAGGATTCACCTCAACGAACATTTCCTGCTGTAGCTCAGCAAGCCATGGGTTTGAACGCGTTTCGTCACCGCCCCCTTCGTATTCCACCAAACGTCCTGAAGTCAGGATGATTGGGAAATCTTTCGAGAAGTCTTGCTTCTGGATTGATTCATACAAAGTTGGGACACGCGTGAAATGACGATCCTTGTATGTTGGATAATCTTTCACGAGATCGCGACGGTTCGTGTACAACGGCTCTCGGTGCAATGGCACAGGATCTGGGAAGTTCCAGACAACACAACGTGCTTTTGCGTTACCGAATGGTGCACACTCATGCTTGATCGCAACACGCTGGATGCCGCCAGAAAGGTCGGTTTTCCAGTTCGTCTTAGGACCAGCAACTTTTTCAATCGTCGCACGCTCTTCAGCCGTAAGATCTTTATCCCAGCCCAAGTCCATTAGCATTTGCATTGTGAACTCTGGATAGCCGTCTTTGATCTCTGATCCAGCTGAGTAGACACCTTCAGCCAAGAGGTTTTCACCATTTCTTTCAACACCGAAACGTGCACGGAAGGTCAAACCACCTTTCGATACTGGCTTCGACATGTCATAAAGGTTTGGTGTACCTGGATGCTTCATCTCAGGTGTTCCCCATGCAGGCCATGGCATACCGTAGTAATCCCCATCACACGGACCGCCAACAGCTTGAAGCGTCGTCTTGTCGAATGTGTGTTGGTTAGCCATATGTGCTTTCAAACGCTCTGGAGACTGACCGGTATAACCAATCGTCCACATACCGCTGTTGAATTCACGCGTGATGTCTTCGATCAAAGGCTCGTCACCATTGACCTTGATGTTGCGGAATAGACGATCAGTAAATCCGAACTTATCTGCAAACAACTTAATGATCACGTGGTCTGGCTTCGATTCGAACAGTGGTTCAACCACCTTTTCGCGCCACTGGATTGAGCGGTTTGACGCTGTGACAGAGCCATACGTTTCAAACTGAGTGGTCGTTGGAAGTAGGTAAACACCATCTTTCCGATCATGGAGGACTGCTGATACTGTTGGATGCGGATCAACCACAACCAAAAGATCCAACTTCTCCATCGCAGCCTTCATGTCCACCTGACGAGTTTGTGAGTTTGGAGCGTGACCCCAAAGCACCATCGCGCGGGTGTTATCTGGCTGACCAAGGTTTTCTTTCGCTTCTAAGACACCATCGATCCAACGAGACACCGTGATACCGTGCTCGTTCATCATGGTCTTAGTCTTACCATCTTTGGTTTTCATGGTCGCGAAGCGGCCCTTCAACCAGTCAAGATCTTCATTCCAGACACGAGCCCAATGCGCCCAAGAACCTGCAGCTAGACCATAGTAGCCTGGCAATGTGTTCGCAAGAACACCCAAGTCCGTTGCGCCCTGAACGTTATCGTGGCCGCGGAAGATGTTCGTACCGCCGCCAGAAGCGCCCATGTTTCCAAGAGCCAACTGAAGAATACAGTACGCGCGCGTGTTGTTATTACCATTGTGATGCTGAGTACCACCCATACACCAAATCACAGTGCCTGGACGGTTATTAGCCAATGTACGAGCCACACGCTCAAGCTGTGAGCCAGGAGTTCCTGTTACGCGCTCAACTTCTTCTGGAGTCCACTTGGCGACTTCTTTTTTGATGTCGTCCATACCCCAAACACGCGTCCGGATGAACTCTTTGTCTTCCCAGCCGTTTTCGAAGATGTGCCACAAGATACCCCAAACCAGCGCTACGTCTGTACCTGGACGGAAACGGACATACTCATCAGCATGAGCAGCTGTACGAGTGAAGCGTGGATCACAAACAATCACCGGAGCATTGTTCTGCTCTTTCGCCTTCATGATGTGCTGCAATGACACAGGGTGTGCTTCTGCAGGGTTACCACCAATCAGGAAAATTGCTTTTGAGTTGTGGATGTCGTTGTACGAGTTAGTCATCGCACCATAGCCCCAAGTGTTCGCAACACCAGCTACAGTGGTTGAGTGACAGATTCGCGCCTGGTGGTCAACGTTATTCGTGCCCCAGTAAGCAGCAAACTTACGATACAGGTATGACTGCTCGTTGTTTGTCTTCGCAGAACCCAACCAGTACACACTGTCTGGACCGCTTTCTTCGCGAATCTTAAGCATCTGATCGCCAATTTCATTGATCGCCTGCTCCCATGAAATACGGGTGTAGGTACCATTGACCAACTTCATTGGATACTTCAGACGGCGCTCACCATGGCCAAGTTCGCGGACCGCAGAACCTTTTGCACAATGTGAACCAAGGTTAAACGGAGAGTCCCAACCAGGCTCCTGTCCAACCCATACGCCATCACGCACTTCAGCTTGGACCGTACAGCCCACTGAACAGTGCGTACAAACGCTCTTCTTAATTTCAGTTTTCGCATCGCTCGATGCAGAAGCCGCAGCCTCCACCGAACGTGGCGTCATCGAAAACGCAGCCAAACCACCCACTGCTAAACCAGTCGAACGCAAGAACGTACGACGGTCCATTTTGTGAGAGGCCACGTTCTTCAGTAAGGATGACACTTGGGAGCCAACTGCAACCCCATTCGCCTTTTTCCTTAACATGAAAATCCTCCTCAGGATTTCTGTGAATGACTAATCAGGGCCAAATGCAACCTGAGGTCATTCGTTTTTATTAGAACCGTGCTGTTTCGAGATACTTCTTATAGTGCTCATTCTTACGAAGACCACTATCTTGACGAATCTCTGCTTCAGGGCTTGCTAACACCTGCGTTCCCGCTGTTGCAGCCACTGCTGCAACCGGCAACCCAGTTGTCACAAGTTTCAAGAAGCCACGGCGCCCTGCCTGTGTTGTTTTCTGTTCACTCATGAACATCTCCTTGTTGTGCTTTCACACGTACTATTGCCTTTCGGCCTACTCGATACGGAAAGATTCCTGCTCAATACCCATCAATAGTCGGCCTAGGGAGCCAACAGGTGCATAGAGCACTGCACTTTCCGCCTTTTCGAGATCGCTAAAACAATGCGCTGCCCAAGGGGCAATGTGCGCATTGAAAAATTCTTTTTGTGTTTGAAGGGGCGTCGGTTGCCCAAAGGCCCCTGTGATCATGCCTGCCATCATTTCACACAACGCGCCCAAATGATCTTCAGGCTCTGAGATTCCTTGCTTCCGCTGGATGCCCAACTCACGCATCTTCGCGCGAAGGTCGGCAAGCGGCTTTTCATGCAAGAAACCAGTGAGGTAATAACTCGCGTATGGAAGGACTTCCCCACGACCTACGCCTATAAACAACACGTTGTATTCTCGCTCAATAGATGCCGGCGTCATCGATTTAGCAATATGTGAGAGCGTATTGATGGCAGACCCAACATCACCAACTTCTCCTTCGAGAGCGGCGAGCTGATCCAAAGTTGTTTGATCCGGTATTTGAAGCAACACATTGCCAAGCAACGCATACAGGCTCGCCCGCACCTGATCTTCAGGCGCGATCGGCGGTGTATTCATCTCGATTGTTGCATTTACGGTCATTTATAATCACTCACACGTGTTGTCGAGCGGCCATTCCCTAGCGTTTTAATATTCCGTAACACTAAATCGTACCCCTTTTGTCTAGTTTTGCAAGAAATTTACTGGAACTGCATACGACGCGGACGCGGCGGCACCGGCTCAGCTGACGCTATCTGCTCGGCTTGCGTCTCGTGATCAGATGAATCAGTCTCAATTGTTTCGGAATCTCGCGCGGAGTTATTAGCCTCTTCGCTCAGCGCTTCGTTGGACTCGAGCCTCTTTGTCTCACGGCTGGTGATACTTTGATCAACTGACTCAATTGCTTCGACTTCCATTTCATCTTCGGCAAGTGACTCGAGTGCATCTAGAGCCTGAACAGCATACCCCTTGCCAACTTGGTAAATAGTTTGCAGATTCTCAACAACTGTCGCAGCGTCGGTGTAATCCTCGCAGTACTCATCAAGGCCATCGATATTTGCAAGCACTGGATTTGTTTTCCAAAACGCCCGCAGTGCTCGCGCTCTGATACGTTCAGGAACACGACCATCCATGAATTTCTCGACAGTATCACCAAGTTTTAGGGTTTCCGGCTCAGGCAACTCCAACATCGATAGAATATCTTCGTCTGATTTACCTTCAAACTCGTCTTCAGGCGTTTTCTCAGGCAGAGAATCGGGAAGCGCTACTTCAGATTCTTCAGAATCGGCCTTCAGTTTGCGATCAGACCAACGCGATAAAAAACCTTTATCCTCGCTCAATGTTTCTTCCTCTTGCGCAACGATGCTGGAGACAAATACACATCACTGACCTGACTGACGCGCGGATCACCTATACCTTCATCAACCTGGTCGACATCCAAACGATCGCGCTTTCTCTTTTTAAACGGCTCTTCAACAAAATGATGGTCAACAAATTGCTGCGCCCAACTGACTATCACCGGGGGAATCGGAACAGGTTCGACAAGACTGAAACCACTATCTAGGAGATCCTGGGCATCATATGGCGAGAGCGTCACATCAGACACTTCCCATCCACCAGGCGTGTCGCCAGACTCATCTTCGTCGAGAATCACAAATGCCGAGGGCACATCCATCGATAATGCGACACGATAGGCTTCGACCTCCGCTCTATGAAGAGTCAAAGGCAACGTTCGCGCATGATATTGCGTCACATCACCTTCCGAACGAAGCTCAACCCAATGGGCGATATCTGCCCCTGGAATTAAACCCGAAGGCTTCCATATTTCAGATGCCCAGCGCGTCACACCGGGATGCTTGCTAACAATGATCCCGACTGGCATGGTGATCATCCGCGCCGCAAACAGGTCGGATTGATCGATTGGTTGTTTTGGGTCACTCACAGATTTTTCACCTTGAGGTCTTCTTTTTGTCATTTTCGCCCTTACTGAGGGTAGTCTATGGTGACAACAAATGAAAAAAATAGCCCCACAACTATGAAAGCTAACAAAACCCTGATTCTGTGCAGCTGCGATAGCAGTCTCAAGTACGACCCCGAAGCATTCAAAAGCCAGGGATTTGATGATGTCATCCTCACCGACCAACTGTGTGGAAATGATCTTGATGTTGCTGTCGCCGCTCTCTCACAGCGTGACCAAGTCGTATTTGCATGTGAGCAACAATCCCAAATCTTTGAGCAACTGACTGAAGAGCTGCATGCAGAAAACGCCCTGAAAGCGTCTCTAGATCTTATTGACTTGAGAGATCGGGCAGGTTGGACGGCTCAAGGTGAAAAAGAATCGATTATCGAAGCCAAGCAATTAGCTCTTCTAGCAGATGCCACGCTCGACAGGCCCGGCACAAAAGCACGAGAGGTCACCTCATCAGGTACATGTTTAATTATTGCGAAAGATTCGAGCGTGTTGTCGTTTGCTGAAACGCTCGGTGAAGAATTGGCCGTAACATGTGTTTTGGAGAACGCGCCAGATAACGTAAGCCCGTCGACCAACTATGATTTGGCAACTGGCAAAATTCAGTCCATTTCGGGCGGCTTGGGCGCTTTTGATGTCGCATTCACGCAATTTGCTACCTTGATTGCGACAGGGCGCGGAGCAACTCAATTTACACCTCCAAAGGACACCGCATCCTCAAACTGCGATATCGTTATTGATCTTGTTTCTGAGGAATCACTCCTTGCAGCAGAAGCAACGCGTGACGGCTACCTACGAGCCCCAAACGCAGACGCACTGAGGCTAACACTCCTCGGAGCTCAAGCGAAAGCTTTGGTTGGGACCTTCGAAAAACCGTTATACGTGAAATACGAGGGCTCAATTTGCGCCCACTCGCGTTCTCAGAAAACTGGTTGTACACGTTGCGTTGATACCTGCGGCGCCAAAGCAATTCGGTCCAACGGAGATGGGGTCTACGTTGATCCAGATATGTGTGGCGGCTGCGGCGGCTGCGCATCCGTCTGCCCGACGGGAGCTATTGTGTACGACGATCCACCGTTTGAGTTTATGGTGGAACGTTTGAAAACGTTAATTGAAACATTTACGACGCATGCCGAAATCCCACCTCGAGTGTTATTTGTCGACCGTAGTTTCGGGCGCAACCTCATCGCAGAGTCTGCGCGCTTTAGCCAAGGCTTGCCCGCTGATGTAATTCCCTATGAAGTGGATAACGTCGAATTAATCGGTCACGCAGAACTCTTGGCGACCTTAGCTGCAGGTGCAAGTGAAGCATTGATCTTAAAATCGCCAAAAACAGCGAAAACAGCGATCGCAAATCAATCCGCACTCACGCATCGGTTGCTTAGTGCAACGCGGGTTGACCCTGAACGCGCACGGGTTGTGGAAGTAACAGATATCGCATCGCTCGAATCTGCATTATTCGGAACACGCATGCCGGCTCTCAAGCATGAAGAAGTTGCATTGCTTGGCGGCCGCCGAGAGGTCGCAAAGCGAGTTATGGCAGCATTTCTTGATCATGACGGCGAATCAGCAATTTCCGTTGCGCTTGAGCATGGCGACCCATACGGCATGATTGAAGTCAATTCAGACAAGTGCACCTTATGCCTCGCCTGCGTCTCTCAGTGCCCAACTGGGGCACTGAATGATCGATCAGACCGACCTGAAATTAACATCGTTGAAAATGCATGTGTGCAGTGTGGATTATGCGCTAACACCTGCCCAGAACAAGCGATCACACTCAAACCACAATTGAGTTTTGGCAAGCAGACGCTCGAGCAAGTGTCTCTACATGGTGAAGATCCATTCGAATGCATAGAATGCGGACGTCCGTTCGGTGTGAAATCCACGATCGAGCGCATCATCGAAAAGCTCGAAGGCAATCATTGGATGTACACCAATTCGGACAACACAAGACTCGTGAAGATGTGCGATGACTGCCGCGTGAATGCGCAATATCACGATGACAATGCTCCGCTTCGCGGCCCAGATCGTCCGCGAGTGCGGACGACCGATGACTATCTCGATAGCTAGGGATTGAATTGGATCGGTTTGCCCAGGTCGAGCGGTGTCAACGAATGCACAAACGCCAAGATGTCGTTGATGTCACTCATTTGAAGGTCAATCGGTGCAATCGTGATCAACTCGCGATTCTTTTCTATCCCGGAGCCTTTGACCGAAATCAGCGCCTTGTGCGGAGAAACTGTGTAGAAGGTCGAAAAACGCAGGTACCAGTCATCAAACGATCGCATCGCATGAAACGAAGGCGCATTGCCAATTCCTGCATATTTGTCAGCCCGATCGACTTTATGACATCGACGACAGTGACTCCACGAAAGCTCTCGCCCATGGTCGCGATCACCAACAATGACGATTTCAACAGGTGCGGCCTCTTGGGCCTCAGCAGGAATTGCAATCTGCCGACCGTCGATCCGAAAGTCAGCAATCGTTGCTCGACCCGGATCACTCACAAGCCAATCGACGAACGCTCGATATTCGGGGCTCTGAGCCGCCTCCCCCATCGCACGGATGTAAACCATTTCGCCAGAGATCAATTCGAGCACTTGGGTACCGCTCTCTGGACGCTCCGTTACAAACTGAATGTCACCAACGCTATCGACTCGATCAAAACGAATACGAGTCTTCAAGGAAAACCGAGGAACAACGTATTGGATCAGTTCCGCTGGAATCACCTTATCGTGGGACAAACTCAACGCGAAGGCGCCAGATTGTCCGACCATCAAAGCACTGAAACATGCGACTGTAATGAGTTTTATTGTTTTTCTAATCAATTGACACCACCTCGTAAGATTGAGACACGTCACAACTATCATGACACAGGAGATAGACATGAGCGAAGATAACTTCAACCTTTCAATGCGTAAGTTTTTAAAATCAGTGGGTGTAACTTCGCAGCAAAAAATCGAAGAGGCTGTGCGCGCAATTGAGTCAGGCTCAGACTTAACAAGTATCAATTTGACAGTCACACTGAGCTGCGATGAGGTTGACCTTCACCATGAAGTGAAAGGCTCAGTCGAGCTCCCATAACAAAACAACAGGACATAGAAGTGAGCAATCCCCAATTTAAAGATGCAGGTGTTATCGCAACTGATGGCGGCGGACAGGCCCCAAAAAAAGAAGCGCAACCACCGCTTGAGGTCAAAGGCGTTAAGCATATTGTCGCAGTCGCATCAGGCAAAGGTGGTGTAGGCAAATCGACCGTTTCAGCGAATCTTGCGGTGGCGCTTGCAATGCGCGGCCTCAAAGTAGGACTGCTGGATGCTGATGTCTATGGCCCAAGTCAGCCAAGAATGCTTGGTGTGAGCGGCCGACCATCGAGCCCAGATGGCCAAACAATTCTGCCGCTCAGGAACCACGGTGTAACCGTAATGTCCCTCGGCCTAATGATGCCTGATGACGAGGCTCTGATTTGGCGCGGGCCCATGCTGATGGGCGCACTCCAGCAAATGTTAGGGCAGGTTCAGTGGGGGCAACTTGATGTCCTTCTTGTTGACCTTCCACCTGGGACTGGTGATGTGCAAATGACACTGAGTCAAAAAGTCAACGTAACGGGAGCTGTCATTGTCTCGACGCCACAAGATATCGCACTACTCGACGCCAAAAAAGGGATCGACATGTTCAAACGGATGAATGTGCCACTGCTTGGATTTGTTGAGAATATGGCGTCATTCGTTTGTGATGGTTGCGGTAAAGAACACCACCCATTCGGACACGGTGGCGCAAAGGCAGAAGCCGAGAAACAGGGCATGCCATTCCTCGGTGAAATCCCACTCGATCTCGCAATTCGAGTTGCGTCTGATGGTGGTGTACCGATGGTGGTCTCGAAGCCTTCGAGCCCGCAAGCAAAGGCATTCCTTGATATTGCTGATCAGTTAATTGCAAGTGAGGTCCTGAAGTGATCTTCGGAGAAGTGATCACCGATCCAACGTTTCCTCCCCTGTTATCCGGAGAAAAAGTATCCAAGGACGTTGATCCGTTCATCAAAGCGGTTGGCGCATCCATGATGGGCTGTGATCCAGGCACGGTGTTTTATGCCGAAGACTCTGAAACATTGCG
This sequence comes from Gammaproteobacteria bacterium LSUCC0096, assembly GCA_008087055.1. Lineage (GTDB taxonomy): Bacteria > Pseudomonadota > Gammaproteobacteria > Pseudomonadales > Litorivicinaceae > HIMB30. The sequence continues at coordinate 243,473 of VIEA01000002.1, read as the reverse complement.
CGCAGCGATCACGCTTGCACCTGAATTGGCCCTAAAAGATAGCATCTCCGTTATCCATGCACTGATGTTATCGCTTGCCGATAGTATAGGTGCACTTGGACCGCCTGAGCTCGCCGTCCATTTCGTATGGCCATGCCATTTTAAAGTGAACGCAGCGCGGTGCGGGGAACTTCGATTCAAAGCCTCAACGACTGACCCAGACTCCGTTCCCGATTGGTTAGTGGTGGGCTTAACGGTCCCATTTGTAAGACCAGAATCAATTGAGCCTGGATCAGATCCATCGCAAACGTGGTTGCACGAAGAGGGTTGCGTCGAACTCACCGTTCCACAAGTCATCGAGAGTTGGTCTCGTCACTCACTGGTATGGCTCAACTCATTTGAAGAAAGAGGTTATCAAGCGATCCAAGATCACTGGAGAGCAAAATGTGACTCAATTGGTTCAGATGTGGTTTATCCGAATGAAGGTACATTTGTTGGTACCGATGGAAACGGAAGTCTTTTACTCAAACGAGACGGAATAACCAGCATTCATCATTTAATTGACGAGATGGCACCATGAAACTAGCACGCACAATCCGACTTGATGAATCCGATGACAATGTGTTCGAGCGACCAGCAGATGCGGGCGAATGGGCAATCAGTGGAGGCTTTGAGTTCTCAAACTGGGATGAAAGCAAGCTTACTGGCAAACCACGCCAAGCTTTTTCAAATGGTTGGCTATCGCTCGAATCGTTTGGCCGAGCAACATTCGTTGCAGTGACATCAATCACCGATAGTGAATATGAAGCTTTGACGCAGAAACTCGCACAACACTTCATTGACCATTATGGAGCACCTGATTTAAATGCCGCCTTACCCGTTGCCAAAGATGAACTCGATCACATGCAGAGCATGTGTGAAGACCATGATGACAACACGCTCTTGATGGTAAGTCGCACACTGAATGAAACAGGAGTTCATGAATCATTTCGATTCAATAGCCCTCAAAGCGCTTCACTAGAAGCCTTTGCTGTTCACGGATCAGTCGACTGAGACGGTCTTAAAAACTCAGCATACGGAATGTATCGAACCACTGCGCCCGGTTCGATCATTTCTTCCTCAAAGCCAATCTCGACAAGCCCTTCAGACCAACTGATGCTTGAGATCCGACCTGACCCCTCAGATGGAAAGACGTCCACTCGACCCTCAGAGTTCATGCGTGCTCGCAGGTACTCGGAGCGTCCACGGCGTTTATTTTTTTTGAAATTGGCGATGACCTCATAGCCACGCGGCTCTCTCCAGACGCCACCCGCTAACACTTCCATCGCAGGCCGCCCAAAAACCATGGTGCAAACCCAGGCTGCAACTGGATTGCCGGGAAGGCCGATCACAGGAGTCCCATTCCAGACACCAAGTGCCAAGGGTCGACCTGGCTTCAGTGCAATACGCCAACTGGTCAATTGACCTTCGGACTTCAAAATCGCAGAAATATGGTCCTCATCTCCAGCTGAAGCGCCGCCCGAGGTAATAATGAGATCACACAGATTGGCACCTTCATTCAGAGTATTGCGAACCGTATCACGTACATCTTCCACAAGGCCTAGATCTATAGCTTCAAACCCCAGATCGCGCACCATCGAAAGGAGCATTAAGCGGTTAGCATCATAAATTTGCCAATCGTCTGCTGGCTGACCAGGCTTCCGTAATTCATCGCCAGTGGACAACACACCAACACGCAATCGAGAAAACACTTCAACTTCAGCAACGCCTGCAGATGCAAGAAGCGAGAGATCTGTCGCAGTCAATCGCCGGCCTGCTTTGAATATCGGAGTTCCGACAATCACATCCTCGCCCGCTTCACGGGTATTTGACCACTGCTTTAGAGGCCCATTGAATGCAATGCGATCAGGCTCGATTGTGCAATCTTCCTCAAGCACAACCGTATCAACACCCTCCGGTAAAATCGCCCCGGTCAGAATCCTCACTGCTTGCCCTTTTTCAACCCGGCCAGAAAAGGGAACCCCTGCCGCCGCACGCCCCTCACACAGATCCATGATCTGGGGACCGTCAAGGATGGGGCCCGCAAACCCATAACCATCAACAGCAGAGTTCGATCCTGGTGGATTTGATCGTACTGCCCCGACATCACTCGATAAGATACGGTCACAGGCATCTTCCACTGGAATACGATGGCCAGAACTAACGACCGTTGACAGCGCCTCTTTCAGAAGCTTTTTAGCCTCATCCACAGGTGTCCAATCAACTCCTGGTGGCAGTGCAAAGCAATCATTTCGAAGTGGTGGCGGCTGGATTTCAGGCATGTATTTGATTCCAAATAAAGTCAGCGATCGAAGTTATATCGTTGAGATCAAACACCGGGATATCAATCCTTGCAATCTCACAATCAGCGGCAACAGCGACAATTGACGAATCATCTTCTGCGAGCAAACTGGTTTGACGCTCCTTACGATGCACTTCAATTTTTGAGATAGGGGTCTTTTTAAATCCCTCGACCAAAACCAAGTCACAAGGCGCCATTCGACTCAAGAGTTCACCCAATTCAAATTCAGGCTGGTCGCGATACTCATGCATTAACGCAAACCGAGAGCCGCCAGCCAACATCACTTCTTGTGCTCCAGCGACCCGATGCCGATAACTGTCTGTTCCAGGCCGATCCACATCGACATTGTGATGCGTATGCTTGACCATGGAGACGGTAAGCCCTCTCGCTGTAAACTCCGACACCAACCGCTCTGTCAGCGTGGTTTTTCCAGAGTTTTTCCATCCAACAACACCAAACACGGGGGTATTCATCATTGAGCTCCTTGTTGAGCAATCACGAGCTCTTCCGGTGTATTCACATTAAAGAATGGATCAAGAGAGCTAGATTCATGGGCGAATTGAATCTCAGAGCCACCAACCGAATCCGTCCAGATGACAATCTTTCGGATGCCGCTTTGCAACGCATCGCGCAGGCTACCCTCCAGTGATACATGCCAAATCCCAAAGGTCGGATGACGCATCCATTTCGCTTTTTCATAATCAAAGCTTGATGCGAGAATGACTGGAGCCTTTAACTCAGCTGCCTTCCCGAGCGATTTAGACACGAAATCAATCGGAAAAAATGGAGTGTCTGCGGCAACTGAAGCAACCCAATCAAATCGATGCTCTCGAGCATATTCAAGTGCAGAGAGTACCCCTGCTAGCGGGCCGAGATACCCTCCAAGTGAGTCAGCGATAGAAGGCAAACCAAAGGCAGCGAATCGGCTCGGATCACCATTCACGTTTAAGACAATATCATCAACCTGCGGTTTGAATCGCTCCAGGACTTCGTCAAGGATCGTTTGTTGTCCGAGCTGCAAGAGTCCCTTATCAGACCCTCCCATGCGGGTGGCTAACCCACCAGCAAGAACAACTCCAAGAATCCGATCACTCATCGAGAGCACTCTTTCGACGATGCTTTTTATCTTCTTCTGGAACCGAATCAGGATCGGTGTCGTAGACCAAACGCTCTTCGCCGCTTAAACAAATGAACTTGCGACCACGCATCCGTCCGATCAAGGTCAGACCGACTTGCTTGGCGATATCAACACCCCATGCAGTAAATCCCGAACGACTCACTAAAACCGGTATACCCATCAGAGCAGTTTTAATTACCATCTCGGAAGTTAAGCGCCCAGTGGTGTACATCATCTTATTTTCGGGGGACACACCTTCTAGATGCATCCAACCTGAAATCTTATCCACCGCATTATGTCGACCAACATCTTCCATATACACCAAGGGCTCATCCCGTTCGCACAAAACCGTTCCATGGATGGCACCTGTTTCGAGATACAAGCTTGGTGTTCGATTGATGAGATGACTCAAGTGATAGATCCATGATGTATGGACAGGAGTTGCCGCCAATTTCACTTGATCGACACCTTCCATCATATCGCCAAATACGGTTCCCACGGCACAACCTGATGTCCGTGTTTTCTTACTCAACTTGTCTTCGTAATTCGATTCACGCTCTGTCCGAACGACAACGACATCCAATTCTTCGTCGTATTCGACCACTTCGATCACATCATCGGATTTCAACATGCCCTGGTTTTTAAGAAATCCAACTGCAAGATATTCAGGGTAATCGCCAATGGTCATGGCTGTAACGATTTCTTGGGAGTTGAGATAAATTGTGAGAGGACGCTCCTCAATCACAGATGTTTCGGTTGGCTGGCCATATTGGTCAACTCCCGCGATAACTCGTGAGAGCTTTGGATCACTTGGGTTAGGCCGGATCCGATATGATCCGATGTCATCTAATGTCGGCATGGAAAACTCAGTTGTATTATTCGTTGTGATTGGGGTTTATCCTACTGCACTTCAAGCATTTCAGCAGAAAAACTAAGACCTCTCGTCACATATGAAATTTCCCACCAACACCCTAGCAATCGCGAATCTTTATGCACTCTTAAGCGCGATCAACGCCTCAGTAGCACCTATCGTGATTTCACTGGGTGGACTCGCCGGCGCCTATCTCCTAACTGAAGACAAATCTCTTGCGACACTGCCGGTCAGCGGTTTCAACGTGGGCGTTGCATTATTGGCAGGACCCGCATCACTGCTGATGTTCAAAATCGGTCGGCAGCGAGGATTCATGGTCGGAGCAATTTTAGGATTTTTCGGTATTACGATCGCTGGCGCTGCAATACTCCAACATAGTTTTATTTGGTTTTGTGTAGGCTTAATCCTCGCCGGCGGCGCTAACAGTTTTGTTCAACAATACCGATTTGCAGCATCCGACTACGTCGATGAACCTCTCAAGTCTCAGGCAATCTCGCGCGTTCTCATCGGGGGGATAGCGGCCGCAGTTGTTGGACCGCAAATCGTTTTGCACAACAAAGACCTGTTCTATCCGACTCCATTTGCCGGCGCGTTTTTGAGTGGGGCAGGGCTCTTTATTATTGGCTTACTGGTCATGACACTACTACCCAAACAGGTGCCCGAACAACAAAAGGTTGCGCGAACAGATGGGCGCACCAAGAAAGAGTTTGCGCGCGATCCCACCTTCATCACTGCCGTCTTATGCGGAACGAGTAGTTACGCTTTGATGGCCTTCGTTATGACTGCTGCACCACTTGCAATGGTCGGCTGCGGTTTTGAAGTATCTGACGCAGCACTTGGGATCCAATGGCATGTACTTGCAATGTTTGTACCGAGCTTGTTTACGGGAAAGCTCATTAGTCGTTTCGGAAAACTACCAATCATCGCAGCAGGACTTTTAATGTTAATGGCTTGCTCTGCAGTCGCCTTATCTGGGATCTCAATTGAACATTTCTACATCGCATTGATACTTTTGGGTCTTGGCTGGAACTTCGGATTTATTGGCTCAACCGCTCTTTTGACCGAAACCTACAAAGCGCATGAAAAACATACAGCCCAGGGCCTCAACGACACCATCCTTTTCAGCTCAGTTGCATTCGGCAGTTTGAGTTCAGGCGTCGCTTATGAATTCATTGGGTGGGAAACCATGAACTGGATCGCTTTTCCAATTGGACTGATGTGTCTCGTCGCTTTATTGTTCGAATATCAACGACACCACATTGAAGTAACACACTAGCTGAGGGTCCTCTCATGAAACTTTTCTCATCTTTTATCATGTCGCTGGCCATACTGTTCTCAGGGTTCACTTCTGCAAATGAAGCCGCTGTCGAGGCGATGGCGGAATATCTGATGTTCCAGGAATATGAATCTGGGATCATTCTGCCCCAGCAAATTGACAAGGTCGTTTTTGAGGCTGTCACTTTTATTGATACGCGCGATATCGAGCAATTTGAAAAACAAACAATCCCAGGCGCTATACATATCGAGTGGCGCCAGGTTTTGGAACGAATGGATGACATTCCAACCGATCAAAAAGTCATCGTATTCTGCAATACAGGTTCTCTCTCGGCACAAGCTGCTTTTGCGCTACGAGTCGCCGGTTTTGACAATGTCGTGGTCATGCAGAGTGGTTTCTCGGGATGGCTTGAGAATGCGGCCTACAAACCCTGAGTTATTGGCTTCTCGTCTCCACTTAGACGTTGCATACTAGCCCAATGAATGCTCAACCATTAAGCGATACAAGAACTCTGACTAGCCCCTACTTTCTGGCGGTTATCGTTGGATTGTTGCTCGCGAGCGCCATAATCCCAAAGGGATATATGCCATCAATCCAACCCGATGGTTCTGTTCAAATCGTTCTGTGTTCGGCAACAGGCAATACACTCACTGTTGATTCTGAGGCCGACGACGCCAATGACACCTGTTCTTTCGGGCTTCTCCACCTTGCGGGCATCAAAGGCCTCGAACTCGCCAATGTTAAGTTTGATCAACCGGTTGCTTTTTCCATTACCCAGCACCCGAGCGCTCAATCGAAAACGTATAAGACAGCTTATCCTCGCGGACCACCAGCAATCTCCTAAGACAATCCGTTTTAATTTTTTTGTCACAGGAGACAGGCATGAACAAATTACTGACAGGGCTCTGCATTGCCCTTTTATCCATTCAAAGCTTTGCGATGAGTCATGGGCACAACATGAATCATCAACACCAATCCTCACAGTTCGAAACTATGGAAGTCGATGGCTTAACGCTATCTAACTTCAGAGCGCGCGCAAGTATTGGTCAAATGAAAAACTCAGGCGCCTATGGTGAAATTCAATCAACCATTAATGATCGACTCATCAAAGCATCCAGTTCAGTTGCACAAGTTGTGGAGCTGCATGAACACATCAACGACAACGGCGTGATGCGGATGCGCGAAGTTGAAGGTGGATTTGCTCTCAATCCCAATGAATCAATGGTGATGAAGCCTGGCGGGTATCACATTATGTTGATCGGACTCCTTGAGCCACTCAAAGCAGAGAGCTCTATGGATTTGAAGCTCGAGTTTGAATCCGGGAAGACGGTAAATCTCACCATACCAATTGTCTCAATCAAAAAAATGCATCATTGACGGACGAACCCGTCTACTGAATACTCCCCCTCGTTATATTTTTCAAAACATAACGAGGGTGGTATTTGCGCTTTTTTGCGGTTTTTTTATATCTCGTAATAACAAGCTCGGTCGCTCAAGCGGACCGCGTGACGGTATTTGCAGCCGCTAGCCTCAAAAATGCGATGGACGAAATCGGCCTCGCTTTTGAAGAAAAATACGCGCACACCGTCGTTTTTAATTTTGCCGGATCTTCGCAAATTGCTCGTCAAGTCATTGCTGGCGCACCAGCTGACTTATTAATAACGGCAAACGCTCTTTGGATGGATGAAGCAGATGAAATGAGCTCAATCGCCTCAGAAAGCCGTTTCGATTTAGTCAGCAATCAGCTAGTTCTTGCATCGAGCAAAGCACAGTCGATCACACTAGATTATGAGAGCTTGCAGCAATCTCTATCCGGGGGGCGTGTCGCCATGGCTTTAGTCGATGCAGTGCCTGCGGGAATGTACGGCAAACAAGCACTCGAGCATTTGGACCTGTGGGATGCACTCGAACCCTCAATCATTCAAGCTGATAACGTGCGAGCAGCGCTTCGCTTCCTCACCCTAGGAGAAACACCACTGGCTATCGTATATCGAAGTGATGTGATCTCTGAACCAAAAGCATATATTGCCGCAACGTTCCCAGAAGAATCTCATCCGGCCATTCGTTACCCGGCAGCACTGACAGAGAGAGGGGTAACTTCTAAAGTAGCCGTTATGTTTCACAACTATCTGAAGAGTCGAGATGTAAAAGCGATTCTATCTCGCCATGGATTTCTAGCTATCGATGGGGTGCAGGGATGACTGATTGGTTATCACCACCTGAAATAGAGGCAGTTCTTCTCTCGCTCAAGGTTGCCTTTTGGGCCACGATAGTCAGTCTTCCCTTCGGGATAGTCGTAGGATTTGTCCTTGCTCGCTATGAGTTCCCGGGGAAGCATTTGTTAAATGGACTGGTCCACCTACCACTTATCCTTCCGCCAGTAGTCACAGGCTTTATTTTGCTCAAACTATTCGGGACTCAAGGGCCAATAGGTAGCGCTCTGGAGGAACTCGGTATCGTCATCGCCTTCTCGTGGAGCGGCGCTGCTCTGGCGGCAGCGATCATGGCATTCCCACTGATGGTCCGCGCCATTCGATTATCGTTCGAAGCAGTGGACGTACGTCTGGAAGAAACAGCTAGAAGCCTTGGAGCGCATCGATTCCAAGTCTTTTGCATTATTAGCCTTCCGCTTGCTTTGCCAGGAGTTGTCACTGGCTCCATCCTTGCCTTTGCAAAAGCGATTGGTGAATTCGGTGCCACCATTACCTTTGTCTCAAACATTCCAGGTGAAACCCGGACGTTACCATCTGCGGTCTATTCCTTCATGCAGGTTCCTGGAGGAGAAGAATCAGCCTATCGGCTGGTTATTCTAGCTGTGATTGTCTCCATGACTGCGTTACTTCTATCCGAGTGGTTAGCCAAACGGGTCAAAACTGTTGTGGAGGGCCGATGAGTTTATCTGTTGACTTCAAACTTTCACTTCCTGATTTTGATCTCAAAGTCGCTTTCGACGCGCCAACTGGAATTACTGCGCTCTCAGGCCATTCAGGGGCAGGTAAGACAACCCTGATTAACGTGCTAGCAGGGCTAGTAACGCCTGATTACGGGCATATTGAAACTGATGGTCGCGTCTTATTTTCAAGCGCTCTCAAGGTTAACTTAAAGCCTGAACAACGACATATTGGCTACATTTTCCAAGATGCTCGGCTGTTTCCCCATCTCACCGTATTACAGAACTTAAAATGCGGGCGTTGGTTTCGAAGGCTCCCCATGAATCCTTCGACGATCGAGGAGATTGTGACCTTGTTGGGGATCGACCATGTGCTCTCACGACGGCCTTCGCAGTTATCTGGGGGCGAAAAGCAGCGTGTTGCTATCGGACGGGCGCTATTGTCGGAACCTGAGGTGATTCTGGCAGATGAACCATTATCGTCTTTAGACAGTGATAGAAAAAAAGAAATCCTGCCCTACTTCGAAATGCTGCGAGATCAAATGAGTATTCCAATCGTCTATGTATCCCATGATGCAGATGAGGTCACCCGTTTAGCGACCACACACTTCGAGCTAGCACACGGAAAAATACATTCCCAATCAAGCGACTCCTAATCAGGGCTCTGACTGTGGGGTAGGCATATACATAACGTATCGATTCGCCATGTACTGCGTCTGCAACGTTTGATTGCGTTCGATCCGGATCAATAAGAAGAGCAACGCGCTCAAAGAAAACATCACGAGGCACACAAGCACGAGTACTGCATTCCGTTGCATCTGTTGATCGGAAACGGCAAGTGCAAGTTGATAATCCGCTATCGCTGATGCTTGCTGATCTGACCCACGCGCCATCGATAAAGCGCGATCAGACACTTGCTCAGCAAACCATTGCACGTGAAGCAGAGGGTACTCGGTCAAATAACGATCAACACGTTCACGCGCTTGACCCGCCACAGCAGCATTCGTTGGAAAAAATACAGGCTTCAACGATGCTTCCATGATGTGATCAAAAAACAATGTTGCAAAGGAGATATCGGGAATCCCTGGTTGCAAGTTCAGTCGTTGGTGCGTGTATTCAATCAGGCGAGCTACGCTCTCACGACGATTTTCATCTTTCGCCACTCCGCGCGAAGCCAACAATGATTCGAGAAGTGCTGATCCTGCTTGGATTGCTTTACGCTCTTTATCAGTCAAATCTGCTTTTGCCACATCAACGGGGATCGCAACTTGAGGCCAAAGAATTTGACCTTGTAGTAATCGGTCTGAGAATTGTTCAAATTCAGTAATTTGAGGAGTATTGAATGCTGTAAATTCGTTTTGAGCTGGAGCATTCGGTGTATCCGACGTAACGACTTGAACAGAAAAATAAGCTGTACCAGTCAATCCTAGTGTCGCTAACAATGCGAAACAGACAAGAAAAAAACCTCGAAAGAAATCCGCAAACCGATGAAATAAGGCATCCGGCGAGGTGAGTTTCTTAATGACTGAATCACGCATACTGCGGATTATTCAGCAGCCGCAGCTGATTTCGCTCGCGTCGCAGGCTTCTGTGGAGTCGACTCTCCTGTTGCAACGCTACCAAATGCCAGCGCGTCTTCAGTCTTCGCGGTAGGCTTCTTTCCGCTAAGGGCGGTGATATCCAACTCAGCCTCTGAAAACTGACAGTTGCCATTCATGCGAGCGCCGCGAGCAACTGATAGTGATTGATAGTGAATATCACCCTCAATGACCGCAGACTCTTCAAGAACGAGTTCACAAGCTGTAATCGAGCCAATGACTCGTCCCGAGATTTTGACTTCACGACCAAACACACGGCCCTTCACAACACCCGATGCACCGATTGTGAGATGGCCAGTTTGCACATCACCCTCAACCGTCCCATCCACATGGATATTGCCTTCTGAAACCAGGTTACCCGATACAACGAGATTAGGTGCAAGAACCGCAAAGGTTTCATTGGGTGACTTCATTGATTGACTCCTGTTATCACTTCGCGTCTGCGATTGTGAGTTTTTGTTCTTTGAAAACATAACGTCCCGCTTCGATAAATTGATATGGATCGACTGGTTTGCCCTTAATCCGTACTTCGTAATGTACATGGGGCCCTGTAGAACGGCCGGTACTACCGACTTCTCCAAGTGTGTCGCGATAGTCGAGAGTATCGCCTTTTTTCACATGAATCTTCTTCAAATGTCCGTAAGCAGTCTCAATACCACATCCATGATCGACGAGAACAAAACGACCATATCCACCCTTATGGCCGGCATACGTTACTACGCCGGGAGCTGTCGCTCGAACTCGAGTGCCTGGCCAAGCACCTAAATCGACGCCTTCGTGCCAGTCAGGCTTTTTCGTAAATGGATCTTTGCGATTACCGTACTCGCTGGTCAAGTTATAGTAATCCACTGGCGGTGCGAGAGGTGCGCACTCGAGCAATGATTGCAACGCCTGCCAGTCCTGACTCAGCCTCATTAAGCGATTAGACCGATCCTGAAATTTTTCAAAAACATGTTCACCGCTGCCAATTTCGCGACTCGGACCACCGGTCCCAAAAGACGGTGAGAAACCAGCAAATTCTGGGTCTGCAAGTGGAGTACCATCGATCGTGGCAAACCCTTTAGCTAAAGTCAGAGTCATGGAATCGTGTAACACTTCCATCGCCTTCGACTGTGTCTCATACGCGTCAGCAAGATCATCGGACACATTGCTTAACCATGAACCAACATCTTCCAATGACTGAGGAGCCTTTCGACCTGAAATTTCAGCAACGGAATCTGACATATCCATGACCAATTCAGTCAAGTCTGCATTAGACTGCTCGACTGCTCGAATTCGCGCATCCAGCTGACCTTCAAACCAGGGAATAAATGCAACGATTGTCTCTGGAGATGACTGTTCTAAGACAGAGTCAGACACACTCCGGATGGAATCAAATCGGAAAGCCCACTCCTCGTTCTTGCGGACTTCTTCGTTGAACGCCTGACGGAGCTCGTATGCATTTTTTTGATCATTTTGTAGTTGCGCTATAAACGCTTGATTGGCCGCTATCGTGTCAGCAAGCTCCTGCTCGACAGATAAACGCGCGCCGTGATTCCAAGAAAAGCCAACAGACGCGACTGCGGTCCAGACAAAGAACACAGTAACCATGGAAACAGCAGTGAGCTGATGCCATGTTTTCAAAACGACATAACGAGTGTCAGAACCCGATCGGATGACCAATGACCGCTCTGGGAATCGCGCAATTATCTTCTGGATAGTTGTCTGCATAGGGTTCACTCGTAACAGTTAGTTACCAAATTGGGGGCTCGTCACTCACTGTTTTGCATCCAACTTGGTCAATCATTGTTGGCCAGATTTGAGCTCGTTTCAACCATAATATGGGCTAACGCAATAATTGCAGAGCACCATCACTCAGAGTGCGATGCGACGCTTCACCTTGAAAAATAAAACTTCTGAATCCCTGTGATTCTCGAACCGCCAAAAGGGACTCCCGATCTACTCCACGCCAAGAAAATAGCCGACGTTGCCCCCCTTGCTTGATCACTCGGACCAAGGACGCGTCATCCAGATCGAGTAAGACTTGAGAATGCACAAGACCGCCGCCACGGGACTGCTCTGAAAACCGAACAGCGATTAACTCGCACCCATCGATAGCCAGTTGCCTTAAAACGCGAACCTGATCTTGAGGCGTCAAACCGGGCGAGAAACCCAACCGTCGCTCACAGGTTGCAGCTATCGCATGATGGTGGAATCCAACGCTCGTTAATAGGAATGCCAACAAAAACCGTTTCATGGTAAATGTATCGACCTAACGTCCGATAACTTAATCAGTTTTTGAAATTTGAGGTCTTAATGAAGCAAACGATTCGCGCGCTCGTTCTCGTAATAACAACCGCTTACGGTACTCACGCATCCGCTTATTCCGGTGAGCTCTGGCTATCGCAAGCAAATCAAGAATTTGGAACACCAGCGAGCATGCTTGCGCATGGATTCCTGGCGGGTGTCGTACATAGTTGGAACAATCGCCGCGAACAAAACTTCCCGAAACTTTGCTTCAATGCACCCGCAGATCAAATGCAAATCAGAAATCTAATGGGGGTCGTCAAGGACTACATTAGTGACCGTAGTCCAGATCTCAAAGCACCTGCCCAAGGCGTTATTCGTGTTGCGATGATGGGACGTTTCCCTTGCCGGGAAGCAAACTAAAGCTGTTTCTCCGACAGGATCATTTCGCGTCGATGATCCTGATACGCCCGCATGACTGACGGCTCAACCTTTTGGCATTGCAAAGCATCACCTGTTGGCACCTGCATTGACAAATCATCTCGGTTCAAAATCGCTACATCGGACCCAAACCGATCGACCAGTCTGTAAGCCTCAACCGTAGTTTCAACAACAGTTGCCACTGGATAACTCGTTGCCTGCCTTGCATCAAAACGCCACAGCGACAGCTCCATATTGGGATGAGCGACTTGGATCACATATTGATGTTCAGCAGGACCCAAAAGCTCAGTCGGAGCCTTACCCGGCGCGCATTCAAGCCCAGCGTAATCATCCAGTTCAATAGAGGGCTCCAACAAATAATTCCAAGCACCTGACGGGTTATTCATCCGTATCACAAAATCCATCACGCGCGATGCATTAATCGAATCTTCTGGATGTAGACCGAGCACAAACGCTTGCAGTGCAGACTGCGTATCTGGGGAATAAAACCCCTCTGTTTTGAGTCTGGAACTGACCTGAGATGGCTCACCCCCAGCAAGCAAAATATCGCGAGCACGATTCAATTGCCGGGCAAACACCTCGGGTTTTTCTAGTGCTATTTGCGTCAAGTATTGCTGTTCTGATGGTGATTCAATCGAAACAAGTTTTTCAATCTCAGCTTGCCTATCTGCATCTGAAATAAACATCACATCAGAGCGATACAATGTGTCGGCGTTCGCTGATACAGCCAGAAGTGCACCGATTGCGTAACAAAATCTTCGTATGTTCATGAGTCCGACTCTACCGAGCTTTAAACAATTTGACATCATTATTTCGATAACTCATCCAATCGCTCGATCACACCAGGGTTGTAAGCAAAGGTTCTTGGCTTGATCTCGATTTCCAAAGAATCAAGAACTGCTCGTAATGCCGATATGCGGCCATGCTTTTTATGATTCGTATCGATGCGATGCCAAGGACTCAGGTTACAACGCGAACACATAGCATCAAATGCAACTTCATAGCTCGCTCGATGATTAAAGCTTTCGATATCGCTAACCGTCAGCTTCCATCGTTTTTCAGGATGTTCTGCCCGACGCAATAAACGAGCTCGGTGCGTCTCACGAGTTGTTTCTAAGCACAATTTTATGAGAGTAATCTGATTGTCTCGAAGCATCTGTTCAAACCCTTTAATCTCGTTGACGCTCGACTCATATTCAGAATCAGACAATCCGTGCTCAACTCGTTCAACAAGCAGGCGGCCGTACCAAGATCGGTCGAATACAGCGATCTGACCGGGGCCCGGAAGACGATTCCAAAATCGCCACATAAAAGGATGATTCGCTTCTTCAACACTTGGAGGGCCGATTGGGTAGACCTCGAATCCGCGTGGATCCCAAGCATATGAAAGCTCCCGAATCACACCACCTTTGCCAGCAGCATCGTAGCCCTCTAGGACGATAATGGCCTTGCGGTTTTGACGATAAATTGCAATTTGGGCAAGCCGTAAGCGCTGGTGCAAGTCCCTTAGTGCAATTCCATAATCAGGTGTCGGGTCTTCAGCAACCGTCATTTTGGAAAGACCACCAAATGTTCAATATCAAGACTGACACCTATACGCTCACCAATCGCATGATTGTGGTGTGACGGCGCAAAACACCCGAGTACAACGCCGTTATCAAGCTTCACTTCGTATAAATGGTGCGCACCTCGAAAGTGCTTTCCGACCAGCGTAGCCTGATAGCTTGAATCATCGTCATGGATTAAATCGTCAGGTCGTAAGAAGATTTGCACATCTGAACCAACGGGAAAATCAAGAGTCGCATCGTTTGTCAGAACCCCAAGTGGACTCGAAACTGAGCGAGGGCCTTCAACTCGTGCATCAATCATTTCACCAGGCCCGACAAAATGAGCCACAAATGGGCTCATTGGCTCATGGTACAGATTAAATGGTGTATCGAATTGGCAAATATGCCCGTCATGCATAACAGCAATTCGATCAGCAAAATCAAAAGCTTCTCGCTGATCATGAGTAACCAACAACGAGCAAATCCCATCACTCTTGAGAATCGTTCGTACTTCACTGGCAAGACGGCCTCTGAGCTCTGTATCAAGGCCCGAGAACGGTTCGTCCAGTAGTAATAACTTTGGCTTCGGCGCCATCGCTCGCGCCAATGCGACGCGCTGCTGTTGTCCACCTGAGAGCTCATGTGGATAGCGCTGATTGAGTCCGGCGAGATCGATCAATTCAAGCAACTCAGCAATTCGTTTAGCCTGGCTTTCTTCGGTCCAATCCGTTAAACCGAAGGCAATATTCTGTGCAACGGTTAGATGCGGGAATAGCGCGATGTCTTGAAAGACCATGCCAACACCACGAAGTTCAGGTACTACCCGATGACGCGCGGTCGACAGCAACGCGTTGTCCAACCAAATTTCACCCGAATTCAATTCCTGAAATCCTGCAATCGCACGTAATAATGTCGATTTTCCACACCCACTCGGTCCTAACAAACAGCCAAGTTCTTGGGGCTTTAGGCTTAAAGAAAAGTCGTCGACAATCATGCCATCCTGATAGGACAGCCGAATGTTTCGAATCATTAAAGCCGCTGTTTCCACAATTATTCCTGAGTTACTGAACGGTTAAGCCAAATCACGGGGACGAGCCCAACGAGCACGATTAAGATTGAGGGCACTGATGCATCAATCAAGCGTTCGTCCCCAGCGAGCTCATATGCCTTCACAGCCAGCGTATTAAAATCAAACGGACGCAAAATAAGAGTGGCTGGAAGCTCTTTTAAGATATCAACAAAACACACCAATAGTGCAGTGAACACAGACCCACGAATTAAAGGTACGTGCAGTTTTGAAATAACGCCAAATTGATTGAGCCCCAACAGACGACCACTTTGATCAATACTAGGGCGAACGCGCGAAAGGCCGCTGGTGAGGTTTCCGGTTGCCACAGTTAAAAATCGCACAAGGTATGCAAATACCAGGGCAAACAAAGTACCTGATAACCAGAGTGACGGGTTGACGCCAAAGGGCGCAAGCGCCCCCGAAATCAAACGGTCAAGCGCACCAAATGGAATCAACACCCCAATTGCAACGACAACGCCAGGAAGCGCATAACCGAGTCCAACAAAGGTCGTTGTGTGATTGAGCCACCGCGAGGGATATAAACGATTTGCGTAACAAATAACCAACGCCACCATCACGATGAAGAGAGATGCGAACCCCGCCAAAAAGAAACTATTTGCGATCAGACTCCACATTGACTGCAACTCAGCAAAGAGCAGCGCCCAGTAACTGAGAATTGCTGTCGGCAATAAGAAACCAAAGACGACAGGCAATAGACATAATATTTGAGCGACCAACTGTCTCCATCCTGTTAACGTCACACTGGTTTGATTGAGCTTCCGGAGCCTATCCGAGTAATAGCGAACTTTACTGCGAGACGCCTTTTCGAATATCACGAGAAAAAAGACACAGCCCAAAAGCAATGTGCTCAATTGAGCGGCACCAACCGTATCACCGAATCCGTAGTAGGTACGAACGATCCCAGTGGTGAACGTTTGGACACCGAAGAACTGAACCGTCCCAAAGTCGGCCAAGGTTTCCATAATCGCTAACAGTGTGCCTGCAGCGATCGCTGGACGTGCCATTGGGATGACAATCCGAGTAAACACTCGCCAGCGGCTTTGCCCAAGCGTGTAGGCAGCCTCCATCAAATTGGCTGACTGCTCTATAAAAGCAGCTCGTGCAAGCAAGTAAACATAGGGATATAGGACAAGACTCAACATCATGGCTGCGCCCGGTAACGAACGAATATTCAGCATCGGATCCATAACCCACTGCGGCGCATTCACATCTCGTAACAATGTGAGCACTGGCCCACTAAAATCGAACAGCCCAGTGTAGGTATAAGCAAGGATATAAGCGGGGTATGCCATCGGCAGCAATAAAAGCCATGACATAACACCTCGGCCCTTAAAGCGATAAAAAGAAATGATCCAAGCGGCAGGCACACCAAGACTGACGACACCGATGGCAACCAACACCGAAAGCAACAGGGAGTTCATTGCATATCGCGCAAGTAGGGTATCGAGTAGGTGAGCCCATGCATCGGAGACACCTGTCAGTACAAAACTGACAACCACCAAAACGGGTAAAGCCACACAAAGTGCGGCTATGGAAGTGGTTAAAAGCAGTCCGTTGAGTCGACTGAACACCCAACGAACTGGTTGAAGACTTGAGGTTATTGCCAACCGGCGCGATCCATTAGTTTAACGGCATCTTTGTTATTGACACCCAAGGTGCTCAAATTCAAGGCGTCCGATTTGAATTCACCCAATGAGGCAATAGTCGGCGACGAGGACACACCCTTCACAACTGGGTATTCATGGTTGATTTCCGCATAGTAGGCTTGTGCATCGTCAGACACCATAAATTCTAAGAGTTGTATAGCTTCAGCGCGATTTTTGGCATGCTTAGTCACACCCATACCAGAGACGTTAATGTGTGCACCTCGGCCAGTTTGGTTAGGCCAAAATACACCCAATTTTTCAACAACTTTCCGATCTTCCGGCTTCTTGGAATCAATCAACCGGCCAAAATAATATGTGTTTGCAATCGCGAGATCGCACTGTCCAGCAGCGACCGCACGCAGCTGATCAGTATCCCCACCTGTTGGCTTACGCGCCAGGTTAGATACTAGACCCTCTGCCCACTGAAGCGTTTTGTCTGAGCCGTTGGCTTGAATCATTGAAGCGACCAATGACTGGTTGTAGATGTTGCTCGAGGAACGAATGCAAATACGGCTCTTCCACTGCGAATCAGTTAATGCCTCATATGTAGATAGCTCTGATGGATTGACGCGATCTTTCGCATAAAAAATGGGACGCGATCGGACCGTCAAACCAAACCATTCATTGTCAGTGTCTCGAAGGTTTGTTGGGATTTTATCTGACAACGTCGCACTGTCGATTGCTGCAAGCACCCCTGCCTCTTTCGCTCGATGCAAATTTCCAGCATCAACAGTGACTAATACATCGGCAGGTGTTGCGGCCCCCTCGGCTTGAATCCGTGACAACAACGCATTGGCCTTTCCAGTGATTAGATTGACTTCTATGCCGGTCTGCTCACTAAAGCGGTCAAGAAGAGGAACAATTAGTGAGTCTTGACGCGCTGAGTACACGTTTACTTCTGCAGCGAAAACGTGCCCAGCGAAAGCGGCGGCAATAATAGTCGTTAGGATCTGTGGGGTACGCATTAATCTCTCCTGATATTCGATAGGGAGAGATTAATACTATGCAAACTTAAATGCAATACATTCGCATTTAGATTTAGAGGTAATTAATTGACTTCCGACCAGCCAATACCAATCAATTGATCAGCTTTGAATAGCAGGGCGCGAATATCTTCAACACCGTCCACCTTCGC
This sequence comes from Gammaproteobacteria bacterium LSUCC0096, assembly GCA_008087055.1. Lineage (GTDB taxonomy): Bacteria > Pseudomonadota > Gammaproteobacteria > Pseudomonadales > Litorivicinaceae > HIMB30. The sequence continues at coordinate 225,316 of VIEA01000002.1, read as the reverse complement.
CCGGAAGTACAGCACGTCATACACCTCGCCGCCTTTGACATAGTGATCTGCCAAAGTCTCTCCATCATCAACATTAGCTGATGGCCCAAGGATCTCAAGTACCTCACTCTTGGTTTGACCGACTTCAACTTTCGCGAGTTGATTGGCATCAAGTTCAAGAACGATTTCCTTAGCTGGTTCTACTTTTTCAGCAGGCTCAGTCGCCACAGATTCTTCTTCTGAAGTCCAAAAATCCGTCTCAAATTTCCATGATTCGGGAATCATTGAGCAAGCCGTCAGACTGAAAGACGCGAGGAGAATGATGAGTAGTCGCATGTTAAACCCTTTCTTTTTGAATACTATTATTGAACATCAACCAAGCGCTATTGTCGCCCCCAGTTGTCAAACCTTAAATATCAACTGTCCGTCGAGCCAGACAGACTCCAACGCTTCATCTCGAAAGGTCACAAAATCCGCGACCGATCCGGTGGCGATAGCTCCCTGATTTGTTAATCCTAGCCACAATGCGGGGCGCATGCTCGTCATAGCCGCTATTTCAAGCCAGTCCAATCCGAACTGTCTTAAAGTTTTCACAGTGACGGAAGCAGTTGCAGCACTTCCCGCGAGTGTTCCATCATCTAAACACACAACATCATCTTGTTTAAATACGCGATGCGTACCAAGTTGATACTCACCATCAGGCATCCCTGCGGCCGAGGTGGAATCAGTTACCGAGTAAAGCTGGGGAATATGTTCTCTTGCCAGCTGAAACGATGGTTCTGTCACATGAACTCCATCGCAAATGATTTCTGAATATTCAGCGGTTAACAGAGCAGCTTGCGCAACCCCGGGACTGCGATGGTGGACACCAGTCATGGCGTTATAGAGATGTGTCACACCCACACCATGCTCAAGAAGCCTGCAGATACGCTGATAGTCGCACCCCGAATGCCCTACCTGAAGCCTCACATTAAATTCTTCAGCGAGTGAAGGCAGGATGTCCTCTGGATCTTGTTCTGGCGCATAAGTCATCACGCGGACAACACCAGACTTAAACCATAACCGAACTTTGTTCGCATCGACTGGCCGTGTCAGCGGCGGTTGAGCGCCGAGCTTTCCTTCACTCAAAAAGGGGCCTTCTAAATGGACGCCAAGACACCGAGCTTCACAGCGTTCACGCGACTGCATCACAACCTGTGCAGCTTCTAACACGCGCTCAATGGATGCATCATCTGCTGTCACAGTCGTTGCTAAAAAGCCCGTTAAACCAAATTCAGCATGTGTTCGCGCGAGCGTCCGAATTCCAGTGACCCCATCCATCACATCACCACCACCACCACCGTGAATATGGCAATCGATAATCCCTGGGAGAATGATCCTATCGTCCACTTGGGCCAATTCAGACACTAATTCAATCGTTGTTCCAAATTGAACCGTTCCCTCAATCAGACCTTCGGGGGTCGCAATATGGCCGGATAATTCAGGCATACGATGTCCAATGCTCAACTGCTAGTTCAGGAAGATGTTGATCGATATATGCCAGACCATCAAGCGCATCACCCTGAGGTTCAATCACTCGATAGCCTAGATTGAGGATTCGAGGCGCATACACAGCTGACAAACCACCAACGAGCGCGATTGGCAGATGTTTTGGGAAATCTTGAATCACATGGGCCAACTCCAATAAGCCCTCAGCAAGTATTTGACGACTCAAAGGCACCTGCTCTTCAGAATCCACAACCGCTTTTGCTAGCGATGCAAATGCGCGAGGTCCCGCAGCGTTTGCAAATTGCATCCAGTGACTCACCGATTCACCGATACCGAGTTGAGCAATCAAACGACGATGCGATTGATCGAGGCCATCCCTATCCTCAAGGCGCACAAGCTCCTGCAATGCCCGCCAACCGATCCAAGCACCGCCACCTTGATCTCCGAGCACAAACCCAAAGCCACCACGCCGTGAGAGCTGACCTGACTCAGCTAACCACGCAAACGCGACACCCGTGCCAACCGTTAAGCATCCACCGGGTCCTCCGAGGTGCGCTCCGAAAAGACCAGAATCACGGTCAGAAACGAGAAGCGTTTCACAGGGCGCATTTGATAAAAATTCAGAACGCTCTTCGAGGTACTCACAGCCAGCCATACCAGCAACACATTTCACCGGAATCGATAGGCCAGCCAGATCAGCAGCCTCTCTAATTTGATTCCAACACGTATCGGCTCCAAGGCCAAGATTAGAAGGGCCCGTGACAACCTCAGCTATCACTACTTGATCTGCCTGATTGAGAAACCGAACCCGCGTTTTGGTGCCGCCTCCATCAACCAGTGCAATCAAACTCATACTGAATGCCCATATCCTTTGAGCAGTTCGGGCAGAGCTCGCGTAACGACTGCCGGTGGTGCGATTCCGTTAAACTGTGTTGCACTCGCTAGGGTGTATGCACCCATCTCATGGAAAACGATGACATCGTTCATGTTGAGAATCGGAAATTCGGGATAACGACCCAGTTCATCAATTGAATCGCACGTTGGTCCAGCAAATACGCACGGAGACAGTTCATCACTCGCTGTAAAAACCGACATTCGATACTGCATTCCATCAAATAGACGTCCAGACTGCGCGCCATAGACGCCGTCATCTAAATAGAACCACCAACCATCACGACGCTTTGCACGACCAACAACCTTGCAAACCAAGGCCATCGATGGTGCCGAAATCACACGACCAGGTTCTGCCAGAATCTCAAGCTGCTCGGGAACTCGCTCTAAAACGTCACGAATCGGCTTGCAAAATGCATCGAGATCGATCGACTCCCCTGTGTAATGCGCTGGAAAACCGCCGCCGATATCAATCCGACAAATCTCAGGAAGACCCTCATTTTTGATCTGCTCACATAAGTCCAAACACACCCCGAGAGCCTCTGCATGCGTATTGGCAGTTGCAGCCTGAGATCCCACATGGAAACACAAACCATCAACACAAATACCCGAGTCATTGGCCACATCCAAAATACTAAGCGCATCTTGCTGTGGCGCCCCAAATTTACGGCTTAAATCAATCGGCGCATCTGGCGCAATGAAAGACAACCGCAACATGACTCGAATCGAGTGTCGATAAGGAATCAATTTCCAGAGCTCATCCACGTTATCAACCACAAACGTCGTAACGCCGGCAGCAACTGCCTTTTCAATCTCTGCGTCCGTTTTGATCGGATGGGTATGGATCATACGAGATGCATGAACGCCCTCATGCTCCAACATTTTGATTTCAGCAGCACTCGCCACATCAAAACATCCGCCCTCAGTAGCAATGGTCTGCAAAAGGCCTGGGTAGGGGTTTGATTTCACCGCGTAATACAAAGTGACGCCAGGAAGTGCACTCGACAGATCACGCCACTGTCGACGACAGATCTCTGGATCAAACACCAACGAAGGAGTGGTCTCAACCAAATCGAGCCAAGTTGATGCGGATTCGCGCGGTAATACGTTGATCAATGCCGAGCCCTCAAAAGAGTTTAGGGACGCGGCATCTTAGAGAAATTAACTGAAATTTCAAGGAGATTAAGCAATGTCCGCCATATGGCCACTTGCTTCGAGCCATTGCTTACGATCCGAGGCGCGCTTCTTCCCTAGCAATTTATCCATGACCTCATCGGTACCCGCGGATTCCTCGGAGTCATCAAGAACTAGTTGCACCAGTCGCCTCGTATCTGGATCCATTGTCGTCACACGCAATTGACTCGGGTTCATTTCACCCAAGCCTTTAAAGCGCGTTACGCTAATCTTGCCATTACGTTTTTCAGCAGTTAACCGATCCAAAACACCTTGTTTTTCAGCGTCATCGAGTGCGTAAAACACTTCTTTGCCCACATCAATTCGATAAAGCGGAGGCATCGCGACAAAGACGTGACCCTGTTCAACGAGCGGCCTAAAGTGCTTCACAAACAAAGCGCAAAGAAGCGTCGCAATATGAAGACCATCGCTGTCAGCATCAGCCAAAATGCATACTTTACCGTAACGAAGGCCCGTGAGGTCTGAAGAACTTGGGTCCACACCAAGCGCGACAGCAATATCATGAACTTCCTGCGATGCCAGAATCTCATCCGACTCGACTTCCCAGGTATTTAAAATCTTCCCGCGAAGCGGCATCACCGCCTGAAACTCGCGATCCCGCGCTTGTTTCGCAGAACCGCCAGCAGAATCACCCTCAACGAGAAACAGTTCTCCAGCAAGTGCATCACCTCCAGCACAGTCCGCGAGTTTGCCTGGGAGCGCTGGCCCTTGAGTCACCTTTTTACGGGCGACTTGCTTCCGTGATTTCAGACGGCGCTGAGCTGCTGCGATTGCAATTTCTGCCAATTGATCGCCAATCGCAGTATTAGAATTGAGATACAAACTAAACGCATCTCGAACAACGCCACTGACAAACACAGCACATTCACGCGAACTCAGGCGCTCTTTGGTTTGGCCAGAAAATTGCGGATCTTCGAGTTTGACACTGAGCACGTAAGCACATCGCTCCCATAGATCATCAGGAGACAACTTCAGCCCTCGAGGAATCAGATTACGGAACTCACAGAATTCGCGTAGCGCATCCATTAAGCCCGTTCTCAAACCATTCACGTGCGTCCCGCCTTGCGCAGTCGGAATGAGGTTTACGTATGATTCTGTGACTAATTCACCGCCTTCGGGCAGCCAAGTCAACGCCCACTCTACGGCTTCATGTTCGGCAGAAAATGTTCCGGTGTATGGAGTTTCTGGCACAGCCAAAGACTCTCCGATCTCAGACTGTAGATAATCAGTCAGACCATTCTCGAAACACCAGCTTTCAGATTCACCCGTTTTTTCATCATTCAAACAAATCGTCAAACCGGAGCACAAAACAGCTTTTGCGCGTAGCAAATGTCGCAACCGCAGGACAGAAATATTAGCTGAATCAAAATACTGTGGATCTGGCTTAAAGCGAACTGTCGTTCCTGTTTCCTTTTTTAGACAGGTGCCTGCCTCGCTCAATTCACGGACTTTGTCACCGTTCGCAAAGCCAATGTCATATCGCTTCCCATTGCGACGCACTTCAATGTCAACTGCTGTCGATAGCGCATTCACGACACTCACACCAACACCATGCAGACCGCCCGAGAACTGATAATTCTTGTTCGAGAATTTTCCACCTGCATGCAATTTCGTAAGAATTAGCTCAACGCCTGGAATACCCTCTTCAGGGTGGAGATCCACAGGCATCCCACGGCCGTTGTCACTGACAGATACAGACCCATCAGCAAAGAGCACAACATCGATGCGATCCGCATGACCAGCGAGCGCCTCATCGACAGAGTTATCGATCACCTCCTGTGCCAGATGATTTGGCCGGGTTGTGTCTGTGTACATGCCTGGACGGCGTTTGACGGGATCTAGTCCTGAAAGGACCTCAATATCCTGTGCCTGATAACTCATTCGTGTTGATTCCGTAAGCTGATAAATCGGCAAGACCGTGGTGTAAACAATAGGAGAGCCATTCGCTCAAAAACTGATCCAACTGCTCTCGCTCATTTGGCTGGACCATCGATGGGTTTGGATAGGGGTATGCACCTTCTATGAAGTCCGATGAGCTTTCATCAGTAACTTCAGCCAATTGCATGTCGTGATAAAGCCGAACTGTGAATGCAGGTAGAGGAACCCAAGTACACCCTCCGCGTAACAAACTGCACTGACTTTCACATAATCCTGTGTAGGGTCCGAGATCTGTAAAACGCATTCTGACCAAGCAATCTTGCCCGCCAAATGGCAGCACAAACCGGAGGCTATCATCAGAACCGAATCGACGAGCAAGTCGCAAAAGCAGACTGTAATTCAATCCGCAGCTCGCGTGATGTCGCTTTAAATTTGGTACGTGGCGAGCCTTCTGAGGCAAGTCACTCTCCTTCCAATAACTGCGCTTGGTTCGTCTTGAGCCACTGCAATCCAATGATTGTGGCCGCGTTATTTACCTTTCCAGTCTGCAATGCTTCCATGGCTGACGCAACGGAAATTACATGAACCTTGAGATCCTCATACTCCCCTGCTTGTCCTCGATAACGTGAGACCCCAGACGCGTCACAGGGAGCGAAAAATAAATGAATCAATTCATTAGATCCACCAGGGCTCGGGTAGTAGGTGAATAACAGCTCGGGATCACCGACAAGTGTTAACCCTGTCTCTTCCAAAACCTCTCGATGGCAGGTTTTCACTGGAGACTCGTTCTCATCGCAAATGCCCGCCACCCATTCAAGCATCCAAGGGCTATCATCTAAATCTGACATCGCAGCGCCTATCCGAAACTGCTCTACCATCACGAGCTCTTTACGCTCTAAATCACACAAAATCACGACAACAGCTGGCGTTCGAATAAAAAGCTCTCGGTGCATCGGTCCAATCGATTGGGTTTGGTATCCGCGATGCGTCAGCGTCAGTTGATCGAGTTGAAAAAAACCATCCGCTAATCGAGTGGTCGATTCAAGGTCCCAATCGTTTGCACCAAATTGAGGTTTTGGCCAATCAGCCATTATTCCCCCAGAGCGCCCAAAAATGATTCACAGGCCCATGCCCTTCACCCACGGTTAATTGATCAGCAGTCGCGATCGCACCGCTTATGTATTCCTTCGCCTTGGCAACGGCGGACTCAATTGGATATCCCTGCCCCAGATAAGACGCTAACGCGCTCGATAAGGTACACCCCGTTCCATGGGTGTTTGTTGTCACGACTCTCAAGGTCTCAAACCACTCAGTTTTGTCTACAGACATCAAGAGATCCGGAGAGCCTTCCTCTAACAGATGGCCACCTTTTAACAACACAGCCCTTGGACCAAGTGCGAGAAGAGCCTTCGCTTGACGCTGCATACTATCGCGACTAGTTGCTTCGGAGGCTCCGAGAAGATCAGCGGCCTCGGGCAAATTCGGTGTAATCACAGTCGCCTTGGGAATAAGAACTTCACGCAATGCCACAATGGCATCTGCGTGTAATAACCGATCGCCACTTTTTGCCACCATCACTGGATCAATAACTATGGGACATGAAAGGGTTTCAAGAAATTCAGCAACAGCCTCTGTCACCTCGGGAGTTCCAAGCATCCCCACTTTCACTGCATCAATCCGAATGTCCCGCGAAACGGTTTGCATTTGCTGCTGCAAAAAATCAATGGCAATAGGATAGATCGCATCGACACCGACGGTATTCTGAGCTGTGAGCGCCGTGATCACACTGAGACCATATGCGCCGGTTGCCGAAATTGCTTTCAAATCGGCTTGAATACCAGCTCCGCCACCTGAGTCCGAGCCAGCAATGGTTAAGATATTTGCGTACATTTTCCGTCCTAAGTTTCAAAACAGTGTAGCCGGTTTCGGGGCAAATCCGGGTATACTTCAGCTCATGAAAAAATTACTGACCACTCTCATTATCAGTGCAAGCCTTTTCCTTGGAGCTTGCGGGCAAACCGGGCCGCTATTCCTGCCCGACCAACCCGATAAAACAGTTGACGGCCGCTAGTCATGGATCATTTTCAGTACCGTGATGGCACTTTGTTTGCCGAAGGTGTTTCTGTTTCAGATATTGCTTCTCAATTTGGCACACCCTGTTTCATTTATTCAAAAGCAACGCTGATCAGACACTTCCATGCTTATGCGGATTCACTGACTGACATCCCGCATCTAGTTTGTTATGGCATGAAAGCAAATTCCAACCTTGCGGTCTTGCAAATATTGGCACAAGAAGGCGCAGGTTTTGACATCGTATCCATCGGCGAACTTGAACGCGTTATCAAGGCCGGGGGAGACCCCTCCAAAGTAGTTTTTTCGGGCGTTGGAAAGCAAGACTTCGAAATGCGACGAGCCCTTGAAGTTGGAATTCACTGCTTTAACGTCGAGTCACTCGCAGAACTCGAGCATCTCAACCGAGTCGCGATGGAACTGGGAAAAGTTGCACCTGTTTCATTGCGCATCAACCCCGATGTCGACCCAAAAACGCACCCCTACATCTCAACAGGATTGAAAGCCAATAAATTTGGTATCGCACACGAAGATGCAATTGCAGCATACCGTCGTGCCAGCGAACTACCCGGATTAGATCCAGTGGGAATCGATTGCCACATCGGCAGTCAACTCACTGACGTATCTCCATTGCTTGAGTCGCTCGACAAATTATTGAGCCTGATTGATCAACTGGCTGATACCGGTATTCATTTAAAACATATCGATCTCGGCGGTGGACTTGGCGTGACATATGACCAAGAACAACCACCGCATCCATCTGAATATCTGGCATTAGTGAAAGAACGGTTGGCTGGCCGTCATCTTACCCTCGTTCTCGAACCCGGGCGTTCGATTGCTGCCAATGCCGGCATCTTCGTAACACAAACGATTTTGACGAAGACTAACCAAGACCAACATTTTGCGATTGTCGATGGCGCGATGAACGATCTCATTAGACCAAGCCTTTACGGTGCTTGGCAGAAAATCATACCCGTTGATACCACCAAGAAGCCGGGGCAGATTGAGGCCAGCTTTGACATCGTTGGGCCGGTGTGTGAATCAGGTGACTTCCTAGGTAAAGCGCGTAATTTGAGGATCCAAGAGGGTGATTTGCTCGCCGTAAGATCTGCCGGCGCATATGGATTCGTGATGGGCTCCAACTACAACACACGCGGCCGCGCACCTGAAATTTTGGTCGACGGAGACGAAGTTCACCTTATCCGTGAACGTGAAACTATCGAAAGCCTATGGAGCCTTGAACACATGGTGGCCAAGTAATGCGTGTTCAGTTCACGAAAATGCATGGCCTCGGCAATGACTTTGTCGTCATTGATGCAGTCAGCCAGCATGTCAGCTTACGATCGAGCCAAATTCAAAAGTTAGCCGACCGGAATACAGGCATTGGCTTTGACCAGCTGTTACTGATCGAGCCTCCATCGCGGCCTGATGCAGATTTTGACTACCGAATCTTTAATTCAGACGGCGGTGAAGTTCAGCATTGCGGTAATGGTGCTCGCTGTTTCGCCAAGTTTGTGACCGACCGAGAGCTGACCGCAAAACCAACCATCACCGTAAACACTGCACGCGGCCTGATTGAACTCGTCATCACCGAGAAAGGCCTTGTTCGTGTCAATATGGGGCAACCCGTGCTCGATCCAGAGGCACTTCCGTATCAGGCTCCTCCTTCGCCCGATCAAACCCAAACAGTTGTTCTCGATACACCCGATGGAGCGCGATCGTTTGGATTGATCAGCATGGGGAATCCTCACGCTGTCACCGTTGTCGATTCTGTCGACGCAACCGCTGTCGCAAATATTGGCCAAGCGATTCAAAACTCCTCGCAGTTTCCAGATTCCGTCAATGTCGGATTCATGGAAATCGTATCCACCTCAGAAATTCGTCTCCGCGTTTTTGAACGAGGAGTGGGTGAGACACTTGCATGTGGCACGGGTGCCTGTGCTGCCGTTGCATATGGCCGATTGCTCGGACGATTGGATAGCGAAGTCAATGTTGCAACTCGAGGCGGAAACCTGCAGATTGAATGGCAAGGAGTGGGACATGACTTAATCATGACCGGTCCTGCTGAATCCGTTTTTGAAGGAGAGTTTCGCCTGTGACAATCACTGCTGATCAGATCGCAGACTATCTACAGGATCATCTGGATTTTTTTGAACAGCACCCAAAGCTAGTTCGAGAGCTCAAACTCCCGACAGATTCAGGTGCAGCCATCTCTTTGGTTGAGTTTCAATTGCGGAAATTACGCGATCACATCCAGCAGCTCGAGAGAGAAAATGATCATATGATCGAAACAGCACGCATCAATAGCGTCTTGTTCGAAAAGACTCGATCACTTGTCCTATCACTACTCGACGCCCGTGATCTGGATGATCTATCGGTTGTGCTCGATGAGAAACTCGCGAATAGGTTCGACATCCCTGTGGTTAGACTCTTGTTATCTGATCAATTCAATGTTCCGGATGGTCTGTCACTGATCCAGTCTGTCAAAGCTCAATCACTTGAAGAGGGCGGGCAGCTCGCTCAAGCAGTCTCTGATAAAGAACCATGGATCGGCCGACTAACGAAAGACCGCCAAGTCGCATTATTTGGTGATGATGCGAGCGCGATTGAAAGCTCAGCGACACTCGCACTTGTTCGCGGTCACACTTATGGATTATTGGCTCTCGGGCATCCAGACCCAACACACTTTCAGTCCAATCAAGACACCCTGTTTTTGGATCATATTGGTGAAGCGCTCGCGATGATTCTGCCAAGGCTTCTTGATAAGGCGAAGTAGTCCATGACTTTCCATGCATTCGTCACGCACTATCTTGACGGCATGCGCCAAACACAACGCCGAAGTGACAAAACGATCGAAGCCTACGAACGTGACCTCAAGCAGGCGGTTCAATTTTTTGGTGAAGGGACAAGCATCCAATCACTCGACACACTGTCCGTCATTGGCTGGGTTCGGTCACTAAGCGCACAACGGATTACCGGACGTTCAATTGGACGCAAACTCTCTGCGCTTCGCGGAGTATTTCAGGAAGCGATCAATCAACGATTGATCAAAGCGAATCCCGCGGCTGATGTACGCGCACCAAAAACCGGAAAACATCTACCAAACGCATTGAGCCCAGATGCCATGCAACGTTTACTCGACTCTCCCATTGATCCGAACGACATTGAAGCCATTAGAGACCAGGCCATCTACGAACTACTCTATTCATCAGGTCTACGACTAGCAGAAGTTCTGGGTCTTACAATCCACGATGTGCACGGAATACCGGATGAGCTCAAAGTTCTTGGTAAAGGAAGCAAAGAGCGAATTGTTCCAGTGGGAAAGAAAGCCAGAGAGGCCCTCTCCCGCTGGCTAAATAAACGGCCAGAGTGGGACAACGAACAAACTGATCGAGTATTTATTACCAAAAAAGGGCTTGGGGTATCGCCACGCACCATTCAGCGACGTCTCGACCTACGTGCTCAAGCAGCTGGTCTCGACCAACACGTGCATCCGCATGCATTAAGACATTCTGCAGCAACCCATTTGCTCGAATCATCAGGAGATCTGCGCGCAATTCAAGAGTTTCTGGGGCACCAGAGTCTTTCAACCACGCAGATCTACACTCATCTCGATTTTCAGCATCTCGCTGAGGTCTACGACAAGGCGCACCCTCGCGCAAAGACAAAATCATGAAATCAATTCGCGCACTGACTTTTGACCTCGATAACACCCTGTGGGAAACAGATCTCTCTATTCTAGGTGCCGAAGATGTCATGGCAGCTCACTTACGCAGTCTGACACCAGCCGCTTGGATGGCAGACTTCAGCCTTGAAACGTTTCGCGCTGTGAGAAAACAGATCGTTGAAGAGCAACCTCACATCGCGCACAACCTCACCGTGGTTCGCAGAGAAACTTTGGTTCGTTGGTTTGAGAATCAAGGTGCGACACGGTCGGTAGCTGAAGATCTTGCAGGTGAGGGATTCCGCGTGTTCTATGAAGAGCGCCAAAAAGTAAATCCCTACCCAGGAACAGTTGAAACACTGGACGTCCTGTCGAAAGAATACCCTCTCGGAGCGATTACGAATGGAAATGCGGACTTAATGGCTATGCCATTAGGGCAATACTTCCAATTCTCATTACAGTCTCAACACTTCCCAAAACCAAAGCCTGATCCGGCTATGTTTGAAGAAGCGCTGAAGCGATTAAATGTCAAACCGCATGAATGCTTGCATATCGGAGATGATATTGAGCACGATGTGATCGGCGCTAAACGACTCGGGATGAGGGCTGTATGGTTCAATACCCATGCTCGAATACCCGAAGAAGATGTTCCTGCAGATCACACCATCACGAAGCTACAGGAACTGATCGGAATCCTTAAGCAACCCGATTAATCGGCGCACCCTCAATAAAGGCTTCAAGATTCGCTTGCATGATGTCGACAATCCGCTGACGTGATTCACGGCTCGCCCACGCCGAATGAGGCGTAATGACTAAATTCGGGTGCTGACAATTAAGTAATCGAGAATCTCTCGCCGGTGGCTCTGTGGTCACCACATCAAGGCCTGCCCCCGCTAAATGCCCTGATTCAAGTGCATCACACAGTGCATCCTCATCAACCAAACCACCGCGAGCGGTGTTGATCAAAAAAGAACCGGGTTTCATTTTTTGAAACGCATCACGGTTCATCATTTTCTGAGTGTCGGCATTCAACAAACCATGAAGGCTAACAAAATCTGATTGCTCAAGGAGCGTATCAAAACTGACACGCTCAGATCCGTCGTCATAGTTAACGCCATCGCGACCCATCACAAGCACGCGCATACCAAATGCTTCAGCCAGCTTGCCAACTGCTTCGCCCAATTCACCATAACCAATTAAACCCAGAGTACGGCCCGCCAAATCAATAATTGGGTAATCCATCAAACAGAACATAGGACTCTCTGACCATCGTCCAGCTTTCACATCATTGCGATATCGTTCTGCCTGAGTTGCAACCATTAACATCAGCATCAATGTGTGCTGACTCACAGACGGCGTTCCATAAGCGGTCACGTTACACACAACAACACCGTGGTCGGTAGCTGCCTGCTTATCGACATTATCCGTGCCCGTGGCTGAAACCAAAATTAACTTAAGATCGGGAGCCGCTTCAAAATGTGCGCGCTCAAATTTCACTTTATTCAAAATGACTACTTCGAAACCCTGAATTCGTTCAGTCACCAAGTCAGGGGGTGTTGCATCATGGGTCACGAAATCAGAGGTTGCACCAGCGAGTTTTTCAAAATCCAACTCACCAGGCTTCATCGATTGATAATCAAGAAATACTGCGCGCACGTTTTGTTCTCTTATGTTTGGGGGATTGGAGAGTGTACGCAAATTCACAAATAAAAAAAGGGCGGCAAAGCCGCCCTAGTCTGTTCCCTGAGGGAGGTGTTTAAGAGCGTTTAAACTCTGGATAGGCTTCAATACCGCAATCGACGACATCAAGACCCAAGTACTCTTCTTCTTCAGTGACACGAATACCCATGATCACTTTCAGAATGGTCCATACGATCAATGAAGCCACAAATGTGAATGCAAAGATGGAAACGATACCCAAGATCTGTCCACCGAAGGTTGCATCACCGTTCGAGAGAAGCACTGCAAATAGACCCCAGATGCCTACAACACCGTGAACAGAGATCGCACCGACAGGATCGTCGATCTTCATGCGATCAAGCGCCAGGATTGAGAACACCACCAATACGCCACCCAGCGCACCAATCAATGTTGCCAATTCAGCTGATGGAGCAAGAGGCTCCGCCGTGATTGAAACCAGACCAGCCAACGCACCATTCAATGACATTGAAAGATCCATTTTGCCAAACAGTAGTTTCGCGAGGATTGCAGCTGCAATCGCACCGCCAGCGGCAGCCATATTCGTATTCAAGAAGACCTGAGCAACCGCGTTCGCTTCATCAACGTTCGATACCATCAACTCAGATCCGCCGTTGAATCCAAACCAACCCAACCACAAAATGAATGTACCAAGAGTCGCTAATGGCATGTTTGCGCCAGGAATCGCATTGATTTCACCGTTCGGGCCATATTTACCCTTACGCGCACCAAGCACGAGAACACCAGCCAATGCGGCTGCCGCACCACACATGTGGACAATACCTGAGCCCGCGAAATCGCTGAATCCAGCTTCTGACAAGAAGCCACCACCCCAGCTCCAAGAGCCTTGGATTGGGTAGATAAATCCAGTAAAGACCACTGCGAACAGCAAGAAAGCAATCAGCTTCATACGTTCAGCAACAGCACCTGAGATGATCGACATACCGGTTGCGACAAAGACAACCTGGAAGAAGAAGTCAGAGCGCGCTGAGTAATATGGTGCATCGTCGCCGCCAGCAATAACTGCATCAGCTGTATTCTCATCGCCGATTAAGAAGCCGAGGTCTGGAATGACTCCGCCCCAAGCATCATTGATGTACATGAGGTTGTAACCAACAGCCAAATACATCACGCAAGCGATCGCGTACAAAAGGACGTTTTTGGTCAAAATTTCAGTGGTGTTTTTAGCACGGACAAGGCCCGCTTCCAGCATGGCAAAACCTGCCGCCATCCACATGACTAAAGCACCGGACAGTAGAAAATAAAATGTATCGAGGGCGTAGGCCAACTGGGCCAGATCGCCACTCACAGTAGCTAAATCGTTCACAATGACTCTCCTGCGAAGTGTGTCTTTGATCGAGTTGTGTTGTTGTGCGCTTAGAGCGCTTCGTTACCTGATTCGCCGGTACGGATGCGGATCGCCTGCTCGAGGTTCACCACAAAAATCTTGCCGTCACCGATCTTTCCGGTATTCGCTGCTTTTGAAATTGCTTCAATCACCTGATCAACTTGATCATCTGTTGTAGCCACTTCAATTTTCACCTTAGGCAAGAAATCAACGACGTATTCCGCACCCCGATACAACTCGGTGTGCCCCTTTTGACGACCGAAGCCTTTGACTTCAGTGACTGTGATGCCCTGCATGCCAATATCTGACAGTGCTTCTCTGACATCATCTAACTTGAACGGTTWAACAACCGCCGTTACCAGTTTCATGTATAGCTCCTTAATAACGAGACCCTAACGGGAGGAAATACCTCTCTGAGGGAGTCATTGCAGACACCGTGCCAACCAATCACTTCGCAGGAGATTGCGGGTTCTGGCGGGTTTTTCCCGTTCAGAAAGCACCGAAATTGCGCACACCATGCACTGTAACGACTTTCGCAGCACTAAAATAGTGCGAACTGTATGAGATGAAATTTTTTCTGATCGCCCGCATCATAAGTTCACGAACCGAAAGGAGGCAGACCATGCTGAATAAAGACGTTTTTAATGACATCGCCACAAAAATTTCTGAGGCGCTCCCAGAACCTGCGCGCAAAATGCAGGCTCAATTTAAACAGCAAGTCGAAGATTTGATCGCACAAGGACTCAAAGATTTAAATGTCGTTACGCGAGAAGATTACGACAAGCAAACCGAGAAGCTCTCGAAAGCTGAAGCAAAGCTGGCAGAACTTGAAACTCGTCTCGCCGCACTCGAGAAATAAGCGCTCACAACATGCTATGAGGCCCTGCATTTTACTGTATATAATTACAGTATGTTTGCAGAGCTTTGTTGTACATCCAATTTCACATTCTTAACAGGTGCATCACACCCCGAAGAGTATGTGATACGTGCTCATACCTTGGGATATTCGGGGATTGGCATAACCGATGAAGCTTCTGTATCTGGAGCTGTGCGCGCCCATCTCGCCTCACAAACGCTCAATATCCCATTGGTACATGGGGCGCGATTCCGAATCGACGAGCGACTTGAACTCACCTTGCTTGCTCCCAACCGAACAGCTTGGGGAGAACTCGGACAATTGATCTCTCTCGCACGACGACGATCATCCAAAGGCACGTATCAGTTAACACGACGAGACTTCATTGGGCATGCCGAAACATTACTCTGTCTTTGGCACCCTCACCCTCAAGCATTGGACTGGACCTCTCAAATTGAAAGCTTGTCTTATGCTTTTAGGGGACGTTTTTGGATTGCTGCACATCTACCTGAATCTGGGCATCAAGCAGATTTAGCTGAACGTATCGATCTCACAGCCTTTGAATGGAACCTACCCGTTGTTGCGACACAGCGACCTCTGATGCACATCCGTCAACGTTTAAAGCTACAACATACGCTGACGGCAATCCGGCTCGGCGCTCCAATTGTTGAAATTGCAGATCAATTAGAACGATCGAGTGAGTGCACCCTCATGGATGAACATGGACTACAACAGCGCTACCCAAGTACTTGGCTTCACGAATCACTCAACATTCTCGATCGATTCGATTTTTCATTAAGTGACTTACGTTACGAGTACCCCCAGGAGATTTGTCCACCGCAATACCATAATGAGCACGCGTTCTTAAGGGACCTTGTATTTGACGGTGCCCAACAGCGATGGCCGCAAGGTGTGCCTGAAAAAATCACTGCGCTTATCGAAAAAGAACTCACGCTCATTCAAGAGATGAACTACGCCTGCTACTTTCTGACCGTTCACGATATTGTGGCCTACGCACGCTCGCAGGGTATCCTGTGTCAGGGCAGAGGCTCAGCTGCCAACTCAGTGGTCTGCTATTGCCTCTCCATTACAGAAGTCGATCCAAGTCGCGTATCCGTATTATTCGAGCGCTTTGTATCCAAAGAGCGTAATGAACCACCGGATATTGATGTCGATTTCGAACACCATCGGCGCGATGAAGTCATTCAATATATCTACCGGAAATATTCGAAAGAACGAGCAGCACTTGCGGCAGCTGTTATTACCTACAAAAAACGCTCAGCAATACGAGATGTCGGGAAAGCACTGAATCTACCCCTTGATTTAATTGAAGCACTCTCTGGCAGCCTCGCATGGTGGGATAAGAAAGAAGCCATGATCGAACGCTTCGCCGAACTTGGAATAGATCCTCAAGGTCCTCAAATCCGATTACTCACTGAGCTGGTCACTGAGATTTTGGGCTTTCCTAGACATCTCACACAGCATGTAGGCGGGTTTGTCATTTCACGCGGCCCACTGTCTGAATTGTGCCCCATAGAGAACACAGCCATGCAAGATCGAACCTGCTTGCAATGGGATAAAGATGATATTGATGCACTCGGGCTACTCAAAGTCGACGTTCTCGCACTCGGAATGCTGACTGCAATTCGTGGAAGCTTAGAACTCGCCCAACTGTATCAATCAACTTATCAACCCAATGAAGGACGATATCAAGATCCTCCACGTTCCATTGCTGACATTGCTCCAGAAGATCCTGAGGTATATGACATGCTATGCAAAGGGGATGCAATTGGTATTTTCCAAGTCGAGTCCAGAGCACAACTCGCCATGCTCCCTCGGCTCAAACCGCGAACGTATTATGACCTTGTTGTTGAGGTCGCGATTGTCAGACCAGGACCAATCCAGGGCGACATGGTGCATCCGTATCTCAGACGCCGCGAGGGGATTGAACCTAAAGAACCGCAGCCGAAAGAAATCAGCCAAGTACTCGATCGAACCCTTGGTGTACCTATTTTTCAAGAGCAAGTTATTCAGTTAGTCATGGTCGCAGCTGGCTTTAGTGCAGGTGAGGCTGATGCTTTGAGGCGTGCTATGGCGACCTGGAAAGGTGGTAATGGCCTCTCTCATTTTCATGAAAAAATTGTGAGCGGAATGCTGTCTAGAGGACATTCGCGTGAGTTTGCTGAACGGCTCTGCCATCAGATCGAAGGGTTTGGAAAATATGGTTTCCCTGAATCACACGCCGCAAGCTTTGCATTACTCGTGTATTTGTCAGCCTGGATCAAATGCCACTTACCAGCGGCATTTTACTGCGGGTTACTCAATGCCCAGCCGATGGGGTTTTATACCCCATCGCAACTACTCCAAGATGCCAGACGGCATGACATCGAGATTCGGCCGATTGATGTCAATGCATCTGAGTGGTTTTCGACACTTGAAGACAAAGAAGGATCTCCATGTATCCGACTAGGACTACATCTCATCAAAGGATTACGATTTGAGACCGCCAATACCCTGGTACAAACACGCCACCACCCATTTCAGAATCTCAATGACTTTCGAACACGCACAGGGCTCTCTACAGCGGATTTGGAGATCTTAGCCAGTGCGCATGCATTCCGATCACTGACAGATAATCGTTTTGATAGTTTTTGGCAGCTTGGAGATCAGGAGTCGCAATTACCATTATTCCAAGGAGTAATTTCGGGAGTTGAAGACTTTAAACCTCGAATTCCAGCCCTTGGTGAAACGTTAGTCGCCGACTATCAAACCACTGGATTATCACTTGAGGCGCACCCAATGAGCTTATTACGAGACAAATCTGCGTTCTCTACCTGTCGACGATCGTCAGAACTCCATAGACTACCCAGGCATCCAGATCTTCGAATTTGGGTAGCCGGACTTGTCGCAACACGCCAACGACCTGGTTCCGCTTCTGGTGTGGTTTTCATTACGTTGGAAGATGAAGATGGGCAAATAAATTGTCTTGTGTGGCCGTCTCTAGTGGAAACATTCCGGCAACAAATCTTAGCGAGCCGTTTATTGAAAGTGAGGGGGAAAGTCCAGGAATCTCATGGCGTGATTCACATCATCGCTGACACCTTAGAAGATGCCAGCGAATGGCTTGGAGAACTCACCCCAAGCTCACGTGATTTTCACTGAACCAAATATTGGTCGATACGTGCAATGGCCGATTCAGACAAATCACCAATCGCTTGATCGAATTCTAATTGACGAATCACGTGGGTGTGCCGCGCCTTTTCAAAATCACGTTCCGCGGCGAATAAATCCTTTTTAGCATTCAACACTTCAACAATATCGCCTGATCCGACAGCGTATGCAGCTTCAGTTGCCTCAACGCGACTCGCTGCAGATACAATTGCTAATCTGCGTGCTTCAACAGTCCGCGCGCTTGCTTCCAAATTACGGCTCGCAATCGTTATATCTCTTCTGACTTCACGACGTGATTCTTCAAGCCGTGACTCAGCCACCACCATATCAGCATATGCTTTTTCAATTGCAGCGCTTAAAGAACCCGTCGCACTTCCATAGATAGGCACATTCATAGTGAGCGTTAATAGATTTTTCTGACTGGTTAGCCCATCCGAAGACACTGAATTTGCTGTTTCAGACACTTGGTATGTTGACGATAAGCTGAGTGATGGCCAGCGCTCACCCCGAGCTTCATCAAGGTCTGCAACAGCCGCCTGAAACGCATTGGTTTTTTCGATCACGGCAGGGTGGCTATCAACAAGCAAATCAAGATTTGACTCCAAATCGCGATGGATTGTTGCTTCAAAATCATCAGACAAATTTTTCAGTGCCGTGAAATCAGTATCCACCAGCCGCTTTAGATCAGCTCGCTTCGTCTCAACATCCACTTCTGAAGCAATCAGTGACACTTTAGAAAGGTCGAGCTGTGCTCTCGCCTGATCAACATCGACACGAGTACCGATACCGACAGCCAATCGCTCACTAGCCTGTTCTAACTGCTTTTCCAATGCTTCAACTTCAGCCTGAGCCGCATCGTAGTCACGCTCTGCTGACAGGACATTAAAGTACGCTTGGGCAACAGTCACAATATGTGACTGTCTGGCTGTATTTAATACAGCCCCAGCTGCTGAGGATGAGTACCGGGCACCCTCGATTTGCTTATTCAATGCGCGATCATAAACAGGAATAGAGACCGTAACAGATGCCGTATTTAAGGTGGAATCCTCATTCGTCATCGCATTATCGGTTTGAGCTGACGAGATACTCGCAGAGACTGTTGGGCCTCTACGTGATTCATACCCATCTTGTGATGCTCTCGCTGCATCACGAGTAGCGATCTGCGCCCGTAATGTCGGGTCATTTGCAACAGCGAGATTATAAATCTCAGATAATCCTTTGGATTCAGCCATGGCGTTACCCGCCAGTACGAGACCCAACGCGATAGTCAGAATACGCATGATGTCGACCTCAATATGAACCGGAGTGAATCTCTCGGCTAATTCTTTGCACTGCATCAATCATAGTGGCAGGACGCTGAGGATCAACGTGCTGATTGATACCATGGCCTAAATTAAATACGTGCCCAGCGTTTGGGCCAAAACTTTTCAGAAGCCTTTCCACTTCAGAAGTAATCAACGCATCAGATCCGAACAAGACAGATGGATCAAGATTCCCCTGAAGCGCCACCTGTGAACCCACACGCTCACGACAACGACCCAGATCTACAGTCCAATCAAGACCTAGCGCATCACATCCTGTTGCAGCCATTTGCTCAAGCCATGCTCCGCCGCCTTTAGTAAATAAGATGACTGGGACTTGGCGGCCTTCAGACTCACGAACCAGGCCTTTGACAATTTTTTCCATATAAGCGAGTGAAAATTCACGGTAGGCGGGTTCTGACAAAACGCCACCCCAGGTGTCGAAAATCTGCACTGCCTGAGCGCCAGCTGCGATCTGTGCATTCAAATAGTCAGTCACGGCAACGGCGAGTTTTTCGAGTAATGTATGGAGTGCACCAGGGTCTGAATACATCAACCCTTTCGCGTAACGGTATTCTTTAGAACCACCGCCCTCGATCATGTAAGTCGCCAAGGTCCAAGGACTTCCGGAAAATCCGATTAGTGGGACACGCCCATTCAGTTCGCGACGAATCGTCTTAACGGCATTCATCACATAATCCAATGCATCAGCCATGGGAGGCACAGGAAGGGCTTCGATATCCGCACGTGTTCGCACTGGTCGCTCAAAGCGTGGACCTTCACCTGCCTCGAAGTACAAACCACAATCCATCGCATCTGGAATGGTCAGAATGTCAGAGAACAGAATTGCAGCGTCTAGTGGATACCGCTCGAGCGGCTGGATTGTGACTTCACAAGCGAGCTCTGCATTTTTACAGAGACTCATAAAATCACCTGCGATTTTTCGAGTCGCCCGATATTCTGGGAGATAGCGCCCCGCCTGACGCATCATCCAAACAGGTGTTTGGTCTACAGGTTGGCGGAGCAGTGCTTTTAGGAAGCGATCGTTTTTTAACTCTGATGTCATACCGATGATAGTGCCTGATCAAGATCGGCGAGAATATCATCGATGTGCTCAATCCCGACACACAAACGAATCATTTCAGGCTTCACTCCGACCGAAAGTTGCTCCACATCAGATAATTGACGATGTGTGGTCGACGCTGGATGGCATGCCAATGACCTCGCATCACCAATATTCACCAGACGCTTAAACAAACCCAGAGCATCATAAAACTTAACACCCGCATCAAATCCACCTTTCACACCAAACGTGAGCAGGGCCGATGGCGTGCCGCCGAGCTGGCTTTGAGCAAGCGCATGATGGGGATGATCTGGAAGTCCTGCATAGCTGACCCACTCAACCTTCGGATGCGTTTTGAGGAATTCAGCGACTTTTTGAGTATTTTCACAATGACGCTCCATCCGGAGATTCAAAGTCTCGATTCCCTGCAGCAACAGGAACGCATTCATCGGAGCAAGTGCCGCACCTGTGTTACGAAGCGGTACCGTTCGAGCTCGTGCAATGAAAGCGGCAGGACCAAATGCATCTGAATACACAACATCATGATACGCAGGCTCGGGTGCAGTCATTCCCGGGAATTTATCAGCCTGCGCTGTCCAATCGAAATTACCGCCATCAACGATAATTCCACCCAGTGAATTACCGTGGCCGCCCATGAATTTAGTCAGTGCATGCACCACGATATTGGCACCCAATTCAATCGGCTTACATAGTGCAGGAGTGGCGACCGTGTTATCAACGACCAATGGAAGTCCATTGCGGGAAGCCATTGTTGCCATTGCTCGGATATCGACAATGTTACCCGCTGGATTACCAATCGTTTCGCAATAAATTGCTCGCGTATTTTCATCAACCAACTTTTCCAAATCTTCAGGACGGTCGGTTTCAGCAAAACGTACTTCGACACCTTGGCTCGGCAACATATGTGCAAATAGCGTGTATGTTCCACCGTAGAGCTGTGGTGTGGTAACAATGTTGTGACCTTGGCTTGCGAGTGTTTGCAGCGCATATGTGATTGCGGCCATACCAGATGACACAGCTAGCGCTGCAATACCGCCCTCAAGAGCAGCGACACGCTGCTCAAGCACATCACACGTCGGGTTCATAATACGCGTGTAGATGTTACCTGGAACTTCTAGGTTAAATAGCGCAGCACCGTGAGCCGCGTCGTCAAACTCAAACGCGACGTTTTGGCAAATCGGTGGAACGACCGCCTTTGTTGTTGGGTCAGTCTGATATCCCGCATGGATTGCCAGTGTTTCGTCACGCATTGTTATAGCCCTCTTATACTGTGTTTCTAGAAACGCCCTGTGTAATCAAGATTCCTTGAGGAATCCAATATCTTTATCGAATATCCAAATAATCAAGGATGGATTGCGCTGCTCCACGACCTTCTGCAATCGCAGTCACCACCAAATCTGAACCGCGCACCATATCGCCACCAGCAAATACCTTTGGGTTGGTTGTCTGGTATGGGAGATCTTGCTCTTCGGCAGCCAAAACAAGGCCAGAATCTGCAGTATCAATATGCAAATCCGTAAACCAGTCCGCCGGACTTGGACGGAATCCAAAAGCAATCAATACGCAATCCGCAGGAATCACTTCTTCTGATCCAGGAATAATTTCTGGGCTTCGACGTCCGTTCGCATCCGGCTCACCGAGCTGTGTTGTCACAAATTTCACACCTGTAACACCAGTGGCATCGCCAACAACTTCAACAGGTTGGCGGTTAAACATAAACTTCACGCCTTCCTCACGCGCGTTGGCCACCTCACGACGAGATCCTGGCATGTTCGCTTCATCACGACGATACACACAGGTCACTGACTTGGCTCCCTGACGGATCGAGGTCCGGTTGCAGTCCATGGCTGTATCACCACCACCAAGAACGATCACGCGCTTACCTTTCATGTTGATGAATTCGCTTGGATCTTTCTCAAATCCGAGACAACGATTCACATTTGAGATCAAAAACGGCAACGCTTTAAAAACACCTGGGAGGTTTTCTCCAGGGAATCCACCCGCCATGTTGGTGTAAGTCCCCATACCAAGGAATACGGCATCGAAGGTTTCCATCAGTTCACCAACAGAAATGTCATTACCCACCTCAGTGTTCAAACGGAATTCAATGCCCATACTTTCGAAGATCTCACGACGGCGAGTCATAACCGATTTCTCAAGTTTAAATTCTGGAATTCCGAAAGTAAGAAGGCCACCGATTTCAGGGTGACGATCGAATACGACAGATTTTACGCCGCCACGGGCCAAGATATCGGCGCATGCAAGACCGGCGGGGCCAGCACCAATGATGGCGACTCGCTTATCGGTCCACTCAACATCTGACATATCTGGGCGCCAGCCCAAAGCAAACGCCGTATCGGTGATGTACTTCTCAACAGATCCTATCGTTACAGCGCCAAATCCGTCGTTGAGTGTACAGGCACCTTCACAAAGCCTGTCTTGTGGACAGACCCGCCCACACACTTCTGGCAATGAATTGGTTTTGTGACACAACTCAACAGCGGCCATGATGTTTCCCTGACTGATAAGTTCAAGCCAATTGGGAATATGGTTATGTACAGGACACTTCCACGAACAATATGGGTTACCGCATGCGAGGCACCGATGTGCTTGCGACCCAGCATCTTTGTTAGAAAATGGCTGATAAATTTCAGTAAATTCGCCTCTGCGCTGGTCAAGATCCTTTTTAGCAGGATCCACTCTTCCAACATCTAAAAACTGAAAGTCATTGTTTTTCTGCATGGACATCGTAATAAATCCTCTAAATTCCTACTGCGCACCGGATCTCGATGACGCCAACAGGTCACCCAAACTCGCTGCCTTTGGCTTCACAAGCCAGAATTGACTAACAAATGACTCAAAATCATCAAGAATGGTCTGGCCCCACTGGCTCTTGGTTGCGTCTACATAGTCACGAATCTGCGACCGCAAATGGGCACGATATTGCTCCATATGCTCTGTACTCACGCGCGCAATTTCGACTAATTCGTGATTGTAGCGATCAACAAATGTACGAGATTCATCGAGAACATAGGCAAACCCTCCAGTCATACCTGCGCCGAAGTTGCGACCAGTCTTCCCGAGGACGATAACTAAACCACCTGTCATATATTCGCAGCAGTGATCCCCAGCGCCCTCAACAATCGCGGTGGCACCGGAATTACGGACAGCAAATCGCTCACCTGCGCGGCCGGCAGCGTACAACGTTCCACCCGTTGCACCATACAAACATGTATTACCGATGATTGATGTGTCTTGTGTCGCAAACTGCGACCCTTCGGGTGGAGCAATCACAAGTCGACCGCCCGCCATGCCCTTTCCGACATAGTCGTTAGCGTCACCGCGCAAGTTCATTTCAACACCAGGCGCATTAAACACACCAAAACTTTGACCAGCCGTTCCAGATAAGTTCAAACGCACTGGATTCGCCATTCCCTCACGTCCATGAACGAGCGAAATTTCGCCAGATAAAGTCGCGCCAACAGAGCGGTCCTGGTTGGTAATCGTGAACTCAAACTCGCCGCCTGCACCAGAAGCAACAACATCACGCGCTGCTTCAATAATTGCTTGGTTCAATGGAGCCTCGTCGTACGGAGGATTCTTCTCAACAGCACACAGCTGTGGTTTACCTTCGTGTTCTGGCCCTTGATAAAGCACAGGTGAGAAATCGAGTTTCGCCTGACGCTGCGAACGACCACCAACTTGAGTCAATAGATCAGTTCGACCGACAAGTTCAGCCATTGTCTTCACGCCGAGTTCGGCCATGACTTCACGCGTTTCTTCGGCCACAAATGTGAAGAAATGTTTAATCATCTCAACCGTTCCACGGAAGTGTTGTTCCCGCAATAGTTCGTTTTGAGTAGCGACACCCGTTGCGCAGTTATTCAAATGACAGATACGCAGATACTTACAGCCCATTGCAACCATTGGCGCCGTCCCGAAGCCAAAGCTTTCAGCACCGAGAATTGCGGCTTTAACAACATCAACACCTGTCTTTAAACCACCATCAGTTTGAAGACGGACTTTGTCGCGCAGGTCATTTGCCCGCAACGCCTGATGCGCCTCTGAGAGGCCGAGCTCCCAAGGCGAACCTGCATACTTAATCGACGTCAGTGGACTTGCCGCTGTACCACCGTCATACCCAGAGATCGTAATCAGATCTGCATAGGCTTTAGCAACACCAGCGGCAATTGTCCCAACTCCCGGCTCGCTCACAAGCTTGACCGAAACCAAAGCTTTTGGATTCACCTGCTTTAAGTCGAAAATCAGCTGCGCCAAATCTTCAATCGAATAAATATCGTGGTGCGGTGGAGGTGAGATCAGCGTAACGCCCGGCACAGAGTGACGAAGTCTCGCAATCAATGCATTCACTTTACCACCAGGTAACTGACCGCCTTCACCAGGCTTTGCTCCCTGTGCGACCTTAATCTGAAGAACCTCCGCATTCACCAAGTAATGCGGCGTGACTCCAAAGCGGCCGGATGCAATCTGTTTGATTTTCGAGACTCGACTGGTACCAAACCGTTCTGGGTCCTCACCACCTTCACCCGAATTCGAGCGCGCACCCAATTCATTCATTGCCTGCGCTAGTGCTTCGTGCGCCTCAGGGCTGAGTGCTCCCAACGACATTCCGGCTGAATCAAATCGCTTCAGAATCGATTCAACAGGTTCGACTTCATCAACTGAAATCGCACGGCCTGCGTCTTTTTCAAGTTTAAGCAAATCCCGTAACGTCGCAACCGGACGCTCGTTCACAAGCTTTGCGTACTTTTGATAGGTCGAATACGACCCGGTCTGAACAGCCTGCTGTAATGTTTGGACTACATCGGGGTTATACGCATGGTATTCACCACCATGCATGTACTTTAAGAAACCACCTTGCGGAACAGGCTTCCGTTTCGACCACGCAAGCGACTGACGAACCTTTTGGTCATTCTCGAAATCAGAGAAATCCGCACCAGCAATGCGGCTCTGAACGCCTTTGAAACACAAATCCACGATTTCATTAGACAAGCCCACCGCTTCAAACAGCTGCGCGCCACGGTAGCTCGCGATCGTTGAAATACCCATCTTCGAGAGAATTTTCAGCAGACCTTTGTTGATACCTTTTCGGTAATTCCGATGCAATTCGAGAGGGTCGCCAACGAGTTCATCTGAATCAACCAAATCATTGATGACGCGATACGACAGATATGGATAGACCGCAGTTGCTCCAAATCCAAGAAGAACCGCAAAATGA
Organism: Gammaproteobacteria bacterium LSUCC0096; assembly: GCA_008087055.1. Classification (GTDB taxonomy): domain Bacteria; phylum Pseudomonadota; class Gammaproteobacteria; order Pseudomonadales; family Litorivicinaceae; genus HIMB30. Next base: position 199,455 of record VIEA01000002.1, on the reverse strand, counting down.
TGTGAATCGCGTGCTTCAGCTGTATCCACGATGATATTGGCAGAACAACGCAGCCCTTCTTCAATCAAACGGTGATGCACCGCACCAGTTGCCATGATGGCAGACACCACCCACTGGTTTTCGGTCACATGACGATCCGAGAGGATAAGCAAGGTCTTGCCTGACCGCACCGCATCAACAGCTTGCTGACAAACTGAATCAACAGCAGCCTTCAGCCCTAGTGCTGGATCGAAAGCAAGCTCAATCTGTACCCGACCATATTTTGGATGATCAAATGCCTTCAATCGGTCCATTTTAGGTGCAGACAAAACCGGTGAATGCAGAATCACGCGTTCCGCATGATCAGCCGTTTCCTCGAACGGATTCAGCTCCATCCCTAAACACGTTTCTAAGCTCATCACAATCGATTCACGTAATGGATCGATTGGTGGGTTGGTCACCTGCGCAAATTGCTGGCGGAAGTAATCAGCAACATGGCGTTGTTCGGTCGAGAGCACAGCCATCGGTGTATCATCACCCATTGAACCAACAGCTTCTTGCCCTGTCTCCGCTAATGGTTTAATGACCTGCTGACGCTCTTCACTCGTCAAATTAAAGAGTTTCAAATACGGAGACAATCCATGCTCTGAGAGCTTTTTCAGATCAGAGAACGGATCTTTCATTTCCGTTTCAAAACGAATTGTTTGCTCGCGCAACCATTGCTTGTATGGCTGGCGGTCTTTGAGCTGATGATCAATATCATCAGCTGCCAACATCTCACCTGTTTCGGTATCAATCGCCAGGATTTCTCCCGGTCCAACACGGCCTTTGGCCACGACATCTTCTGGCTTGTAATCCCACGTTCCGATCTCGGAAGCGAGTGTTAGATACCCATTTTTAGTTTTGACCCAACGCGCAGGCCGCAGTCCATTACGGTCGAGCAAACAGCAAGCATATCGCCCGTCTGTTAATACAATACCGGCAGGTCCATCCCACGGCTCCATATGCATTGAGTTATATTCATAAAAGGCGCGCAAATCTGCGTCCATGTCATCCACATTTTGCCAAGCAGGTGGAACGAGCATTCTGATTGCGCGGAATAAATCCATACCACCTGCAACCATCACCTCGAGCATATTGTCGAGACTCGATGAGTCGGAACCAGTGGAATTCACCAATGGCAAGATTTGATCAATTTCAGGTAAACGATCCGACTTAAATAAGTGGCCACGCGCATTGGACCAGTTTCTGTTACCGGCAATGGTATTAATCTCACCATTGTGTGCGAGCAGCCTAAACGGCTGTGCAAGAGGCCAACGTGGGAGGGTATTCGTGGAGAACCGCTGATGGAACACACAAATCGCTGTCGCCATTAATGCGTCGCTCAGATCTGGATAAAAATTAGGCAGATCAACCGGCATCATCAATCCCTTATAGGACACGACGCGACGCGATAGCGAGCACAAATAATTCTCTGGATTAGATGCGATCGCACGCTCAATTAAGCGCGACGCCATGAACAATTCATTATCGAATTGCTCTTTGCTTTGTCCCTTAGGCTCAACGAACACCTGCTTAAAAACCGGCATGTTGCCGCGAGCAATCGGGCCAAGATTTGTTGGATCCACTGGCACATCACGCCAACCGACCACGGCCAAATTACGCGCAGCTAACACATCTTCAATTGCCTTAGTTGCCTGAACTTCGGTCGCCGAATCGGTGGAAAGAAAAACCATTCCCACTGCGAATAACTCACCGAGCTCCGCACCGAAAGCATCTTGTGCCGCGCGACGCATGAACGCATCTGGCATTTGAAACAATAGACCACAACCATCACCTGTTTTACCGTCGGCGGCAATACCACCACGGTGCGTCATCCGGGTCAGTGCTTGGATTGACGTCATTAATAGATCGTGACTTGCCTCACCTTCACAATGGGCGATTAGACCGAAACCACAGTTATCGCGAAACTCACCAGGTGTATAAAGACCTTTGGTCATATGTTCATTCCTAAAATACACAGCCAATGGGGCTGCAACCTCAAATAATACGGGGCGTCACACGTCCCGACGAAATCGGACACCGGATCTCGCGAGCTCGTATCAAGCTCCAGCAAATCGTCCGTGTCAATTGGACTCAACCGACTGAATCCATAAAGAAAAAGGCCGCGTAGTATATGACTCTAGCGAACGCGGAGCAAATGAAAGGTACTGCCTTCAGACTACTGTTTATTTGGCGTCAAGGGAATTGTTGTAGGCTTTACGGCCCGAGAATCTTCGTTATCCATTTGAACAAATATCAAGACAGCAACGAGCGCTGCCATCGCAATACCAATCGCAATGACGATGGAGGGAGCGATCCGCAGTACGGAGGATGCCTCGTCATCATGCTCTGACAGCATATCGACAGTCGAGGCTGGATCCTCTTCTGCAACCGCTCTCAGTAATTGCTTCGGATGGATGGCGTAGAGCTGAAGCAATCGAGGCGCTCGCATCGATACGTCCGTCGTTGGGTAGAGCTTAGCGCATGCTTCCTCGAGATCATGTTGATCCCAGCGCGGCAGCAGGATGGTGCTCGAAAGTGCAGGCTTTGGCTTTAATGCCTGAAGTCGGCTGACTAATGTTTCTTCTCCAACCAACAGCACTGACCAACGCCGCCCATAAGCGCCGGAACTCAACTCATGAAAAAGCTGTAGTACGTCATTCGGAAGACAATGCGCATCATCTACAATGACTTCTGGAACCCCATGTTCGGTTCCCGCCGGCTGCTTATGCTGCAGTCGCGCCAGCATTTCAATATCAGTTCCTTCTGGACGCAGCCCAACGAGCCCCATCAAACGGAGTACCGCATCGGTTCGATCAGATATCAGTTCACCCTCAAGGCGCAATGGGTTCACAGGACTTCTGAGAACTAGCGCCTCGGCCACCGTACTTTTCCCTTGGCCAGGTGCACCGACTAACACAACCAGTCGCTTCGCCCACCGAACGGCGGAGCGAATTCTTTCAATACAGGCCTGTTGCGATCGAACTAGCGGCAGCACGCGTTCAGCACATCAAGAAGCAGTTCATTAGGAGCTTGATCCTCGACGTAGGCATCGCCCAAAGAGTGCATCAATACGAGGCGAAGTCGGCCATCAATATTTTTCTTATCAATAGCCATGTGCGTCATAAAATCATCTGGCGTCATACCCGCTGGTGGCTCAGTTGGAAGCGCTACGCGCTCGCATACAGCAATCACACGAGCAACATCAGCATCGGATAGCATCCCCATTGCCTGTGACAAACGGGCCGCCAATACCATGCCCGTACCAACAGCTTCACCATGAAGCCAACCGCCATAACCCAAATGTGCTTCAATCGCATGACCAAACGTATGGCCGAGATTGAGTAGAGCTCGCACACCACCCTCTCGTTCATCGCGAGCAACAATATCAGCCTTCATTTGGCATGAGCGCTCAATCGCAACAGAGATCGCTTCAGCATCTTTAGCCATTAAGAGATCAACATTCGACTCGATCCAAGCCAAAAATTCATCATCGCCTAACAAACCATATTTGATGACTTCAGCCATCCCTGCAGACATTTCTTTTTCAGGAAGCGTGGTCAAAACATCCGTATCGATAAACACAGCAACAGGCTGATGAAACGCCCCAATCATATTTTTGCCGAGCCGATGATTGACACCGGTTTTACCCCCGACCGATGAATCAACTTGTGAGAGCAGTGTGGTTGGGATCTGTACAAAATCAATGCCCCGCTGATAAGTCGCAGCTGCGAAGCCAACCATGTCTCCAACGACACCGCCGCCCAAGGCAATCATCGTTGCATTCCTTGAAAAACGCTGAGTAAGCGCTTCCGAAAAAATGACATCAAGGGTCCCGATATGCTTATGGCTTTCACCATCGGGCAGAATCACTGTCGCTACGTCAAAGTCTTTCAACGCCGAAACAACGCGATCTAAGTAAAGCGGTGCGATACTCTCATTGGTCACGACCAGAACTTGGCGGCCTCGAATCACAGTTGCCAACAAATCTGAGTCAATCAAGCCGCTTCCGATGTGAATTGGATATGCGCGATCGCCCAATTCAACTTTAAGCGTTCTCATCACTCTGCCCCTCAATGTGTTCAATAATCTGACGCACTACAATAGATGGATTCGTTCGCCGCGTCTGTACCTGTATTGACGAATAAGTACGGTATAAAGGTTCACGCTCGCTAGCCATTGCCTTGAGCTTGGCCTTTGGATCTGCGACCTGCAACAGCGGCCTATTTTTATCATTTTTCAACCGATCAAATTGCGTTTTTAAATCAGCTTGCAGCCAAATCACATGGTCCTGATACCTCTGCAATAGATGCTGGTTTTCAGGGCGCAGCACGACACCCGCACCCGTCGATACAACCACTGCGCCTTGATCGATCAACTCTGCAAAAACACGTGCTTCACGCTCGCGAAAACCAGCTTCGCCTTCAACATCAAAAATCCAGGGAATATCTGCACCACAACGCGCCTCAATTTCCTCGTCCAAATCAAGAAACGGCAAATTCAATTTTGTTGCGAGCAAACGACCGACTGTCGTTTTACCCGCACCGGTGGGGCCGATCAAAATGAGTGGAGATGAAATGTCTGGCATGAAACCTCAGTTACAATACGCGGGGCGTGATGAATATTAGCAGTTCTGATTTAAAGGCTCGACGCTGACTTGATTGAAATGCATGGCCAAGTAAGGGAATCGATGACAAACCGGGAACTCCGACAGTAATGTTTTCCTCTTTCGATTCATAAATACCGCCGAGAACGAGGGTCTCGGCAGGGTCGACGGTCACTCGAGTATTCAATTCGCGTGTCTCGATGATAGGCCCTTGCTGCGTCGACAGTTGACCAACTTGATCTTGCCGAATATCCAAGGTCATCTCGATCCGCCCATCGTCTCTGAGAACTGGCGTCACTTTGAGCTCAAGCACTGCGTCTTTAAATTCAGTCGTGGTACGACCCTCTTCATCGACTGTGACGAAAGGCAACTGCTGCCCCTGGCGTATCGTTGCAGCACGACGATTCGTTGTTACAATCCGCGGCTCTGAAATTACTTCACCAACGCCCGATGACTCGAGCGCTTGCAGCTCAAGCGCTAAAAGTTTTGGATCAGAAACAAATGCCAATGATAGCGCTGAGCGACCTGACTCACCGCCCAAGCCGATCGTCTGGCCTTGAGCTCCAGAGCGCCCCGCTTCACTCGTAGCGAATGACCAACGAATCCCCAAATCTCGACGCTTATCGACATCTTGTGAAACCAATTTTGCTTCAATCAAAATCTGTTTCACCTCGATATCGAATACTTGAATGAAATCCTTGATGGATGAAAGCTCAGACTGACTGCCGCGCAATATCAAGCGGTTCGTTTCAGGATCGGCAATCACTGAAACATTGTTGCCGAATTGCGTATCGGATTTAGCGAGCAAATCCAACACTTGCTGGGCCTCCCGATGCCTTAACTCAACGACCAAGACACTATGATTACGAACAATGTTCTGAAGCCGATAAACATCCCCAACCTTGACGGCTGCTAAAGAGGCAGCAGACGCTATCATCTCGATTGCCTCGTCGTAATCAGAGGCCATGCGATCGAGCGAAATGAGAGGGTTACTGCTCTCAGGGACTTCGACTCGGATACCAGATGCATCCGTAAACATAGCGATCACTTCATCCAATGGCGTTTTTTCGAATGACAAAGGCAATGGATCTGATGCGAATGCAACTACAGAGATGAACCAAAACATACAACTGACTACGAGCTTTTCTGTACGCATGTTCGTCCTAATGAATTTTTGAAAATAAAACGTTGATCTCGATAGGCCAAAAGCCGCCAATCGCGGTCAATCCAATCCCCGGGGCGGAGACGCCGGACTTGAGATGGAATCAGTTCAATCAACAGCTGATCCCCAAACCGAGCCTTTAGCGCAGGCGATGGACACTCGTCCACCTGACCAAATTGAAGACTTGTTACGCTGCCAACATTTTGAGATGCATGAACATGCCAACGCACATTCTTTTCTGGCCTAAGCGAGACCCGCACTGTGGTTCGCTGGTCGGCTGACTGAAACTCAATTGTTTCAATCTCAATGCCAGAGATCTGGCCTAGCATGCGATAAAGATCGAATGCATCATGTTGGCCAGTCACATCGACGTGAAACGTCCAAAGATCCGCAGAGGCTTTCACCTGTAGCACATCACCAATACGCTTCAATTGATTCGCGAGGTTCATCGCATCAAAAGGCAGAATGTCGAGCGCTAGTTGGCTAAGCCTGGCCTCAAGCTCGCGCCTATCTTCGCGCAGAATTTCTTCTCGTGAGGTCTCAAATATCAACTGACGCTCCTCAATGAGGCGGTCAACATACTGATCAAATGCCGGTTTAATTACCCAAAAACCAAGCCCCACACTCACGCACAAAAACCAACAGACCAAAATGAGGTTGGTATACCGAACAATCCACATGGAATAACTATCCATCTGAGATTTCCAGCTCGGCTACGACCGCATGTATTCCTGGATCGATTAAACGTACGATCAGTGCTGGACTCGCGTCTGCCCGATCAAGTTGACTGAGATCTCCTAGCTGCACCCGTACCGTTGTTTTCGTAGGCTCATCAACAACTGACATCAACCGCAAAGACCCTAAAACACTCAACCGTTCTAACCGGGTCAATCGGGAAGACAAATGAGCCACTTGTTGCTCTTGTATATCTACCGACTGCGCGAGCTCGTTCACTAACTTGTCATCAGCCATCAAATCAAAAGCCAATTGATCATTGGCTTGTCGCAGCAACTCTAATTCATCAGATTGATTCGGCAGATCTTGAATGAGTGACGCAAGCATCACCCAAGCAGACAGAGCAACAGAACCCAAGCTGAGTGTCAAAAAAGCACACCATCGCAGGCACCAGAGATAGCGCTTGCGTATCAAGGACCCTCGCCAATGCGTGAGATTCAGCACGGGAATTGTCCTAACAACAGATCTTTCGGAGTAATTGACCAAACCATTGGCTGAACTGAACCGATGCGACTTATCCAAGCTGATAACTGACTGTCTGATTTGGACGACAACCAAAATCCAACGCGTGTCACCTTCATATTTGAAACAAGACAGCCAGTCCGTTCAGATTCACAATGCCAGACAAAGACCCCATCAATCTGATGCTGGCACACCCAATCCGATTCCGGGGTGACGGTTTCTAGAGAGTCATAATCAAAAATCTTTGAGAGCACATCAAAAGCTTGAGCCCGAAGACTTGCGCACATTTGGAGCGCTTCTTCATTCTCAACAAAATCGAAATAATCAAAGCCTGGCCGACACAATCGATGCCGATCCCGTTGAGCACTTAAGACTTCTCGATGGATCCAAAACTCTGACACGATCACATGCTGTGGATTTACATCTTTCGGAAAGCAGTCGAATTGATAGCGGTGACAATCTCCATCATTTATCCAATAAAGCGAATCAGAGCTTAGATACACTCGAGACTGACATGATGAGTCGGTTTGCATGGGATCCTCCAATTCCGGAGAGCCAAGCAGGAAATTAAACTCTGTCAAATCGATATTGGACTTTGATTTTAGGTACACTTTGACCCAACACTTGGAATGGAAGCATCGTGACAGGCCCTATACGTTTTCTAATCAGCCTCGCATTGACATCAGCGCTATTAGGAACAGCTGTCCTGGTTGGCGGGTATCTTTACCTGAAACCAGGACTCCCAGACGTCGAATCATTGCGTACGGTGCAACTGCAAACACCGCTCCAGATTTTCACTTCGGACGGACAATTGATCGCTCAGTTTGGCGAAAAGCGGCGTGATCCGGTCAGTATCAATGAAGTCCCGCTTGATCTTGTTCGCGCTTTTCTCGCCGCGGAGGATGATAATTTCAGAGACCACGTTGGCATTGACCCTCTAGGTCTTGCACGTGCTGCATGGCAGCTCGTTTCAAGTGGTCAAATTCAGTCTGGTGGTTCAACCATTACGATGCAGGTCGCTAAAAACTACTTTTTAAGCCATGAGCGAACATTTGCCCGGAAATTTAGAGAAATTCTGCTTGCACTCGAGATTGAAAAAACGCTGAGCAAAGATGAAATTCTTGAGCTGTATTTCAATGTGATCTTCCTCGGTCATCGAGCTTATGGCGTTAACGCTGCGTCACAAATTTACTACGGTAAGAATTTAGATGAGTTAACCCTCGCGCAATCAGCGATGATCGCGGGCCTTCCGAAAGCGCCATCGAAGTACAACCCAATCGCCAATCCAGATCGCGCAAAAGAGCGTCGTGACTGGATTCTCGGGCGCATGCTGAAATTAGGCTTCATCGAAGACTATGATTTTAATCAAGCCATTCAACAACCGGTTACGGCTTCCTTACATGGTGTTCAACTGGACCTCACCGCCCCTTACGTTGCTGAGGAAGCACGCCGGATCGCTTTGGAAATCTTCGACGATCGTGCATATACCGATGGCTTGCGCGTGTTCACTACCATCAACGGCGAACAGCAAAAATATGCTCAAGATGCTGTCATTCGCGGACTGATGGAATATGACCGCAGGCACGGTTGGCGGGGAGTTGAGCAAGCACTGATTGGCACAGGACTATTTGATTGGAAACGACAGCTCGCGAGCGTTGATGCAATCGGTCCACTTGAACCCGCTGTTGTTGTCGCCGTTACTGACAAAACCATTCGTGCAGTCACCAAAGATGATGAATCGATCATCATTGAACAAAAAGGATTCGAATGGGCGCGCGAGTATCGTAGCGTCAATAGCATCGGGCCTCGCGTCCGCGATGCCAGAACACTCGTTGCACCAGGCGATCTGATTCGGGTTCTGAAAGATGACACGCGCTGGTGGCTTGCGCAAAAACCTGAAGTTGAATCGGGTTTTGTGGCTCTCGATCCAAATACAGGTGCTATTCGAGCGATGATTGGCGGATTCAACTATTTTGAATCCAAATTTAATCGCGCAACGCAAGGCGGCCGATTAGTTGGCTCTGGGATCAAGCCCCTGATCTACACAGCCGCCCTCGAGTCAGGCATGACGCCAGCAACCCAGATTAACGATGCGCCTGTCGTATTCGACCAAACGGAAGGCGCAACCGACTGGCGCCCACAAAACTCCGGCGGGACATTTTTAGGTCCAACCCGCCTTCGGACAGCGCTTTATAAATCAAGAAACCTCGTATCGGTGCGACTTGTCCGCGAACTTGGAGTAAGTCGAATCATTGATATCGCAGATCGTTTTGGCCTCGACACTGGAAAGTTACCAAGGGATCTCTCGATTTCACTTGGCACCGCCTCGCTAACACCACTTGAGATGGCTGAAACGTACGCTATTTTCGCGAACGGTGGATTTCGAGTGAAGAACCATTTGATTGATCGTATCGAATCAGCAGACGGTGCAGTGTTGTATCAAACCCGTCCAGTCACTGTATGTAAAAAAGAATGCGACGGCCGTTCGGTCTCAGTGGATTTAGAATTCGACAATCGGTTACGGCCTGCGAAGTCTGACTTTTTCGAGCTCGACTACAGTGATCGTATAGCGCCGCGTGTTTTAGATGAGCGTATCCATTTTCTCATTAACGACATGTTAAAAGATGTAGTCCAGCAAGGGACCGCAAAAAAAGCAAAATCACTGGGTCGTCAGGATCTTGCAGGCAAAACAGGCACAACCAACGATCAAGTCGATGCATGGTTTAACGGCTACCAAAAAAATCTCGTGGCATCAGTTTGGGTCGGATTCGATCAACCAAAAACACTCGGACGTTCTGAATTTGGCGGACGCGCCGCGCTGCCAATTTGGATTGAATTCATGAAGCACGCTTTAAAAGATATCCCGCAAGATACACCGGCACTTCCGACAGGTGTCGTGGCAACACGTATCGATCCAGAAACCGGAGCGAAAGCACGTGCGTCGCAGAAAAATGCCATGCGAGAGTTCTTCCTCCTGGAAAATCCGCCAAAAGATGCTGCTCCGCAAGCTGTAATTCCATCAACAGATGGCCAAAATATCCAGACGCCGCAGCAGCTGTTCTAGAACACCCGAATACGGTTACTGAAATCGTTGAGCTTCAGTGTCCATGGCCAATTTCTTCGAAGAGACTTCGGAGATCGTGATACCCAACCGCGAACCTCGTAACGCACACCGACCGTGACGCCAGGATCTGCTTTTGGGAATACCACACGCAGATTTCCATCAAGAATCACTGTCGTCGTATCTACGACCTGCGTGACTACGCCGACTCGATGCTGAAAGCCACCTTCTGCCATCGTTTTCGCTGGTTCAGGTAATTGGCTTAATGACCAAACACCAATTCGAGACTTACGCGCATCCCATTCTGCTGATGTCAGACACGCGACCAACCGATTTTCCGGCGGTACAGAGACGGTTAGTGCAAGACCCTCAGATACGAGTACTTCGCCCAGATACGCCTCACCCATCCATAAATTACCCAATAAACGACCATATCGATCTTTTGATGCAGGCCAAGGAGTCACTTGAATTGCTTCTGGAAGGACGTCGATCACTCGTTTCTTAGCCCTCAACGCATAATCACGCTTCCAGCCTGAATCTTTTAACTCAAATGTATTGAAACCAGTCAAGCGGACGCGAGAGCCGTCCTCAAGTTTGACAGTATCGCCATCAATCACACGATCAACTTTGAAAAACGGGGAAAGAGTTTGTGGTGCAGGACAAGGCGCCGCGATAACAGCCCCTGAAAACACAAAAGCCGCTATGAAAGCGGCTTTTGTAAATGCTTTACTTAGAAATTGTTCGACCACCGAAGCGCTTATTGAAGCGATCGATACGTCCACCAGTATCAACAACTTTCTGCTTACCAGTGTAGAAAGGGTGGCACTCTTGGCATACGTCGATTGAAAAATCTTCGCCTTTTGTTGAACGCGTTTCATAGGTTGCTCCGCATGAGCATGTAACCTTTACGTCCGAATACGCTGGATGAATATCCGCTCTCATCTGTTCTATCCTCTGTATAATCGATGCCGCTTCCCCAACCACGTTACGCGTCGGGCACCGCATCTAAGTTTGGGCGGCGGAGTCTATCAAACACTAGGGTGTTCACGGAAGCCTATGTCACGCTTTTTTATCAAAGTATTTGTTCCCGGGCCGTTTTTCGAACCGCTCACCTACGCATCAGATGTTCTCATCGATGCTGGTGTGCGCGTGCAAGTACCTCTCGGATCACGAGAAATAATCGGGATTTGCGCTGGAAAAGCTGATACATCTGAAGTGCTCGACACAATTAAATCTATTGTTACCATCATCGATGAAAAACCGATCATTAGCCGACAACATCAGGCGTTAGTGGATTTTGCTTCTGACTACTATCTCGCACCACCGGGTGATCTTTTGCTCTCAAGCCTCCCGACGACACTTCGTAAAGGCAAGCCACTCCCAAAGCCCAAAACTGAAACAGGTCACAACAACTCCCCGACCTATGCGCTCACCAACGAGCAACAGCATGCAATCGATTCAGTGGATCAAAAAGCTAATCAATTCCAATGCTTTTTACTCCAAGGCGTGACCGGCAGCGGAAAAACGCAGGTCTTTTCTGAACTGATTCACCGAACAATCAGGCGAGGCCAGCAAGTTCTGTTGCTCGTTCCCGAAATTGGACTCACGGGCCAAATGGTGGCAAGGATTCAAGATCAGCTTGATGGTGAGCTCGCAGTATCCCACTCAGGCATCGCTGATGGCGCTCGAACAAAAGCCTTCGTGGCATCTGCCGAGGGCATTGCTGATGTCTTGATCGGAACGCGTTCAGCATTATTCACACCACTTCCAAAACTTGGGCTGATCTTAGTTGACGAAGAACATGATGGAGCCTACAAAAATCAAGAAGGATGTCGTTACTCGGCTCGCGATCTCGCAATTGTTCGGGCTCAGCAAACGGGCATTCCTGTTGTACTCTCTTCGGCGACGCCATCACTTGAAACATGGCAGCAGGCAGAGCTCGGCAAGTACATTCGATTACGCTTATCAGCGCGACCCGGGCAACAACCTCGGCCGACAATTCGCTTGATCGATGCAAGACATGACAAACCCAAAGACGGACTGAGTGAAGCCGCGCGACGAGCCATCCGTCATGCCATCGATCATGACCAGCAAGCACTCGTTTTCCTTAATCGACGAGGGTACTCCCCGGTCCTGATGTGCACTGACTGCGGATGGATTCCGGGCTGTAAGCATTGCGATGCAAAACCGACTCTACATCGCCAACCAGATTCTTTGTGGTGTCATCATTGTGATCATCGCCAACGCCCAGTCACTGTCTGCCCCGAATGCTCAGGGCTCAATCTACTCGCTGTTGGGCATGGGACTGAACGCTTGGAAGAAGCTTTGACTGAGAGCTTTCCTGATGTCCCAATTATTCGAGTCGATCGCGATACGACTGCTCGACGGCGCGCATTCGAACAACTGATCCAACCAGTGATTGATGGTAATCCCTGCATCCTGGTTGGCACACAAATGCTTGCCAAAGGACATGATTTCCAAAAGCTCTCAACTGTCGTGGTCACTGATGCGGATCAAGGGCTATCAGGCGCTGATTTCAGATCGCTAGAACATTTCGCCCAACTACTGACTCAAGTTGCAGGTCGCGCTGGACGCCATGGAGCAACTGGCCAAGTGCTGATCCAAACACACCGCCCAGATTCGGAATGGTTCGAACGCATACTGAGGCAAGATTATGATTATCTAGCGACGGCCATGCTTCGTGAGCGCCAACAATTTGATTGGCCACCAGAATCGCATCTAGCCCTCATCACAGCGCGCGCCACAACATCTGCTCCAGTGTTTGAAGCCTTAGGTGCGATCGCCCATCAAATCCGAGCCTTAAATTGCCCCGTCCGCGTACTTGGGCCCGCACCTGCTCCAATGGAGCGCCGCAATCGCCAATATCATGGCCAACTTTTAATCCTAGGAAAACGCTCATTAATCCAATGGGTTCTGAAAGAAACCGGTCCATGGGCCTATAAAAAGCAGGGAAAAGTCATGTTTCAGTTGGATGTGGATCCCTGGGACCTTTGGTAATGCTACACTCGCGCCCTCAACCGGAGGGACACTATGAAGGAAGCTGTCGCTGCGCTATTTGAACAAGCGCTCGATCAACTCACGACTCAAGGCATCATTGATGCCGCAGATCGCAAACCTGTGCAAATCGAAAATACCCGTGATCCTGCACGCGGAGACCTTGCGACCAATGTTGCTATGATGCATGCAAAGGCCGCCAAAATGGCGCCTCGCGAACTTGCAGAGAGACTCCTTGCACAACTCCCTCAATCAGACAATATCAGCGCAACGGAAATTGCCGGACCTGGCTTCATCAATATTCGCTTAGCAAAAGATGCTACCTTCGAGCCAGTCATCAAATGCCTGGCAGAACAAGAACATTTTGGTCTGCATCAAGCCACCGAAGAGCGCGTGCAGGTTGAATACGTCTCTGCCAACCCGACCGGACCTTTGCATGTCGGTCATGGTCGTGGCGCTGCCTACGGTGCAACACTTGTGAACTTATTAAAGGCGCGTGGGCATCAGGTTGAAGCCGAGTACTATGTCAATGATGCGGGCCGTCAAATGAATATCTTGGCTGTCAGCGTGTTTATACGGTATCTCGAACACACTGGAGAATCCGTTACATTTCCATCAGCAGGCTATCAGGGTGACTACATCGCTGACCTCGGTGCCACCTTGTTCCAACATACTGGAAATTCGCTACAAATTTCCTTTGATATGCTGCTTGATGGCATCCCAATGGATTCTGAAGACACCAAAGACGCGCACATCGATGGATTAATTCAGAATGCCAAAGCATCTCTAGGAGATAAGTGGCAGCATCCGTTTGATCTCGCGCTCACAGCGATTCTTGATGACATCAAAAATGATTTGTCAGAGTTCGGCGCAGACTTTGATGAGTGGTTCAGCGAGAAGTCTCTCGTGACATCTGGCGAGATCGACCGTGCTATCGCAACACTTGAAGAGCGCGGCCACCTCTACGAACAGGGCGGCGCAACATGGTTCCGATCAACAGACTTTGGTGACGATAAAGACCGCGTTGTTCGGAGAGACAACGGTGAAACCACTTACTTTGCAAGCGACATCGCGTACATCGCCAACAAGTTCTCGCGTGGATTTGATCGAATCATCTATGTGTGGGGCGCAGACCATCATGGCTATATCGTTCGAATCAAAGCTGCCGCTCAAGCACTTGGATTTGATCCAGAGCGACTGACTATTCGGCTAGTCCAATTTGCAATCCTCTACAAAGACGGTGAACGCCTACAAATGTCGACGCGTTCAGGCTCATTTGTAACCCTAAGAGAGTTAAGAGACGATGTTGGCCGCGATGCATGTCGTTATTTCTACGTCATGCGCAAAGCGGACCAACACTTAGATTTTGATCTTTCGCTCGCCACCAGCCAGTCAAAAGATAATCCGGTCTACTACATTCAATATGCGCATGCGCGCATTTGTCGTGTATTTGAGGGATTGGAAGGTCAGCCATTTGACCAACAACGTGGCCTGGACCATTTAACATCTCTGGTCACTCAAGAAGAGTTAGATCTGGCCAAAGCAATCGGACGATTCCCAGAAATCGTTAGTAAAGCTGCTGATTCCTTAGAGGCACACCTCATTTGCTATTACCTGCAAGACCTCGCAGCCGACTTCCATCGTTGGTACAACGGAACGCGACTGCTTGTGGATGAGATGGACGTTCGTGATGCACGCTTAGCACTCGCCAAAGCGGTTCAAACAGTCATTCGTAATGGCCTCGATCTACTCGGCGTTAGTGCACCACGGTCCATGTAATGCGCGACTATTCGACTCAAGCAGCGAGACACCGACGCCCCGAAAAGAAAGGGCCCAGTGCTGCTGTCGGAATCACCTTGAGCATTGTTTTACTTGGCGCTGTCGCAACTGGGCTTATTTGGCTCAATCAGAGTGCATCGACAGCAGAACCTGAAGAACCAAGGCAACCAGAAGCACAGATCACAGAGTCTCCATCTCCTGTCATAGAGACGCCAACCAACTCAGACCAAACGACAACGGTTCAGCAAGAGGTCCCCGAGGCACCTGAGAACTTTTACACATTTTATGAGTTGTTGATTACGGGCGAAGTCCCCATTGACGTTGAAGCAGGGCAATCTCGTGATGAAGCCGTTGCTGAAAAGCTAAAAAGTACGATTATTCAGGTCGCTTCATTTAGGACAGCTGAGGCGGCCGAGGATACTCGTGTCGCCTTATTATTTTTGGATTTAAAAGCGCGAGTGATCCCGCCAAGCGAAACAAATGGCGGCTGGTATCGAATCGTACTTGGCCCATTTAAGACGGTGCGCGATATGCGGGCCGCAGCCGACGTGCTGACGAAAAATGGCTACAACGCACTCGTTCGTAGGGAGTAGATATGGAGCAATTCCACGGAACAACGATCGTCTCGGTTCGCCGGGGTGATCAGGTATGCATCGGCGGCGATGGTCAAGTGACGCTTGGCAATACTGTGATGAAAGGTAACGCCCGAAAAGTCAGACGCCTCTATCAGAATAAAGTTTTGGCTGGATTCGCGGGAGGAACGGCCGACGCGTTTACGCTATTTGAACGGTTTGATGCGAAACTTGAAAAACACCAAGGCAATCTAACCCGAGCAGCGGTCGAACTTGCAAAAGATTGGCGGCAAGACCGAATGCTGAGACGACTCGAGGCAATCCTCGCCGTCGCTGATACAGAAACATCCCTGATTATTACCGGTAACGGCGATGTCATGGAGCCTGAGGATGGCATTATCGCCGTCGGCTCCGGCGGCCCATTTGCTCAAGCCGCGGCTCTTGCGCTTCTGCGCAATACTGAACTACCTGCACGAACCATTGTCGAAGAAGCGCTCAAAGCCGCAGGTGATATCTGCATTTATACCAATACCAACTTCACCATTGATGAACTGAATACGACTCATGACTGATCTCTCACCGAAAGACATTGTTGCCCAACTCGACCGGCACATTATTGGACAAGCTGACGCCAAGCGCGCGGTTGCGATTGCCTTGAGAAACCGGTGGCGTCGCTTGAAATTAGCCGATGATCTTGCGAAAGAAGTCACGCCAAAAAATATCTTGATGATTGGTCCAACAGGTGTCGGTAAGACTGAAATTGCACGTCGTCTTGCACGCCTAGCAGAAGCGCCCTTCATCAAAATTGAGGCGACTAAATTCACTGAAGTTGGATATGTTGGACGCGATGTCGAATCGATTATTCGTGACTTAGTTGGCGTCGCAATTAAAGATGAACGTGAGCGCCGCATGCTCGAAGTTCGCAGTCAAGCAGAGGATCGCGCAGAAGACCGTATCCTCGATATTTTGCTCCCGCCACCACGCGGCGATCAGCCCATCCAATCGGATAATAGCGGGGCAAGGCAAGTATTTCGTAAAAAACTTCGCGAAGGTGAGCTCGATGACAAAGAAATCGAGATTGACGTGAAAGCAGCGGGCGTTGGCGTGGATATCATGACACCTCCCGGCATGGAAGAGATGGCCAGTCAGCTCCAAGACATGTTTTCCAAATTTGGGCAGGACAAGAAAAAGAAAAGAAAGCTGCCGATTCGCGATGCCTATAAGATCCTGATTGATGAAGAAGCAGTCCGGTTGATCTCGGATGATGACATCAAACTTACTGCGATTAGTCACGTGGAAAGTCGGGGCATCGTGTTCTTGGACGAAATCGATAAAGTCTGTCGTCGTGAAAACTCACAAGGTGCAGATGTCAGTCGAGAGGGCGTACAGCGTGATCTACTTCCTCTAATTGAAGGGACAACGGTGCAAACGAAGTTCGGATCCGTCAAAACAGATCACATCTTATTTATCGCGTCCGGCGCCTTCCATTTGTCTAAACCCTCAGATCTAGTTCCAGAACTGCAAGGCCGGCTACCGATAAGGGTTGAACTCGATGCCTTAAAGCCATCCGACTTTGCTCGAATTCTGACTGAACCCGATCATTCGTTAGTCACCCAATATCAAGCGCTCCTAGAAACTGATGGCATCGCTATCGAATTTGCTGAAAGTGGCATCGAAGCGATCGCTGAAATTGCTGCCGATGTCAACGAAAAAACCGAAAACATTGGAGCGCGTCGTCTACACACCTTGGTTGAGCGCGTATTGGAAGATTTACTTTTTCAAACTGGCCAAACTGCATCAGAAACAGTCACAATTGATCGCACTTATGTTGAATCTCGTTTGTCTGAACTCAGCCAAGACGAAGATTTATCCCAATATATTCTCTGAGGCCACATGAAAGAGACAACGCATTTCGGATTCAAAGAAGTCCCCATCGAAGAAAAGACCTATCGAGTAAGGGAAGTCTTCAATAGCGTTGCACGGCGCTATGATCTGATGAACGATTTGATGTCGGCAGGTCTCCATCGCCTGTGGAAACGTGTTGCGATCGAAACCATCGCCATTCGTCCTGGCATGCAAATTCTTGATTTGGCATCAGGTACCGGTGATCTTGCTCGAGCAATGTCACGTCGGGCAGGCGGCGATGGCCATGTCGTTCTCGGTGACATTAATGATCAAATGCTTCGCGTTGGCCGTGATCGCTGTATCGATAATGGTGAATTAAAAGGACTCAGTTGGTGTCAGTGTGATGCTGAAACACTGCCCTATCCCTCAGAATCATTTGATCGCGTCACCATTGGTTTCGGCCTCCGAAATGTGACAAACAAAGACGCTGCGCTGAGTGAAATGTTCCGAATACTCAAACCAGGTGGTAAAGCGCTAGTGCTTGAGTTCTCAAAGCCAGTGTCGGCATCGCTGTCCCAGATCTACGACGTTTACAGTTTCTCAGTTTTACCGACAATGGGGCAGTTGGTCGCACAAGACAAAGAGTCATATCAATACCTTGCCGAGTCGATCCGCAAACATCCCGATCAGGACACTCTTGCTGACATGATGCGCTCGGCTGGTTTTGAATCTGTGAACTACCAAAATTTGACCGGTGGAATCGTCGCTATACATACAGGAGTCAAAACATGATTCCGCGGCTAATGCTGGCCGGACTAGTCGCTGCATCTGAGAAAGCAATCAGTACAGGTATGCGAGTAGCTGACATTCAGCCAGAACAACTGGCCCCAATGGTTGGCAAAGTATTGAAGCTTCGCGTGACTGATCTCGACCTGGATGTTTGGATTGTCTGTGGCGAAGACAGGTGGTGGCTGGCAACTGAATCACAAGAAACCGCCGATGTTGAGCTCTCTGGAACCTTGGGTAGCCTCGTAGAAACTGCGCGATCACTCACCCAACCCAACGCACCGCTAATATTTGAAGGTCTCGATATCCGCGGCAGTGTTGGTGTGCTACAAACAATGCAAAAAACATTTCAGGCAATGGATTTGGATTGGGAAGATGTTGTAACGAAAGCTCTTGGTCCGATGCCAGCCGGTATCCTGATCAAGACACTGAGAACAGCTCGGTTACAATGGCTAACAAGCCGCGCATCACTCAAGCGCCAAACTGCAGAATTTTTACGTTCGGAACAGGCGATACTCGTGACCGCCGATGCGTTTAATGACTCCGAAACACGAGTGACGTCGCTTAATCGGCAAATTGATCGACTCGACGCACGAATGAAACGACTCGAGGCACAACATGGGTAGCTCATTCCGCCTACTAAAAATTCTTCGAGTTTTATTCTCTGAACGGATCGACGAGTTACTTCCTCAGCCAAAGCGTGGGACGCTAAAGGCTTTAACATGGTGTATCCCGTCAGTTCGAATGAAACGAACTCGCGGCGAGCGTCTACGCGATGCTTTGCAAACACTGGGGCCTGTGTTCGTAAAGTTTGGGCAAATGCTTTCAACTCGTAGAGATTTGCTACCGCCCGACATCGCAGGCCCACTGGCTGAACTGCAAGATCAAGTCAAACCATTCCCAGGTGAGATCGCTAAATCAATTATCGAGTCCGATTTAGGCTGTTCGGTCGATGAGATCTTTAGTGAATTTTCATCAGATGTCATGGCATCTGCCTCAGTCGCACAGGTCCATGCCGCTCGGCTTAAATCTGGCGAAGAAGTAATCGTCAAAGTCATTCGGCCAGGTATTGAAAAAGTCATCGAGGAAGACCTGAAGTTAATGATGACCATCGCAAAGTTTGTAGAAAAAAACTTCGTCGATGGAAAACGCCTCAAGCTCGTTCAAGTCGTTTCTGACTACCGTATGACTATACTCGACGAATTGGATTTAATGCGTGAAGCAGCAAATACGGCATTAATTCGGCGTAATTTCGAGGGATCCTCAATCTGTTACGTGCCAGAAATCTACTGGGACCACACCCGGCGTAATGTGATGGTTGAGGAACGGGTCTATGGCATCCCGATCTCTCGTGTTGATGTTTTCAAAGAGAAAAAAGTCAACATGGAGAAACTGGCTGAGCGGGGAGTGGAAATTTTCTTCACTCAAGTATTTGATCACAGCTTTTTCCATGCAGACATGCATCCAGGAAATGTTTTTGTCGATATTTCAGATCCTGAAAACCCAGTCTATAAAGCGATCGATTTCGGAATCGTCGGCACACTGGATCCTGAGTCGCAGGCGTATCTCGCACAAAATTTAATTGCTTTCTTTGATCGTGACTATCGCGCGGTTGCCGAACTGCATGTGGAATCAGGCTGGGTTCCAAAAGACACCAATATCGGTGAATTTGAAAGTGCAATTCGCACAGTGTGTGAGCCGATTTTTCAAAAGCCTCTCGGAGAAATCAGTTTTGGGGTGCTATTAATACGTCTATTTGAAGTCGCTCGACGATTCCAAATGGAGGTGCAGCCCCAACTGGTTCTGTTGCAAAAGACACTTCTTAATATTGAAGGACTTGGTCGAGAACTTTATCCAGAACTTGATCTTTGGAAAACTGGAAAGCCGTTCCTCGAACGCTGGGTGAAGGAGCGTCTCGGTCCAAAGGGAATTGTTGATTATGCCAAGCGCAATATCTCTCGCTGGGCCGTACAATTCCCGGCGTTAACAAACACGCTACTCTCAACACCAGACAGGCTTGAACGGCTTGAGTTGATTCAGCTTCAGCAGGCTGAGGCACTCAAGCATATTGGCCAAGAAGCAAAAAAAAGCCGGCTCACAGGCCACCTAAGCACCCTCCTCGGTTTGAGCGGTTTGGTGGTTGCTGGAGCTGCATTAATTGCTGAACATGATTGGCTTGCTGGGCATTGGCCGTTTGCCATTGCTACGCTATCTCTTGTTCTTCTGATGAGGCGTTAATGATCGAATTCAAGGACGAAAACACACGCCAACGATTACTCGATGCGGTTCGATTCAACGCAGATGGCTTGGTTTGCGCGATAGCACAAGATCATGACTCAAAAGAGATTCTGATGGTTGCATGGATGAACCGAGAAGCTCTCGATGAAACATTAAATACAGGTCAGGTCGTATATTATTCTCGTTCACGTCAGGCCCTTTGGCGCAAAGGAGAATCCTCTGGTCAAACACAGCAATTAGTCGATATTCGGATTGATTGCGACAAGGATGCCGTTCTTTTAGGTATTCTGCAGACAGGTGTGGCATGCCACACGGGACGACGGTCATGCTTCTCTTGGGCACCAATCGAAACTGGTGACTGGGAGGCTGTTGAACCTGTGGAGATCGATCCAAATACCCTATACGGAGGCAACACATGACGGTTATCGAAGTCTTAGAAGACATGCTTGCTGAACGTCGTTTTGGCGATCCGGAAAAATCGTATGTCTCTAAGTTGCATCACAAGGGTCTTGACCACATCTTAAAGAAAGTGGGTGAAGAATCGACTGAGGTCGTAATGGCTGCAAAAGATGCCGCCCGCTCGAAGAATAACGAGGATGTCATCCACGAAGTGGCCGACTTATGGTTTCACACATTGGTGTTGCTTTCCCATTTGGAGGAGCCACCGAGTGCAGTGCTAGCAGAGCTAGAACGCCGATTGGGAGTCAGCGGTCTGGTTGAAAAGGCAAACCGGGAGAATCAAAATGACTGATTGTCTATTTTGTAAGATTAGGGATGGCGAAATACCTGCGGATATCATTTATAAGGATGACGACTGTTTGGCATTTCGTGATATTAATCCCAAAGCGCCGGTACATTTTTTGGTGATCCCACGTCGCCATATTGAAAATTTATTCGACACAACACCCTCTGATGAAGGCTTGTTAGGACGAATCCAGTTAAAGATTCCGCAGATTGCAAAGGAACAAGGGCTGGATTCAGGATTCAGAACGGTGTTGAATACGGGGCCCGGAGGTCATCAAGAGGTGTATCACATGCACTATCATGTCCTCGGGGGCGGCCCGTTTACTGGCTTTAATTAACAACACATAAAACAATAGGAGCCCCTTATGGGAATTGGTGGTATCAGCATTTGGCAGTTACTGATTATCTTGGCCATCGTGATCATGATCTTTGGTACCAAAAAATTAAAGTCACTTGGGTCAGACCTCGGTAGTGCGGTAAAGGGATTCCGTCAGTCAGTTACTGACAAAACTGAAGGCAAAGAGACCGAAGAAACTGCACAGGCTTCAGAAGAGAGCACCGTTCAGCAGAAAGAGTCAACTGAAACACAACAGACTGAAACGAAAGAGAAAGTCTAAGTGTTTGATATTGGTGCGACGGAGCTTTTACTCGTCGCCATCATCGGTTTGGTCGTCGTCGGTCCAGAGCGGCTTCCGCGACTGGCGCGGACTGTCGGATTATGGGTCAAGAAGTTGCGTGGCCAAGTTTCATCGATTCAAAAAGATATCAATCGCGAGCTCGAGCTCGAGGATTTGAAACGCCAACTCGAAGCGAGAGGTGGCGGATTGAAGATGGAAGACATCACGGGTGATGATCCACTAGGGCTCAACCAGTCAACAACGAATACAACGACGGAAAAGAATGAGCGATCCAAGCCTGAATGATCAGCCCCTGATCGCCCACCTGATTGAATTGAGAGACCGACTAATTCGTATATTGGTCGTGATTCTCATCTTCTTCCTGGGCTTTATCGCCTTTGCAAATGATCTGTACGCGTATCTCGCGAATCCATTGCAGTCGCTTCTTCCAGAAGGTGCCTCGATGATTGCGACACAGGTCGCATCTCCGTTTCTTGCTCCTTTTAAGCTCGCTTTGTACCTCAGCATTTATTGTGGTGCTCCAATGATTTTGTACCAGCTCTGGGGGTTTATTGCGCCCGGGCTGTACGACAATGAAAAGAAGATTGCAGGACCACTTCTTATCTCAAGCATTTTCCTATTTTATGCAGGGATGGCGTTCGCCTATTTCATTGTCTTCCCATTGGTGTTTGGATTTTTCACGACAGTAGGCCCAACAGGGGTCACAGTCATGACTGATATCGACGCTTATCTATCCTTTGTTTTAAAGCTATTCCTCGCTTTTGGGTTAGCGTTTGAAATCCCGGTCGCAACAATGCTTCTTATCAAAGCAGGAATCGCGTCTCCTGAATCATTGAAGGACAAGCGTCCATATGTCTTCATCGGTTGTTTCGTTGTTGGCATGTTAGTCACGCCGCCCGATGTAATCAGCCAAACCTTGCTCGCGGTTCCAATGTGGCTCTTGTTTGAAGTGGGGTTGATCGGCGCAAGATTTTTGGGCTCTCCTCGAGCTACCGAGGAAGACGAATCAGTAGCACCTGATGTGCCACAGCCCGTTGCTGCGATCGAAAATGAAGCAACTAACGATGACTCAGACAGTAACGAGATTGATGAGTTTGATCTCTATGCACCAGTGAAGCCGGATGACAATGACTCTCCGATCATTGAAGAGCTTGATAAGCCTGAGCCGCTCGATGATCAGGACTCTGACGTTGGGCCGCCAAAGCCTCCTAAGACTTGATTAGAGATGGCCGTAGAGCGCGGCCATTTCTTGCGTTGCCTGACACAACCCTTCTGCCATTTGTGGACCAAATGCATGATGTCCCGCTTGATCGAGAATCCTGAGTTTGAGATTTGGATAGAGGGTTTTCAGATCGTGAGCATTCCGCACGGGACAGACATGGTCATTCACACCATGCAGCAAAAACATCGGAACAGACGTCAGCTCACTGTGGGGAAGGTCAAAGATACCCACCTCAAGAAAACACCCTTGGCTTAAATAGTGATGCTCAACTTGTGCGCTACTGAGTTCGCGGCTTGGTGATGTTTCACCCGTTTGATTTGCTTGAGAATCACACGTCGAGAGTCTGTGTTCCCATAAATTCCATGCACGCGCTGCCTGCAATCTCGTGAATTCGTCATCGGCATTCAACAGTTCACGATAGCTATCAAATACGGTCGCTAGGGTCGGCTGATCCTTCTGAATTGGGGCTATAAAGTCAGACCAAGCAGCCGGATACATGCTCGCAGCGCCTCCGCCGTACAACCACTCTAAATTATCGTCGGTGCTTAAGAACATCCCGCGCAGAACCAATCCGAGGCATCGGCTGGGGTGTTTCATGGCATAAAGCATTGCGAGCGTTGCGCCCCATGAGCCCCCAAAAAGAACATACCGAGCGAGAGCAAAGTACGTTGTTATTAGATCGAGGTCGGCAATCAAATCATCGGTAGTATTGGCCGCGAGCATACCTTTCGGCTCAGAGCGACCGCAGCCACGCTGATCAAAGCAAACAATTCGATAGATATCAGGGTCGAAAAACCGTGGCATCAAAGGCGACGTCCCGGCCCCAGGGCCGCCGTGCAGGCAGATGACTGGAAGACCGTTGGGATTGCCAAAACATGAGACCCAGAGTCGGTGATGACCATCTGTTGTGGTCAACACCTCTTCACGATATGGCCTTATTTCAGGATATAGCCTGTGCATACGCCCCCTAATGGGGCGGCATGCACTCCTAGCTTGCCGCCTTTGAACGACCAGCGCGCTTGCGGTCGGACTCTTTGAGTAGTTTCTTACGAAGTCGAATATGATTCGGTGTGACTTCGACGAGTTCATCATCATCAATGAATTCAAGAGCAGACTCAAGAGTCATCTTGATTGGCGGAGTGAGGATGAGATTCTCATCAGTTCCCGCTGCACGGATGTTGGTCAACTGCTTACCCTTCACTGGGTTCACCGGAAGATCATTATCACGCGCATGTATGCCCAGAAGCATTCCTTCGTAAACGTCTACACCTGGACCAACCATCAGACGGCCGCGGTCTTGGAGGTTATAGAGCGAGTATGCAGTCGTTGCGCCATCAGTCATCGATACGAGTACACCATTAATCCGGTTACCCAAATCGCCAGGCTTAACAGGTCCGTAATGATCGAAAACATGGCTCATGATTCCAGTTCCTGACGTCATCGTCAGGAATTGAGATCGGAAGCCAATCAAACCGCGCGCCGCAATAATGTACTCAAGTCGCAAGCGTCCCTGGCCGTCAGGCGCCATGTTTTTCATATCGCCTTTACGGAGGCCCATTGCTTCCATCACAGCACCTTGATGCTGATCCTCGATATCGATTACGACATATTCGAACGGCTCTTCTTTCACGCCATTGACTTCTCGAACAATCACTTCAGGTCGAGAAACACCCAACTCAAAGCCCTCACGACGCATTGATTCGATCAACACCGACAAATGCAGTTCGCCACGGCCAGAGACCACGAATTTGTCCGGTGAATCACCCTGTTCGACACGCAGGGCCACGTTATGGATCAATTCGCGATCTAAACGATCTTTAATGTTTCGTGATGTCACATACTTACCGTCTTTACCCGCAAATGGGCTGTCATTCACTTGGAATGTCATACTGACAGTCGGTTCATCAACAGTCAGAGGAGGCAGTCCCTCTGGTGCCTCCGTTGAGCAAATAGTGTCTGAAATCGACAGTGGATCGAGGCCTGTAATACAGACAATATCGCCAGCTGTTGCTGATTGCTGTTCGATCCGTTCAAGACCAAGATAGCCAAGAATCTGCAGGACTTTACCATTACGCGTGCCGCCATCGCGATCAACCACAGTCACCTGTTGATTTCGCTTTAACTGACCACGGCGAATACGTCCAACGCCAATCACACCCTGGAAAGAGTTGTAATCGAGCGCAGAAATTTGCAGTTGTAGTGGGCCGTCGAGGTCAACCTCGGGCGCCGGGCAATGGTCAACGATTGCTTGAAGAATCGGCTCCATACTCTCGACCAACTGATCTGGTTCTGGACCCGATAGGCCGTTAATGGCAGAACAATAAACAACTGGGAAATCAAGCTGGTCATCTGTCGCACCGAGCTGGTCAAACAGATCAAATACTTTATCGATAGCACCGTGTGGATCCGCCCCAACTTTATCGACCTTGTTGACGATAACGATTGGCTTCAGTCCTTGGTTAAATGCTTTTTGGGTCACAAACCGTGTTTGAGGCATTGGGCCTTCGGCCGCGTCCACAACCAAAAGCACGGCGTCAACCATCGATAAGACACGTTCAACCTCACCGCCGAAGTCAGCGTGACCTGGTGTATCTACGACGTTGATGCGGTAGTCATTCCAATTAAGACAAGTGTTTTTCGCTAGAATCGTAATTCCGCGTTCTTTTTCCTGATCATTCGAGTCCATCACGCGTTCGTTTTGGATCTCTTTCCTGTCGAGAGTGCCTGACGCAGCCAGTAGCTTATCAACAAGGGTAGTTTTTCCATGGTCAACGTGCGCAATTATGGCCACGTTACGTATCCGTTCAATCATAAAGTCCTCCGAGCGCGCGGGAGTATAACGGACACTTGATGACAGCTGTGTGTTTTTTTGCACCTGCGCGTTTTGCACCAAGTCTGTGCGCTTAGACCATTTAAATGCACAATTAAGGTGCAAAATAACACCGACTTGCACCACAATAGCACCCGCATTTGCTTTAAAACCAAGCCTTTAACAAAACGGCACAGCGATTGCTAATAGCAACTGAGCGCTCAACCCAGGCGGGTTGGGGTATTGAGTTCGACATACGGAGTCAAACATGTCCGAAAATACTTTGAAATTAATTGCCGATAGCGAAGCTCGCTGGGTAGACCTTCGTTTCACAGATCCACGTGGTAAAGAGCAACACGTGACTTTCCCAGCGCACGCTGTTAACAGCGAATTCTTCGCTGAAGGCGCAATGTTCGATGGTTCGTCGATCGCTGGCTGGAAGAGCATTAACGAATCAGACATGATCTTGATGCCAGATGATTCAACAGCTGTTGTTGATCCGTTCACTGAAGAAGTCACGATCAACGTACGTTGTGACATCGTTGAGCCAAGCACAATGCAGGGCTACGAGCGTGATCCACGCTCTGTTGCGCGCCGCGCAGAAGAGTATTTGAAGTCAACAGGTATCGGTGACACATGTTTCTTCGGTCCAGAACCAGAATTCTTCGTTTTTGATAACGTACAGTGGAAAGCTGACATGCAAGGCGCGATGTACAAGATCGACGCGGAAGAAGCTGCTTGGTCAAGCCATGCTGAAATTGAAGGTGGTAATATGGGCCACCGTCCATCAGTCAAAGGCGGTTACTTCCCTGTTCCTCCAATCGATTCGCACATGGATTTGCGTACAGCAATGTGTGAAACGATGGAAGCAATGGGCCTCGAGGTCGAATTGCATCACCACGAAGTTGCAACTGCTGGCCAGAATGAAATCGGTGTAAAGTTCAACTCGTTGGTTAAAAAAGCCGACGAAGTGCAGATCTTAAAGTATGTAATCCATAACGTTGCACACGCCTACGGTAAAACTGCGACATTTATGCCTAAGCCTCTCGTTGGTGACAACGGATCAGGTATGCACTGCCACCAGTCAATCTGGAAAGATGGACAGAACTTATTTGCAGGCAATGGTTATGCTGGCCTATCTGACGAAGCACTGTACTACATCGGCGGCATCATCAAGCACGCACGTGCACTAAACGCATTCACAAACGCATCGACAAACTCGTACAAGCGTTTGGTTCCTGGCTTCGAAGCGCCTGTGATGCTTGCTTATTCAGCGCGTAACCGCTCTGCATCGATCCGTATTCCTTACGTCTCAAGTGCAAAAGGCCGTCGTATCGAAGTGCGCTTCCCAGATCCAACAGCGAACCCATACTTGGCGTTCTCTGCAATGTTGATGGCTGGCCTTGACGGTATCCAGAACAAGATTCACCCAGGTGAAGCTGCAAGCAAAGACTTGTATGACCTTCCAGAAGAAGAAGCGAAAGCAATCCCAACGGTTGCATCAAGCTTCGAGCAAGCACTCGATGCACTCGACGCAGATCGCGCCTTCCTCACAGCAGGTGGTGTATTCACTGACGGCATGATCGATGGTTACCTCGAACTCAAGCGCGGTGAAGTTGAACGACTGAATATGACCACTCATCCGGTCGAATTCGGTATGTACTACAGCGTATAAGTCCGATGGCCGGAGTTCGCTCCGGCCGATTGAACCATGGACACTCGGCTCCTTGATGCGCTCAACACCGGAATCGTCTTACTCGATGAGGAACGAACGGTCTGCTGGGCAAATGAGGCAGCTCGACGAATTACGTCCATGGGGATGCGACAACTGGCATCAGCGCCCTTCGAAAGCTGGGTTGCTGATGGCCAGGCATCCGAACTTAAAGAATCTCTGTCGCACTGTATTCGCAGCGGGCACAGTTTCACTTTCAGAGAGCTCATTTTGATCCGCGATGACCTATCAACGACGACTGACGCCTCCTTCAGTCGCTTGCAGGACCCAATCGATCAAGGTCTCGTACTTGTCGAACTCTCAGAAGTAGATCAACTACTCAAAATTACCCGTGACAACCGTTTATTGAGTGATGAAGCAGGATTTCGGAAACTTGCTCAGGGCCTCGCTCACGAAGTCAAAAACCCACTGGGTGGAATTAAGGGTGCCGCACAGCTACTGTCCAAAGAAGCTGGAGCAGATAGCTTTCAAGACTATTTACAAATCATTATCTCAGAGGCCGACCGTCTGAAAGAATTGGTCGACCGGTTACTTGGCACGCCTCAAGCACACGATAACGAAGAATTTAACATCCATCTGATTCTCGAACGCGCACGTTCCCTACTTGGGGCAGAATCCGGCGGAATCGTTGAAATGCGACGCGATTACGATCCGAGTCTTCCGGAGATCCATGCAGACCGCAACCAACTGTTCCAAGCAGTCCTCAATATTGCCAAAAATGCCCTCGAAGCAGTCACCGAATCAGAGACAAAAACGCCGTGGGTCAAATTCAGTACGCGAGCTGTGCGACGCGCGCATCCGGGCTCGAAAGGCGCTCATACGATGCTTCAGATACGTATTGAAGATAACGGTCCCGGGATCCCGGATGACTTAAAAGACCGAATTTTTTTCCCGATGGTATCCGGCCGAGCACAAGGCTCAGGGATCGGACTATCAATCACTCAAACCATCATTTCGCGGCATCACGGCTGGATTGAAGTTGAGTCCCAACCGGGACACACCGCCATAGACGTGATTTTGCCGTTTGGAGATATGCCATGAGTTCACCCACTGTTTGGGTCGTTGATGATGACCGTTCTATCCGCTGGGTTTTAGAAAAGGCGCTCCAGAGCGCGGGGCTCGAGCATGCAGTTTTCGACTCTGCTAAAGCCGCTCGAAAAGCTCTCGAAGTAGACACTCCGACTGTCGTCATGACCGATATCCGCATGCCTGGTGAAGACGGCTTGTCGCTTTTGGAGCACATCCACACTGTTTCACCCAAACTTCCTGTCATCGTCATGACTGCGCACTCAGACCTAGATAGCGCGGTTGCATCATACAGTCGTGGTGCATTTGAGTATTTACCAAAGCCCTTTGATGTCGACGATGCAATTCTATTAGTGCAGCGCGCGCTCGAGCGCCATCAAGAACCGGCTGTCATTACAGAAACCGAGTCAGACGAAGCGCAGCCACTGATCTTGGGCGAGGCTCCTGCCATGCAGGATGTTTTTAGAGCCATCGGACGACTTGCTCAAGCTGAAATCACCGTTTTGATTAATGGAGAATCAGGCACGGGTAAAGAATTGGTGGCGAAAGCGGTCCATGCGAACTCACCGCGGAAGAATGGGCCATTTATCGCATTGAATATGGCAGCCATTCCTAAAGATCTCGTCGAATCTGAACTATTCGGTCATGAAAAAGGATCGTTTACAGGGGCAACAGGGGCTCGTACCGGACGCTTTGAACAAGCAAATGGCGGAACACTCTTTCTCGATGAGATCGGGGATATGCCATTCGATACACAAACACGCTTATTACGTGTCCTTGCGGATAATGAGTTTTATCGGGTAGGTGGCACCGCTCCAGTTAAGGTGAATGTTCGCATCATTGCTGCGACACACCAGAACCTCGAAGAGCGGGTTAGAGAGGGTCTTTTTCGTGAGGACCTATTCCACAGACTGAATGTCATCCGCATTCAATTACCGGCACTGAGAGACCGCAGAGAAGATGTCCCTGCGCTTGCCGAGCACTTCCTGGCACTTGCTGCTCGCGAGATTAATACAGAACCCAAACACCTCGGTGACGATGCCAAACGCGCACTCGCGGAGTTCAACTGGCCAGGTAATGTCCGACAACTTGAAAATATGTGCCGCTGGTTATCTGTAATGGCGCCAAACCCGCAAATTCAGATTCAGGATTTACCACCTGAAGTCACCTCACCAATAGAAGGTGCGCAGCGATCGGCTCTCACTTGGACTGGGCTTCTTCGCGAGCGCGCGGCAAGTTTAATTAAATCCCATGAAGGCGAAGTCATTGGAAAACTGACCGAAGAGTTTGAGAGAACTCTGATTGAGGTTGCACTCACAGATACTGCGGGTCGTAAAAAAGAAGCGGCAGAGAAATTAGGCTGGGGTAGAAATACGCTGACCCGCAAACTCAAAGAACTCGGGTTTGCGGATACAGATTCAAACGACGATTAGTTCGTTGTTTGTTGCTTACGCTGCTCGAGAAGCGCATCAAAATTAATTGGTGCAAGCATTGGCGCAGGGAATGTCGCTTTCACGGCCAATGAATCAATTGTCTCGCGTGCATAGGGGAATAAAATATTCGGACACATTGAGCCCAAAACGTGCTCAACCGTAGCCTCATCAAATCCTTGCAAAACAAATACGCCTGCTTGTTGAATCTCGATAAGAAAGGCAACTTCATCGTCTGTTTTCACTGTAACACCAAGCTTCAACACGACTTCATATAACGTGTCATTCAGCTTTTGGTTGGTTACATCTACCTCAAGTCCGAGCTTTGGATTCCATTGTTTTTCAAAGATCTCTGGCGCTTTTGGTGACTCGAGCGATAAATCCTTCGTGTAAACTCGAGCGATCGAAAAATTCTGTGCTACTTCTTCAGACATGAATACCTGCTTCCTTTAACCATTCTTTAAGTTGCCCCGAGCGGAGCGCGTCCTGCGTATCATCACAACCACCTACATGTCGGTCGCCGATGAATACTTGAGGCACTGTGCGTCGATTGGTGATTTTCATCATCTCTTGACGCTTTTCAGGGTGCTTATCCACCCGAATTTCTTCATAGGCCACATTCAAATCATCAAAGATTCGCTTGGCCATAATGCAAAATGGGCAAATTCCAGTGGTATACATAACCACTTTGCTCATGATGATTTTCCTTTCTTGGTCGGCAAAGAGGCTGCCGTCCATTCAGACATACCACCAGCCAGACGCACGACGTTTTCAAAACCGCGTTTTTTAAGTGTTTTAGCAATTGATCCTGCAGAAGTACCCATTTTGCAAACGACGATCACCGGATGTGTTTTATGACGATCAATCTCAGAGACCTTTTTATCAAAAACACTCGCAGGAAGATTATAAGCGCCTGCAATATGACCTTGCGTAAAGTCTTTTTGCTCGCGGATATCAAGGATGAGCGCGTTTTCACGATTAATCATCCGTGTCGCTTCAGTTGTATTCACTGATTTGCCCGCTTTTTTTGTTTCCGTGTAGTACAGCGTTGCGGCCGCAGAGACCCATAACACCATAAGGGCCCAGTTTTCCTGAGCAAATCCGATAAAATCCTGCATAAATGATGAGAGACCGTGATCCAAATTGAGTCGTCGAGTATAATGATGTCGCTGACGAAGTCACGGGTCCCTCGTCAGATCCTTGCCTAGATCCGTAAGATTCGATGAATTCTGGACCATTAAATGAGACCTAAACCCGTTGTACTGTTGATTTTGGATGGCTTCGGTCTCCGCGAAGCGGCGGATGACAATGCCATTCATCATGCAAAGACTCCAACATTTGACCATCTGACTAAAAATGCTCCTAGTGCGCAATTAGAGACATCAGGGGAGGCAGTCGGTCTTCCAAAAGGCCAGATGGGTAATTCAGAAGTGGGTCACATGAATCTCGGAACTGGCCGGATCGTGTACCAAGATTTCACCCGGATCAGCAAAGCTATCGACGAAGGCGACTTCGATACGAATGAAGTTTTGGTCAGCGCTTGCCGACAAGCAAAGGCCCAGGGCGGGACTCTTCATATCCTTGGTCTATTGAGTCCAGGCGGCGTCCACAGCCACGAAGATCATATTGAAGCAATGATCGGCCTCGCGGATTCGCTCGGCGTACCGATGACCCGCCTGCATGCATTTTTAGATGGTCGCGATATGCCTCCGCAATCAGCAGAGCCATCACTGGTTCGATTCCAACGGCTTGAAACTGTACATACCAATTATAAGTTCTCAAGCCTTTGCGGCCGATACTACGCGATGGATCGCGACAATAATTGGGACCGTATTCAAAGTGCGTTTGATCTCATCACACAAAGCCAGGCAGAGTTTTCAGCCGGGACAGCTGTCGAAGGCCTTCAACAAGCCTATCAGCGTGGTGAAAACGACGAGTTCGTTAAGGCAACACGCCTTGGTGAATCATGGGAAATGCGCCCTGAGGATATCGTCATTGTTATGAACTTCAGGGCCGATCGCGCACGACAAATCACAAAAGCTCTAACAGCAAAAACACTTCCCGAACTTAATCGTCCGAACTGGATTCAAGAAGTCTCTGTTTCCACACTCACAAGATATGCTGATGATCTGGATGTTCATGTGGCCTTCCCGCCTGAGACCCTCATAAATACTTTAGGTGAGGTTGTCTCAGAGGCAGGTTTATCGCAATTACGTATCGCAGAAACTGAAAAGTATGCGCACGTCACATTTTTCTTCAGCGGTGGTAAAGAAGGCCTGGTTCATGGGGAGCACCGCGAACTCATTCCGTCTCCCAAAGTTGCGACTTATGATTTGCAGCCTGCGATGAGCGCTCCTGAAGTCACAGAGTACCTTGTTGATGCCATCTCATCGCAGAAATTCGATTTGATTGTGTGCAACTACGCAAATGGCGACATGGTTGGCCATACCGGTAATTTTGATGCCGCCGTTAAAGCAGTTGAAGTACTCGACCAATCAGTTGGGCGTGTACTGGAAGCATGCGATTCAGTGGGAGGGGCATGCCTTATCACCGCTGACCATGGAAATGCTGAGCAGATGGTCAATCCTGATAACGGACAGCCATTTACCGCACACACCACAGGACCCGTACCAATTTGGTTGGGCGCAAATCCTGTCAACGCGTCGGGTCTATCGGCAGGAGCATTACGTGACGTAGCACCAACAGTGCTCGCACTGCTTGGCTTAGACCAACCCGCAGAAATGACCGGCCGGTCGCTACTTAAATTCTGATGCGTCTCATCTGGTTGTTGATCGCTCTCTGGAGCATTCAAAGCCAGGCGAGCGAAATTCGCGATGCTGAAGAACAACGCCAACGAGCTGAGCAACAACTCCAGAACCTTCGACAAGATGTTCAGCTCGATACGAAAAAGCTGAAAATTATTGAATCTGAGCTCAATCGCCTGAACTCAGAATCAAAAAAAC
This sequence comes from Gammaproteobacteria bacterium LSUCC0096, assembly GCA_008087055.1. Taxonomy (GTDB): domain Bacteria; phylum Pseudomonadota; class Gammaproteobacteria; order Pseudomonadales; family Litorivicinaceae; genus HIMB30. Next base: position 166,609 of record VIEA01000002.1, on the reverse strand, counting down.
TCACTCGTGAAATCTCCTCCTCCGAACAACTGCTTCGAGAGTTAACTGAAACACAAAAAACAACCGAAGAACGCATTGGCCTAGTCACTCAAGAACTGAAAGGATTAGTCGAGCAATATCGGACTGAACTTGTTACCTACTACGTGACCGGGTCTACGCTGAGATCAGATGCCACAAATGACAATGAACTCGCTGACTATCTTCCCTTCCTTTTGGATGCCAGACAGAAAAATGCTCGTGCAATTGAGTTCACAGCGAACGACCTTCGCTCACTCCTTTTAGAGCAAGAACAAAACACACAAATTGCACAAAAAACCCTACTCGATCTAACCGATACACGCGATGCGTTATCACAGAGAACCCGCGATCAGCGTCAACTACTCGCGAGTATTAGTCGCAAACTGAAGACCAAGCAACAACGTGAAGATGCTTTAAATTCTGATCTTCAATCTCTTGATCGCAGAATTAAATCGTTGCAACTTGGCTCCGGTGGCGCAGCACTGGAACCACTCAAAGGGAAGATGCGTTGGCCAGTCGATGGACGCGTCCTGCGACGGTTTGGGCAAAATCGACAAGACGGCTTTGGCGACTGGCAAGGGCTTGTCATCAGTACAACGGACAATAGTGAAGTGAAGGCCGTACAAGCCGGCAAAGTTGCTTATGCAGGATATCTGCTCGGCTATGGACTCGTCGTAGTCATCGCCCACAATGATGGTCATGCAACAATCTATGGTCATAACCAGAGCTTGAAAGTCGAAACTGGTCAAGCCGTTTTGGCAAGGCAAGTGATTGCGATTGCTGGAAATACAGGTAGTCTGGATGTGACAGCGTTATATTTTGGAGTGACTCGAAATGGAAAGCCCGTCAATCCAAGCTCATGGTTAAACTGAGAACATGATGAAAATAAATCAAAATATTCTGAGCTTTCTTCTAGTCGTGTCAGTGGCTACCCAAGCCTCAGACAAACCGTCTGATGTCGAATCCTTGGATGCATTGCGTGCGTTTATCGAAGTCTACGAGCACATCAAAGGCGAATATGTTGAAGAGATTGATGACCAAACACTTTTGAACTACGCCATCAACGGGATGCTAACCAAGCTTGACCCGCATTCGGGGTACCTCAAACCACGAGATGTCTCGAGTCTTCGCGATTCCACATCTGGATCGTTTGGCGGCATCGGGATTGAAATGGACGTGGTCGACGGCCTCATCGAAGTCATCGCACCAATTGATGATTCACCAGCATCACGCGCAGGAATTCTTGCAAAAGATATTATTACGCATGTTGATGAAGAGCCCGTGCGAGATATCAGTCTTCAAGAGGCCATCGAAATTCTGAGAGGGCCTCTAGGGTCGGCAGTCACCCTCGGTATTCTTCGAGAAGTTGAAGGTCAGCCTCAGGAAGTTTCTGTGTCACTCGAGCGCGCAGTGATTCGCGTAACAAGTGTGAAGCATGACATGCTACCGCATGGTATTGGTTACCTGAGAATTTCACAGTTCCAGAATCGAACGGGGCCCGATTTGATTAAAGCAATCGGCAATCTGCAATCTCAAGGCGAACTGAATGGCTTAATCCTTGATTTGAGAAACAATCCAGGCGGTGTCTTATCTGCTGCTATTGAGGTTACTGATGCCTTTATTGACGAGGGCTTGATCGTCAGCACAAAGGGTCGTGATGAGTTTTTAGATTCGAAATATGAAGCAACCAATGCCACAGTTCTGGCCAATGAGCCCATTGTCGTTCTCATCAATGGCGGCTCAGCATCTGCGGCGGAAATCGTTGCCGGCGCATTACAAGACCACGAGCGCGCGGTATTGATTGGAACCCCTTCATTCGGCAAAGGATCAGTACAAACGATTCTAGCTCTTGAAAATAAATACGCTCTCAAGCTCACTACAGCTCTCTACTACACGCCAAGTGGTCGTTCGATTCAAGCGACAGGTATCCAACCAACGATTCAAGTGTCTGAGGGCGAAGCGTTAATCGAATCTGACACTCGAATTCGAGAAGCAGACTTGCCGAAGCATCTTGAGAATGCCAGCAAGCAGTCGGGAAGCGGCGACAAAATCGTCGATCGGTTGACCGAAGACAATCAACTCTTGCACGCGTATAACCTCTTGCGCGGATCTCAGTTGCTCGTTCGTTAGAGTCGAACTTCGATTCCAGCTTTAGCCATCGCTTCTTTCGCTTCGCCAATCGTGTACTGCGCGAAGTGGAAGATACTCGCCGCAAGAACGGCTTCAGCGTGGCCTTTTATCACCCCATCAACCAAATGATCGAGATTACCGACACCACCAGACGCAATCACAGGAACAGTGACAGCATCTGCTACCGATCGCGTCAAACCCAGATCAAAACCATCGCGTGTGCCATCCCGGTCCATCGATGTCAGCAAAATTTCGCCCGCACCATAAGAGACCATTCTCACTGCCCACTCAACAGCATCAAGACCCGTTGGCTTGCGTCCGCCATGCGTAAAAATTTCCCATCGATCAGGCTCAACTTGCTTGGCGTCAATCGCGACTACAATGCACTGCGAGCCAAACTTGTCAGCGGCTTTTTTAACAAATTCAGGTTCAAAAACTGCGGCCGTATTAATCGATACTTTATCGGCTCCAGCCAGCAACAAATCGCGGATATTGTCAGTATTCCTAACGCCACCACCGACAGTTAACGGTATAAAGACCTCACTTGCCATTCGAGAAACCGTCTCGTAAGTCGTTGCCCGGTTCTCGTGGCTCGCCGTGATATCGAGAAAGGTAATTTCATCAGCGCCTTCTTGATTGTATCTACGGCTGACCTCAACCGGGTCGCCCGCATCACGGATATCTTCGAATTGAACACCCTTAACAACCCGGCCCTGGTCGACGTCAAGACAGGGAATGATGCGTTTTGCCAACCCCACTAGTTGGACTCCGTTAGCGCAATCGCTTCAGCTAAGTCCAGTGTGCCTTCATAAATCGCTCGGCCTGTAATTGCACCAATTACTCCGTCAGATTCAACTTCCATTAACTGGGTCACATCACTTAAACCTTTCAAACCACCTGATGCGATCACTGGGCACCCAGTCTCTCTTGCAAGCGAAGCTGTTGCCTCAATGTTGACACCAGACAGCATGCCATCGCGGCCAATATCTGTATAAACAACGGAAGACACTCCAACATCTGCGAATCGCTTCACAACATCAACAGCTGACACAGTACTCGCCTCGGCCCAACCTTCAGTTGCAACCCAACCATCTTTGGCATCAACGCCAACAATGATATGCCCAGGAAATTGCTTACATGCTTCGGCAACAAATTCGGGTTCTTTGACGGCCTGTGTTCCAATAATCACCCATGACAGACCGAGTTCCAGGTACGCTTCAACGGTCGCAAGATCTCGAACTCCGCCACCAAGTTGGACAGGTAGATCCGGGTGCTTTGCAAGAATGCCAGCAACAGCTTCTTTATTTTCAGGCTTACCCGCAAAAGCTCCATCAAGATCGACCACATGCAAACGTTCAGCACCTGCGTCAACCCAGCGCGAAGCAGTCGCCACCGGATCATCAGAATAGACCGTCGCATCATCCATGCGGCCTTGACGTAAGCGCACACAGGTCCCATTTTTCAAATCGATAGCGGGAATAATCAGCATGTTCCGTCCCAAGTTAAAAAGTTGCGATAAAGATGGATGCCAGCATCATGTGATTTTTCTGGATGAAACTGAACAGCAAATACATTCGGCTTCGATAGTGCAGCCGCAAACGGGGAACCGTAGTCACAAGTGGCAACGACGCAGTCTGCGTTGGCATCGGCATACCGATAACTGTGCACAAAATAGAAACGAGTTCGGTCATCAATCCCGGCCCACATCGGATGTGACCGTTGATGGACTTCATTCCAACCCATGTGAGGCACCTTCAAAGCTTCTCCCTGTGGGTTTTTCATGGATTTAGAAAACTGTGTGATGTGCCCCGGAAATACGCCTAACGCGTTGACACCAGCACTCTCTTCACCAAACTCAGTGAGGATCTGCATGCCAACACAGACACCCATCAACGGCTTCTCACGAATGACATTGAGTACAACGGACTGAAGTCCCCGATCTTGAAGCCCTTGCATGCAGTCACCCATTGCGCCAACTCCCGGGAGCACGGCACGATCGGCCGATTGGATCTCGTTTACATCAGACGTCACAAGCACGCGACATGCACCTGCATGCTCTACCGCCTTTGCCACACTATGCAAATTGCCAGACCCGTAATCAATTACGGCGACTGTTTGGGTCATTTACAGCGATCCTTTGGTCGACGGAATAATGCCGCTCATCCGTGGATCTGGACTCAAAGCCATCCGTAAAGCACGTCCAAAGGCTTTGAAAACTGTCTCAATTTGATGGTGAGAATTGTCACCTTTCAGATTATCGATGTGCAAAGTGACCTGGGCGTGATTTACAAATCCCTGGAAAAATTCCCGGAATAAATCAACGTCAAAGCCACCCACAACTGAACGCGTGAAGGGCACGTCGTAAAACAAGCCTGGGCGACCAGAAAAATCAATGACAACTCGGCTCAATGCTTCATCGAGTGGAACATAAGCGTGGCCATAGCGCGTCATACCCTTCTTATCACCAACCGCTTCCGCGAATGCCTGGCCTAAGGTAATCCCAACATCTTCCACTGTGTGGTGATCATCAATCTCTAGATCGCCGGTTGCCTGAATTAGTAGATCGACTAATCCGTGACGCGATACCTGATCAAGCATATGCTCGAAAAAGGGAATGCCAGTTTTAAACTCACCGACACCAGTTCCATCAAGATTTAGCTTGATTTGAATCTGCGTTTCTAATGTATTTCGTTCGACTGAGGCAATACGATCTGCCATGGCCTGTTCCTTAAGCCGTTATAAACACCGTAGTATAGCGGTACTGGGTCTGACTGACGACAGAGGGTGTCATGCGAATTTTCAAAGCTTTGCTTCTACTAGTGATGGTTGCAGTTGTTGCTGTTGCCGCTTCTGTGGCCTACATCACCCAAATTCTGGACCCAAATGACCTCAAACCAACGTTAGTCGATACGGCAAAGAAACAACAAATCTCGCTGCAGTTAGACGGAAATATCGCTTGGACTTTTTGGCCATGGTTCGGAATTACCGTGGAAAATGTCCAAGCAAGCTCTACGAATTGGGCATTTGAAGCCGATCAACTGCAGGGTTCCCTCTCAATTTTGTCAGCTTTATCCGATACCGTTGTCATCGACGAATTAACGGCAATTTCACCAAAAGTCCGTTTCGATTTCAGCGCCAGCGATTCAAGACAATCTGAAACAGAAACCGCATCCAATAGTGCAGACCGGACGATCCTCATTCGGCAGCTCGCAGTTCAAGACGGCGAAATCACCGGATTGCACCCAGGTTTGACTCTAAGTCGATTCAATTTTTCCGTGGATTCTCTGAGTCCAGCGACGGCAAGTAATCTCAATCTCTCGACTTACATTGAGTTCAATGAACAACAAGCGCCGCTCGAAGTAGATGCCGAAATTATTCCGACGGCAACCTTTGATGGGGTCACTGTACGCAATATCGCTTTAAGATCGCGGGAGTTAACGCTTGACTACTCTGGTTATTTAAGTGCGGCCAAATCAGGACAAGTGAGTGGAGAGGGTCAGCTTTTAGTGGCTGAGTTATCACTCAGGCAATGGCTCAGAGCAGGTAATTTCTCGATCCCAGATACCAATGAACTCGACCGATTCAACCGTTTCACTCTTGAGACCGGTCTCAAAGTATCCAATGATCTTCTGAGCCTGAAACCATTTTCGATGACACTTGATGAAACATCGATCGATGGACGCGTAGACGTTAACTTAAATCCCTTAAATCTCGATTTGGAGCTCTTAGCCGATCAACTGAACTTGGATGGCTATTTGACGAATACTTCAACACATCCCTCGCAACAGTCCAGCCCACCACCAGTTTTACCTGGGACCTATAAACTGGATATTGGCTCTCTAACAATCGATCAGCGCGAATTAACGGAAGTCGGAGTCGATCTCGGCGTCGGATCAGATGAGATAACTCTAGGTCGCTTAGATGCGACGTTGTTTGGAGGTAAGCTTCGTGCAGCTGGAACACACCTAATTGCGCCGCAGATAACCAATATCACGGGAACAATCAACGGGCTGCAATTAGCTCAATTTCAGTTTTCAAAGCCACTCGATACGCTATCTGGCTCACTGCAATCATCGTTTGATTTGCGAGCAGCCGGACGAACTGTCGACGAGATGATGGCGTCAGTATCCGGTCCTTTCCGTGTAAAAATTCAAAATGCCTTTTTGGGACCACTCAACGTATCCGATGCAATTTGCCAAACAGTTTCAACACAAAACAGTTTGAATGCTGATACTGCTGACACACTCGCTATCAAAGCAGATTTCCAAGAAGGGATCGCCGTCATCGACTCCATGGATGCAACGGTAGCCAATCTCATGATTCAGGGGACAGGGCGTATTAGCCTTGTCTCCACTGCTTCAAATATCCAAGGAACTATCAAAGTACCTGCTGATGGCGTACTTGGTTCGTGTTCAGCGCCCGAAATACTTAAAGGCGTATCGTTACCGCTATCCTGTCGAGGCCAATTGCGTAACGAATCACTTCAGTGCTCTCTCGATGAAAAAGCACTAAGTAAGGTGATTGCAAAAGCGGCTGAAGAAGAATTGAAAAAACAAGCCAATGAGAAACTGAAAGCTGCTGAGCAAAAATTAAAATCATCGGTCGAAGATGCGCTCAAAAAGAATCTCGATAATCAGGGATCTGAGCTACTCAAAAATCTGTTGAATCGATGATCGATCATTTTGCACAGCGCCTGGCGGCCTGGCAAACACTACACGGTCGACATGACCTTCCTTGGCAACATAAAGGGGCTTACGCGACCTGGATTTCCGAAATCATGTTGCAGCAAACCCAGGTTCAGGTGGTCATTCCGTATTTTCAAAAGTTCATGCAAGACTTTCCAACCGTGAACGATCTCGCCAAGTCTTCTCTAGACTCAGTGTTATCGCATTGGGCTGGCCTCGGTTACTACTCACGAGCCCGGAATCTGCACAAAGCCGCCAACATTGTTGTCAATCAATACAACGGTGACATTCCAAAAGATCTGAATAGTTTGATTCAACTTCCAGGAATCGGCCGCTCAACAGCAGGCGCCATTCTCTCACTAGGATTTGGGATACGCGGCGTTATCCAAGATGGGAATGTGAGACGGGTTTTGTCGCGTTTGTTTTGCATTGATGGCGACCTATCGAAAGCTGATGCACAAAAAACTCTTTGGAAACTTGCCGACGAATTAACACCGCAGTCTGGGAATGATGCGCGCACCCATACACAGGCGATGATGGACTTGGGTTCACTCATTTGTCGCAGAAACAGTCCAGCATGCCCTCGGTGCCCTTTTTCCGATGACTGCCTAGCATTACAACGTGGAGAAGTGTCTCAATTTCCTAAGCCAAAACGCGTTAAACAGCGACCCGATGAAACATGGGTTGTCCTACAGGTCATCAATGAGCATAACGAGACTTTATTGATGCAAAGACCCATGAGCGGAATCTGGGGAGGGCTTTTTACACCTCCTATTGGCTCATCTCTATCTGAAATAGGAAAGCGGCTCGAAATCAGAGATGTATTAGACGCAAATTATCAAGGTGAGCTAACACATGCCTTTAGTCACTTTAAAGTACGCTTAGAACACTACCGGTTGAAAATCCATTCCAATGACATCCTTTCTTTAGGAGAGTGGCACTTATTGAGTGTCTTTCAAAAGGGTGTGCCGGCCCCCATACAAAAACTACTGTTGAATAAGGACGTCTTATGACACGCATGGTTTTTTGCAAAAAGTACAAAGAAGAATTGCCCGGATTACCGGTTCCCCCTCTCCCTGGCGCCACTGGCCAAGAAATCTTTGAAAATATTTCCGAGAAAGCGTGGAAAGAGTGGCAGGCAAACCAGACCATGCTAATTAATGAACACCGCTTGAGCCTTATGGATGCAGATGCGCGCAAATTCCTTACCGAAGAGATGCATCGCTTCTTTGATAACCAGAATTACGCGAAACCCGAAGGATATGTGCCACCTTCAAGTTGACAGCGTTCGCGTATTTCTGTTCAATACGCGACCTACTCGTAGAGGCCAGATAGCTCAGTTGGTAGAGCAGAGGATTGAAAATCCTCGTGTCGGGGGTTCGATTCCCTCTCTGGCCACCATCTCTGCACTATCATACATCCGAGCCAGTCAAACTCTGACCCATACCGAATCAGTCGCTAGCCGATAACTTCCTAAATACTCGTGATAATAAGAGCCGAAATCCTCTGGCGAGATCATGCTGACCCATTCATCTCCATTTTCACGTCGATACAAGTGATAAACCTTACCCACGATTGGAACGAAACTGACGGACGCTTCGTACATCCTCTGAGTATCTTCAGACGTCGCAACCAACTGACGGAACTCTTCCTGCAATTCCTCGTAACGGCCGCGCAGTTTAGCCGATGCTTCCTTCGATTTAATTTCACGGTATCCAGAGGTATCTACCTCTGTAATCGCAGGCGCACTGACACTATCACCATAAGGCATCGTCAACTTATTATCTGCTACACGATCTGGCTTTTTCATTCTTGGGGGTCACTTCCCGGGTAATAAAACTTGTCGTCGTCTGGAGTCTTAGAATTGCTCTTTGGATAACCCTCTGGCTTCATATTCTCTTCTAAAGCCTCGCTAGGATCCTTCTCTTGCTCACCTGAACTAATCATTAGTCTTGTCGACCGGTATCAGCAATTGCGAGCGCGAGAAATAATCCGATCCCAACCCATAGTAGAATCTGTCCCGTGTCTTCCATCATTCTTCCTAATTTATTTCACAATGAAATAGTGGGGAGATAGTCTCAACTGTTCAAGGTTGAAGCACAGTTTGCTTATGCAGCAAGAATTTCCCTCGGGTAATCTAGTTCGCTCATCACAAAGAGATTTCAACGGCGGGATTAAAAATTCTCTGCCAAACCTTTTGCAGACGATTTAGTTGTGGTCGCTCCTCTAGTCGGTCAAAACTTCCGATCACGGTCTGTTCAGCTTCCTTTTTAGCGACCTCGAAATTAAAAACATACGCTCCTTCAACACCCATGCGGAGATCACTCAAAAATATCTGATCCCCTTTTTCCCAGGCCTTGTATTGATCCTTGGTAAACCACTGTAATCGTTGAACGCTTGGGTGATGTGAAACAGACTTCAGTAAATCAAGATTCCGGGAATAGCGCTGGATTTGCACCTGATCGACTTCGTCAAAAATTGATGTCCAGATTTCGTAATAGTAATCGCCGTCTATCGCAACACTTCGCCACAGAAGCGTATTGAAAGGTGCAGGCGTGGACTCGTATGTTGTAGGGGAAATGCCCCGTAAGTTAAGAGCAGCCAACGCTTTGTCATCAATCAGTACCTTAACGCTTGCACTCCAAATCAAATAGCCTGTAGACACTGCAAGCATCAGGCTATTAATCAACACGTTAAAATGAATGCTTTTACCAACTAACGTAACAACAAACGCGATCACCAAAGGTAACGTGTAAAGCGGATCAATAATAAACAACAACGAATGTGCAAACGGATGTACTGATAATGGCCACAAGACCTGAGTACCATAGACCGTAAACAAATCTGCCAAACTATGCGTCACGAAACACAGGAAAATCGCCAGCCACCATCGAAGAAAAAGCGCTTCGGACAACCGCTCCGGCCGAACAAACAGCCAGGCTAATAAAGGAGCAATAAAAGCTTGAACGAAAAACGAATGTGAGAAACCACGGTGGTGAGTCATATTTTCGATTGGGCCACCAAAATCGATGAGAACGTCAAGATCGGGCAAAGTCCCTAAAGCCGCACCATAAATCGCGGCACGCTTCCCGAGGCGCCTGCCCAATATCGCATAGCTGACAGCTCCCCCTAGAACCGCCTGGGTCACCGAATCCATCTGAACCTCTCTGGGATTCGGATATCGTTAAGGCTCTGCGTTTTCATGTAACTCGATCGCCATTTCTAACAATCGCTCCACATCTAATTTTCCATAATTTGCTCGACTCCACTCGAGACCCTCACGTAATTGATCGACATTGAGCTTCATTAAACCGGCGATGATTTGATCGTGAGCTCCCCGAACCAGAATTTCCACTTCACACTGAGTTTTCGACACACTTCACCTCATCGTTTTTATCTAGATGTCGGACTCCAACTCTCATTTTCAACCCTGGTAGCGGTTCTCGACCTCAGTCCAGAGGCAGCAATGAGCGAAAGACTGGACCACTATTGAATCAATATCACGTGATTGACATAGACACGACGACCCGTCTATCGGATACGCATGACCATTACTCAATGATTCTAAATTAAAAATTTTTATTTAGCGCAGATATTGCGTTATGCACATGTTGCGAGTATTCTCATTGAACGTTGTCTGCGAACCACGAGGAGAAAGGAAATGATTCCAGTCGGTGTTGGTCGCGGATTGCTCGGTTCATACGTGAGAATCGTTGAGCAAGAGATCCAAGACCAGAAAAAAAGAAAAATGTTGTCTAGCCATCAAATCGGTAAAAAAGGGTTGATTGCGCGTTTTTTATTAGGGATTAAATTCTAATGACTTGAAGGCCGCTTGGTTAAAACCAAGCGGCCTTTTTAATCACCATAATGATTTTTACCATCCGAGCTTGGCAAGCCACACTGGCCTTTCGAGCACGCTTGACGCGCCTGAAGTCTCTTGATCGCCTGATCGATATCACGAGTTAAGTAATAAAGCGTAACGACCCACCACCAGACTTTTTGCATGGGCGAATGCTTTTCTACCACGGTTATCCCCTACTTCTTTGGCCGTTTGGTTGGTTTCGTATCTTCCGCCATCCATTGCTTAATTACGGCTGCAATCCGCTTAGGATCCTGCTTAATCTGTTTTTGTAGTTTTAAAAACTCTTTGATCCTGTCTTCATCTGCCATCACAAACTCCTATTATTCCCACATGCATTGGAAACCGATTTACCTGACTAGATCAAGAAAAGGGCATAAAACCGCATCGATATTTCCTAAATCGTTGAAATCGACATAAATAATCTCTTACGATGCAACTACTTGATACCTTCAAAAGGAAATTACTTGTGCGTACATGTTCTGTTTGCGGCGTAGAAATCGATAAAACCACGGCCTACACGGTTTCGGGTGAACAAAAAGCCCAAGGTCGCCGTTGTATCAATTGTGTTGAAAGTGCGGCACCAAAAGCCAAAGCAACTCCAGCAGAAAAAGTAGCAGCTGAGCCTAAGGCAGCGCCGGAAGCTCCTAAAGCTCCAGTCGCAGAAACGGCACCAGCCAGCCAGCCACAACAAGCAGCGTCAACTGCACCACATGCAGACGAGGAAGAAAGCTCAACGGTTAAATACATCGTTGGTGCAGTTATTGTTGCTGTCGTCATCTGGCTCATACTCGGCTAACTCACTGGCGGATAGAATATCTTTATCCGCTTTTGCCTAAGAGAAAATGGCTGCTCCGCCTGCAAGCAGAGTGGCCACGAATAGAAACCATCGAAGTACTTTAGGATCGGTGTAGACGGCGAGCTTGACTCCAAAATAGGCCCCGGCAACATAACCAACCGACAAAATCAAACCTTCAACCCAAGCAACTTGGTCCTGCCATATAAAAATTCCCAGCGAGACCAGCGTAAATACGAAGGTGCATACTAACTTAATAGCATTTGCTCGTACGATGTCATAACGCAAAGTTCCTGCGATAGATGCCAAAAGTAAAAACCCAACACCCGCCTGAATAAATCCACCATAGAAACCTGCAGCCAATAAGCCAACCCATGCTGACGGAGTCTCACTCACCCTCCGCACTTCTGTGCCTGTGGGAGGAGAAACCACAGCCGGTTTAAATAAAACCAATAGAGACATACAGATCATTGTCCCAATCAATAAAGGCTTGAGAATATCAGGTGGAGCGAATGCAGCTGCAAGCGAGCCAAGAAAGCCACCAATTGCCATCGGAATGAGTATGGCTTTGAGATCGAACGTCTCTAATTTTTTATGCCGCTTAAATTCAGAAATTGCGACAACAGATTCAACAAAAATACCCACTCGATTTGTTGCGTTAGCAACTTCAGGCGGCATACCCATAATCATCAAAGTTGGAAGTACGAGATTCGAACCACCACCTGCGACTGTGTTAATCGCACCGGCCAGTAGTGCCACACCAATCAGAATAAATATTTCGAGACCCGCAAGTTCCATAAGGGAATATCCGACAAGCAAAGCGCGAGCATACGCTTCGTGCTGTAGAACTCAAAATATCCGGTAGATGAACCTGCTACAGAACACTACAATTCAAGAATATCTGGAACTTCGAGTTCATCCAACCAATCCGAAAGCTCCCGAGCAACAGGCTTCCCATGCTCGCTCAGAAATTCGATAAGACGGCGAGCATTTAAAGTCACGATGTTGTCGTCTGGAAATCCAATCGATTCAATTTTACCAAGTGCGACGTCAACATCACCGACCGTGTAGTGAACATGGGAATCACTCGATAGGGCCACCTTCCAGTCAAGTGCCTGTACTGTCTCAAGAATCTCAATACAGTAGGGTTCGCTACCAAGCCTTGAACTTACAAAGGATGAATTATTAATTTCAATCAACACATTGTTATCACGAGCAGCACGAACGACCTCTTCGATATTGATCGGATAGTTTGGATTACCCGGGTGGCCAAGGATTTGTATAAGGCCTGTTTCCATAGCCGCAATCATCGCCTGTGTATGGGTTTTACGATCTGACGGGGGGAATACAGGTTCATGAAAACTCGCTATTCCAAAATCCATAAAACTCATCAAGGTCGCATTGACATCCAATGGACGATGCTCAGCCGGGAGGATATTTGCTTCAATTCCCTTAAGCATCGCGACCCCATAACGAATGCGCGGCAATACACGCATATTTCCAAAATGCCACGGGTGAGGCGAATCCGGCATCTCTGGACCATGATCAGTAATACTGAATAACTGCAGCCCCTTATCTGCCGCAGCTTGGAAATATTCTTCAACCGTAGAATATGCATGCGTACTCGCCACTGTGTGTGCATGCGTATCTGTTAGATGCCTCATTCTTTCCTCCTACTTGATTTCGTTAGTCTATGAAGGTTTTATTGCAGTGTCTTGACGTTTGATGAACTTACAGTGAAACCACAACCTATTTCTTATGCCGAGGATTGGATGCCAATCCCACAACGGATCCTAATCAAAACGATGGAAGCGCTAACAGGTCGCGGACGCTTGATGCGCCGCTATCGAGAATTCCAGACAGCCTCAACAATATTCCAGACCCCCGATGTCTGGGATGTTGCGCTAGATCATCTAGGGTGTCGCGGTCCGTCAACAGAACACATGCAGATTCCGACGAGACGCTCGGGTCAAGGTCTCCTTTTAATTGCAAACCACCCATTTGGCGTTGCCGATGGCGTAACACTCGCTTGGATCGCATCGCGACTCGATCCCGACTTTCGAGTCATCGCAAACGGTGTTTTAAGACAAGAGCCTTCGCTCAATCCCAATATCCTGCCAATTGAATTTCAACCGGGCCGACAAGCCACAAAACTCAACGTCGAGACCCGTAGACAATCAATTCATACTCTCAAAAATGGTGGTGTCGTCGCTCTGTTTCCCGCAGGTGGAGTATCTTGGTCTCAAAAACGTGGCGCACCTGTTGAGGATGATGCATGGAAACCACTTGTCGGCAGACTCATTAAAGCGTCTGGTTGCGATGTACTGCCCATTCGATTTGAAGGGTCAAACTCGAAACTCTTTCAGCAGGCATCTCGGACCGCTCTGACATTACGCCTAGGCCTCTACATGCATGAGATCAGAAGACGCCTTGACCAGCCAATTGACTTTGAATTGCTGCCCATCATAGAAAATGAAAATATTCCTGATATCCCAGAGCAAGCACTTGCTCACTGGCTCAGAAATCAACTGTTCTCAGGCAGTGGGATAAACTCATCATCTCCTGGAACCTGAGCGAATCGACCATCGACCCAGTCAGTTTTTGCTTGCTCAATTCGGTCCTTACTCGATGACACAAAGTTCCACCAGAGGTGCCGCGGCCCATCAAGAGGTTCACCACCGAATACCAAAACCCGAGCACCATGTGGGGCCTCTATGCGCACATCCTTTCCGGGAGCCAGAATCAACAACTCTGATTCAGGATATCGAATTCCATCAACTTCAATAGCACCCTGCGCACTATAAACAGCTCTTTCTTGGTGACCTTTTGGAAACTGCACGACTCCAGTTTCAGACATCTGTAAATCCACATACAAAGAATCCCACGGGAAAGCCACTGGGCTTTTGAGGCCACACCAATCGCCAAGCAGCACTCTGCCATGGACTCCCTGATCGGAAAATCCAGGAAGACTCGACTCATCGTAGTGGTCAAAACTTGGCGCTAATTCTTCGAGAGACTGCGGCAATGCCAGCCAGCTTTGGATTCCAAATAGCTGAGAAATATTTGCCCGAGACTCAGCATCCGATCGCTCGGAATGCACGATTCCGGAGCCAGCTGTCATCAGATTAACCGCACCCGGGCCAATAATCATATCGTTACCCAAACTATCTCGATGCTGCATGGTTCCTGTGAACAGGTAACTGAATGTCGAAAGGCCAATATGCGGGTGAGGTCGAACATCAAGCCCAACATCACGAATGAGTTCGCCCGGACCAAATTGATCCCAAAATACGAACGAACTCACGGATCGTCTTTCACGTGATGGTAATGCACGTTTCACTTCGAGATTCCCAATATCTGATGTCCGCGGAATGATCTGTGTTTCGACTGACTGCATAAGCGCCTCCTATCTCCTAATAATCTATGCCGTGACTCGAGAAAAAAAGGGCTGTTGGGATGCTTGATCCGTTCCATTTTGGAACCGCTTAAGCAGACTTCCCTTTCTTTGGTAACGCGCGTATCGTCTCGCCATGCTTACAGTCTGCCTCTATCAACCTGAAATCCCTCCCAACACAGGAAATATTATTCGTTTGTGTGCGAATACCGGCAGTCAACTGCACCTGATCCGCCCGCTTGGATTTTCTCTTGATGAAAAATCAGTCAGACGTTCCGGATTGGATTATCACGATCTCGCACGCGTCAAAGAGTTTGAGTCATGGGAGCATTACATCAATGCACCTCAAAGACGCATCTTTGCACTCTCAACCAAAGGCACTACATCCTATGAGTCGATCAGTTATCAAGCAGACGATACCCTCCTCTTTGGTCCAGAAACACGCGGTCTTCCCGAAGACGTGCGCAATCACAACCTCGTGACTGACGTAATTCGTATTCCGATGTGTCCGAATAATCGAAGTCTCAATCTCTCAAATTCTGTTGCCATCGTCCTTTACGAAGCATGGCGTCAACTTGGCTTCGAAGGGGGCGTTGCATGAGTGTTCTGTCCATACAAAATATTCAGGTGAGCTTTGGTGGCCCAGCCATTCTCGAGGATCTCAGTCTCAAAATTCAGCCAAAAGAACGGATCGGATTACTTGGTCGAAATGGCGCAGGTAAATCGACGCTGATGAAGTTGATTGCAGGAGAAATTCTTGCAGATTCGGGTGAGATCAATAAAAGCTCCAGTCTCAAAGTCGCGCGACTTGTTCAAGACGTACCCTCCGGGACTCACGGAACCATATTTCACGTCGTTGCCTCAGGTCTTGGTGATTTAACACCAATGCTTGAACGCTACCACCAGGTATTGAAGGCCATATCTGAAGACCCCTCAGATAAAAACATGCAAGAGCTTGAATCATGCCAGCATGCGCTCGAAGCAGCGAATGGTTGGCGTGTCGAACAAATGGTCGACCAAACTCTATCTAAATTCGGCTTGGACCCTGATACGCAATTCAATGCGCTTTCGGGCGGCATGAAACGACGCGTGTTACTCGCAAGAGCCCTCGTCATTGAGCCTGACTTATTACTTCTCGACGAGCCGACAAACCATTTAGACATTCCGGCAATCGAATGGCTGGAAGAACAGATTCGATTGTTCCAAGGGGCTGTTTTATTCATCACTCACGATCGACGGTTTCTCGATGCACTCGCCACTCGCATTGTCGAGTTAGACCGCGGTACGTTGAGAAGTTACGAGTGCAACTATCAGACTTACCTCGAGAGGCGCGACCAAGAACTTGCTGCAGAAGCTGATCAATTTGCAGCGTTTGACAAAAAACTCGCAAAAGAAGAAGAGTGGATTCGCCAAGGCATTAAAGCAAGACGGACTCGTAATGAAGGCCGAGTTCGTGCACTTGAACAACTGAGACGCGACCGCGCAGCACGCAGGGAACGTCAACAAACAGCTGATCTCACACTCGTTGATGCTTCAAAATCTGGACGGCTCGTCATCGAGGCAGAGGACTTGAGTCTGACCCTTGGCGAGAAAAAACTATTTGAAGGTTTCTCAACAACAGTACTCCGTGGCGATCGAATTGGGGTGATTGGGCCGAACGGCGCAGGCAAAAGTACACTGATTAAAACGCTTCTTGGTCAAATTGATCCAACATCGGGAACGGCCAAACTCGGAACGAATCTTGAAATCGCGCTCTTCGACCAGCTAAGAGAGACTCTCGATGACGACGCTTCGGTCATCGATAATCTCCAACATGGCTCAGATTTCGTCGAAGTTGGTGGCGGTAAAAAGCACGTCATTGGATATCTGCAAGACTTCCTATTTTCACCCGAGCGTGCACGTGGACCAACTCGTATGCTATCGGGCGGCGAGCGCAATAGACTTTTACTGGCTCGGCTCTTCTTAAAGCCTGCCAACCTATTAATCATGGACGAGCCCACCAACGATCTCGACCTCGAAACTCTCGATATTCTTCGCGATACGCTTCTTAGCTATCAAGGAACATTGATTATCATCAGTCATGATCGAGACTTCCTTGATTCAGTCGTCACAGGTATCTGGTCCTTCGATCCAGATCATGCGCTTCGCGAATATGTTGGTGGTTATAGTGACTGGCTTAGACAACGGCCTACCGAAAAAACTGTCGAGAAAAAACCAGTCGAGCAACAAAACGTTGAAGCCCAACCAAAACCCGAAACCAAGAAAAAACTCGCCTTCCACGAAAAACGTGAATATGACGCGCTGAGTATCGAAATAGAGCAAATGGAAGCGCAAATCAAAACGCTTGAAGAGACCATGGCGAACCCTGATTTTTTTAAAGCAGATCCAGAGCATGCGGCTGCAGAAACTGCGCGTTATCAGACACTGCAAACCAATCTAGAGGTTAAGTTTTTCCGCTTTATGGAGCTCGATGAGCGCGCCAACTGATCTTGATCAAGTTTTCAGATCTATGGGGCACTCCAGCACTAGCACAGAGGTCTAACCTTGAGCCAGTGAAATGAGGAGAGAAATCCCATGTTTGGAATCGATGTTGAAACCTTTAATACCTTGTGGCCAAGCCTTGTCATCGTGGCACTTATGATTGGCGTCATGGGCTGGGGCGTTGTAAAAGTCATGCATTTAATCGCAAGTAGCAAGCCATCAGACTCAAACCATCACGGAATGACTCACTGACACTGTTCAGTCAGTCAAAGGCTTGTTAGGCTTCGGGTATGAAAAAACTCATTGCCCTAATAAGTCTCGTATTGGTGAGCACTACTGCAATTGCCGGTCGTGACTTCACTCGCTCGGACACAAGCCAGGAATTTTGCAAAGACATCGTAAATAACCTACGGGAGGTTGGTGTCAGTGTGACTCATAAATCGATGACAAAGTGTGCCTTACTGGTTCTTGGCGGTGCATCGGCGTCCTTCGAACGCTCCTACGGTGAGCCGCTCAATGTGACCGTCTCGAGTAACCCGTACCGCATGTTTGTAACACGCGGAGATAATGAAATTGGAACCTGCTACGTATTACACCCTCGCAAAACAACGCGAAAGGTGACAGACAGAGACTGCTAATAATGCCTGCGCCACGACTCAAGCTTAAGCTCGTGCTCGGCGACGATGACACACTCTTGGGCCCAGGGAAAATTGCCCTCCTTAAAGCGATTCAAAAAGAACATTCCTTATCGAAAGCGGCCAAGTCGATCAATATGTCCTATCGACGCGCATGGCTTTTGATTCAAGAATTGAATGACTCTTTGAAAGAGCCAGTATTGGTTACACACACGGGTGGACAGTCAGGTGGTGGCAGTGAATTGACCGACATGGCTAATCAAATCATCGACGTATATGAACGGCTAACGGAAGAAGCCGAGGAAGCAACAGAGGCGACTCGTAGATCAATCGCCTCGTTACTCAAATAGTTAAAGTGATGCGAGTGCCGCGTCGTAATCGGGCTCTTGACCGATCTCAGGAACCAATTCGACATGCTTAACCACACCATCTGGTCCAATGACGATAACCGCACGAGTGGTTAAAGTCGCCAACTTACCCGACAGAATCGTCACACCATAATCATTAGAAAATGTTGATCTGAAAGTTGATCCAGTCTCAACGCGCTCGAGGCCTTCAGCACCACAAAAACGAGCCTGTGCGAATGGAAGATCAGCACTCACACAAAGCACGTTCGTATTATCAAGTGCTGATAACTCTTCATTGAACCGGCGGGTACTCTTTGCGCAAGTCGGTGTGTCAATCGATGGGAAAATATTCAAAATCAGATTCTTTCCGGCATATGAATCCAGAGTGATTTCAGACAGATCGTTCGCCACAAGTGAAAAATCTGGGGCTTTTGATCCAACTGCAGGCAGACTTCCGTCTACTTCGATCATATCGCCACGGTGAGAGATAGTGACTGGCATGGGGCATCCTCATTGTTATGTGTCAGTACATCGATGATAGGACCGTTTTTGATCCTTTCAATCACTGATTCAACGCATTCTCAAATTGCGTTAAATATTTTTCATACCCTCGGGCCTGAAGTTGCGATACAGGAATGAATTCGAGGGCTGCAGAATTGATGCAATAACGCAAACCAGTCGGCGCAGGACCATCCGGAAATACATGGCCAAGGTGCGAATCACCAAATTTCGACCGTACCTCAATACGCTTCATCCAAAGCTTGGTGTCATCTTTCTCAACAATATGTTGCGGCTCAAGCGGTTGCCAAAAAGAAGGCCAACCAGTTCCCGAATCGTATTTATGCAACGAGCTAAATAATGGCTCACCACTCACAACATCGACGTATATACCGTCAGATTTCTGATCCCAAAAAGCATTTTGGAAAGGCGGCTCCGTACCATCTTCCTGGGTCACTTGATACTGAAGCGGCGTCAATCGGGCGCGAATTTCTTCTATGCCTGGCTTTCTATACGCGCTCTTTTTCAAACCTCCGTTACCAAATATCTGGAAGTTTTGATGTTTCGACCACACACGGTCTAAAAACTGATCTCGTCCCGAACGATATCGGTAGAACTTGTACTGCAGCGCATTGGTTTTGTAATAATCCTGGTGATAATCCTCAGCCTCATAAAATGTTGGCGCAGGCAAAATCTCAGTGACGATTGGAGCATCAAAAATTTGGGCCGCATTCAAACGCTCTTTCGATTCAACTGCAAGCGCGCGCTGCGACTCCGAATGCGTAAAAATCACGGTTCGGTACTGGGATCCACGATCAACAAACTGCCCACCGGCATCAGTCGGATCAACCTGTCGCCAAAAGGTATTCAATAATGTCTGGTAATCAACGATACGTGGATCAAAGACTACTTCGACCACTTCAATATGGCCGGTTTGGCCGGAGGTCACCTGAGCATAGGTTGGGTTAGGCACAGATCCACCAGCATACCCTGACACGACAGAGCTCACGCCATGGATCGATTCAAAGGGCGGTTCCAAACACCAAAAACAGCCACCACCGAAAGTCGCTTTTTCTGTCTCAGCAAACGACAACGATGAGCCTAGGAAGCACAAGGCCATGAGTGTTTTTTTCATCGAAACTCCGTTTAACGATTCCTCACTCTACGGATGCGACTTTAGTCGAAAAACTCTCAGCTTTGCAAGTATTCGCCCATCAATAACAGCAAGCCCAGAAGCAATCAGGAAATATGCAACGATGTGCTGTAACTCAAGCTGCTCATCAAGAAAAGCGATACCTAACCCTGACGCACTCACGGGAACTAGAAAAGTGACTAACACCACATTGCTCGCGCCGGCAGTCTGCAAAACGCGAAAATAGATAAAAAAGGCAAGCGTCGTTGACAACAAACCGATACCGATCATAGCCAACCAAGGGCCCAATCCCGGCATCGGAAGCATCCATGGCTGATCGATCATCATGACCACTGGGAACATCCAAAGAGTCCCATAAAAAACCTGACCCGTCGCATTTAACATCGGTGGATTGGCTTTCAACCGTTTCGAATACACTGAGCCAAAGGCATAGCAAATGGTTGCGGTTAAACCCGCAGCCATTCCTATCAATGAGGTGCTTCCATCAAACGCCGCAGGCCCGAACAACACCAAAACACCACAAAATCCAAATCCGATTCCCAGCGTTTTGTGCAATGAAAGACGCTCGTCGGTCGTAAGCTGATGCGCCACCAAAGCAGTCATGATTGGCGTTGATGCGTTAATAATCGATGCCAATGAGCCTGTGATTTCAGTCTGACCAAAACTGATCAAGCTGAACGGAACCGCATTATTGATCAGCCCAATCAAAGCAAATGGGCGCCACTGCTGAACCAATGGTTTTAAGGAATGCCCCAAAATCTTTAATAAGCAAACCAGCCCAACTAAACCAACAATTAAACGACCAAGAACACTGGTCATTGGCGGCATCGCTTGAAGCATCACTTCCACGAAGAAAAACGATCCACCCCACACAAGTGAGAGGATCGCTATACGAATCCAATCGGCGACTGCCATAAGACCTCACAATATCGAGTGGCTAGCGTACACTACGCCCATGCAAAGCCCAACGAAAGACAATGCGTGGTTAAAAGCCGAAAACTGGCAGGAGGTTCTGGAAGAGCCAGAATCACTTCCGAGCGAGATTCGAAGCTTTCTCGAAGTTCAGAATCAAACCGCTGAATCGTGGCTTGGCGGACCTAACTCACGCCAATGGATCATCGATGAACTGAAAGCCACCATTCTTGATCGCGATGATTCAGTCCCAGTCGAAGATGGCGACTACACGTACTGGCAACGCTTTATCGAAGGCGCCGAACATCCAGATTTCTTGAGACAGAAAGAAACAAATGATCTCGAAATTTTACTGTGCGGCGATGAACGCGCAGCCAACCATCCTTACTATGATATTGGCGCCGCTGATCACTCTCCTAATCATGAGCTATTTGCTGTCACTGAAGATCGACAGGGCTCTGAACGCTATACATTGACCCTGTTCCAAGCAGGCTCTCAAGAACCAATTGAAACACCTCTCACTGATTGTCGTGGTGATTTTGAGTGGAGTACCGACAGTCGCAAGCTTCTCTATACACGCCTTGATGAACACCAGCGTCCAAGTACCGTCTGGTGCCACACGATCGGGACAGATCAAATAGATGATCAACTAGTGTATCAACTAGAGCATCCCGGCCGCTTTATTGGTCTCGGTAAAACAAGTTCTGATGCTTGGATCACGATCGATATACACGATCATCAGACAAACCAAAGCTTCTTGTTACCGGCAGACCTCGAAAACCTGACCCCTATCGCCGTAACAGATTGGATCGAAGGCATTGAATACGAACTCGAACATGTCGACCCCTATCTAATCATCCGGGGCAATTATGAGCATGAGGATTTTGCGCTATATCGAGCACCCCTCCCAACAACAGAGAGTCGCAGTAATCCAGAATGTTGGGAGACCCTTTGGGTGCCCAAAGAAGGGGCTTTATTTAGTGATTATGAAGTGCTCGCGAAGCACTGGGTAATTGAATACTCCGAAGAAGGGTGTGGTCGGTATCTGATTGTTGAACCAAACCCTTCAAAGTTCGAAATCAGACAAGAACTTCACTTGTCGACGTCAATTCATGATGCACACCTCGATCCGCTACCCGGGTTTAGCCGCGATACGATTCGGATGCGTATCTCAACACCAGCGATGCCTCCAGAGGTTCGTGAAATTGATCTGACCACAGGGAACTTTAAACAACTGAAAGTATCCGCCCCACCCAATGGCCATACCGAATCCAACTACGTGGTTCAGCGCTCGTATGGCATTTCGGGCGACGGGCAAAAGATTCCGCTCACGATTGTCCATCACAAAGACATCACGCCAAACCCGACGAGTCCAGTGCTACTGACAGGCTATGGAGCCTATGGCATGAGCTTGACGCCTGGCTTTAGTGCAAGCAGACGTACACTGCTGACTCGAGGTGTCATCCACGTCACGGCACACGTTCGTGGCGGAATGGAAAATGGATATCAATGGTATCGCTCTGGCCGAATGGCCGATAAAGATAAATCCTTTGATGATTTCATTGGTGCTGCGGAGACATTGATTCGGGAAGGCTGGACATCTGCAGGTAACATTATTCTGCACGGAGGCAGTGCCGGGGGGTTATTAGTAGGTACAACTGTCATGCGCCGGCCGGAACTATTCAAAGGGGTGATTGCAGATGTTCCTTTTGTCGATGTACTTGAAACAATGCTCGACGCCGAATTACCACTGACACCACCCGAGTGGCCAGAGTGGGGGAACCCGATTGAATCAATGGATGCCAAACGTCGCCTGCATCATTTCTCACCAACATTGATGGTCGAAAAGAGGCCCTATCCTTGTATTCTCGCAACCGCTGGGCTGACGGATCCACGTGTCACGTATTGGGAGCCTGCGCGATGGATTCATCATCTCCAAGCAATAGCCGAGGGAGGACCATTTCTGTTGTACACCGAATTAAACGCAGGGCATGGGGGCCCAAGTGGACGCTACGCCGGTCTCGATGATATCGCTCGTATTTATCAGGCAGTCGTCCAGCTATTCGACTTACCGCAAGGGGCGCCTCATGCCCTTTAACATAAATTGGCAAGCGATCGATGACGTCCTACTTGATATGGACGGTACACTCCTCGATCTGCATTACGACGCAACCTTCTGGTTAAAAAATGTACACTCGGTTGTCGCAGGACTGACAGGGGAATCAGAAGACGAGATTCGTGATCGGTTTCGAACAGAGTTAAAAAAACACGAAGGAACGCTCGCTTGGTACTGCACAGACTACTGGGCTCAATTTTTTGGTATAGATCTGATTGAAGCGAAAAAACAGCTCGCCCATCTTATTCGCTTCAGACCCCATGCGGAGCGGTTTCTAGAGGCACTGCGGCCGTTGCCACTGAGAACCTTAATTGCTACGAATGCGCACCCTGACGTGATTCAGCTGAAGCTCGAGATTGTTCCTTTAGGAGCATTGGTCGACGGCATCGTTTCAAGCCATCAATATGGCGTCGCAAAAGAACATCCAGATTTTTGGACAGCTTTATTTGAGGAATACTCAATCGACCCAAATCGTGCAGTATTTATGGATGATTCCCCGAAGGTTCTCGAAGCCGCCGATCGCGCTGGCATCAGGGAAATCATCGAAATCCGGCATCCGAATTTATCTGAACCGCCACGCACTACCTGGAAACAAGGTATCGACGACTTTGACGTACTGATCCCTGAGTTAGAGGCTTTAGCACAACAATGAGTGGAGGAGTGCGGCTTGACAAATGGTTGTGGGCAGCGCGCTTTTTCAAAACCCGCGGACTCGCGCGCGATGCAATTGATGGCGGGAAAATTCATATCGATGGCGTCAAAGCAAAGCCATCGAAAGTGGTAACACCTGGAATCGAGATTGAAATTTCGCGAGGGCAAACCGATATGGTCATTATCGTTCGAGATGTACGAGAAGATCGGCGCCCAGCATCTGAAGCACAACTCCTCTATGAAGAAACTGCGGAGTCGATTCAAAAGCGCGAAACCGAACGAGATTTAAATCGATTTTCCCGTGCGGGATTCCAGCCAGCGGATCACCGTCCAAATAAACGAGAACGTCGCCAAATGACAAAGTTAAAGGGAATTTTTAATGACTGATCTGACACCTGATCACGATGCAGTCCGCCGCTACATGTGTGATGAGGCACCAGATGCTCGACTGATGACGGTACGCCTTGGCAAGACTAAGAACGACATGCTTGATCATCAAAAGATGCCCTTGCCCGTAAAAATGTTATGTGAAGAGCTTGTTGCTGCAGCCTGTATTTTGTCCCATATGCTCAAATTTGATGGCGAAATGATTCTTCAAATCAAGAGCTCTGGGCCGGTCACGATGATGGTTGCAGAGTGCTCTTCGGAAGGCCTCATTCGGTCAACCGCTCAGTGGGATAATGTTGGTGACGCAACCACCTTTGAGGAGCTTGTTAGAACAGGCTACTTGGCCGTTACAGTCGATCCAAAACAAGGTGAGCGGTATCAGGGCATTGTGCCCTTGGAATCAGGCTCAATTTCGGGATGTATCAATCACTACTTTGAAAATTCTGAGCAGCTCGATACCAAGCTATGGCTTGCAAGTGACCAATCAACCGTCGGTGGACTTCTTGTCCAGCGCATTCCAGAAGAGGGCGGGCAAACGCTTGAAGGGCACTCAAACTGGGAAACACTTTTAACACTCGCGGATACAATTACTGAACAAGAGCTAGCAAAAGAGGCCGGTCCACTCATGATCTACAAACTATTTCATGAGCTCAGTCCTCGAAGTTTCGATCCCTGGGGCATCGAATTTGGGTGCTCTTGTTCAAAAGAACGATCTGCTCGAGCCATCAGGGCACTGGGTGAAATGGAAGTAAAACAACTGTTTGCTGAACAACCTTCAGTGACTGTTGATTGCCATTTTTGCGGACAGGTATACCAATATGATCAGGCTGACTTAGAATGGCTACTCTCTGATCAGCCACCGGGGTCTGACACGCTACAATGAAAACCGATGGGTCGAGTCGTTTCGACGATCTTACCTTAGCCGAACTGGTTGAACACGCGCTCGCTTTAGGCGAGGGCCAACTGTCCGCCAAGGGTGCATTGGCTGTATCAACCGAACGCAATACGGAAATTCAACGATTCATCGTCAATGAGCCCTCCGTCAGCGACGTCATTCGCGCAGATGCTCAATTCCACTTGCTTGATAGCGGCGTCTTTAAATCAATTTGGCAGAGGGTCAAAGATGATGTTGTCGAGCGTGATCGCTACCGAATTCATGCCCACATGGGCGTCGATGCAGACATTGCAGTACCACTCGAGATTACGACCTTAAGTGCCTGGCATGCCATGAGTTGTCATCACTTGTGTCATATCCCGACTGAGTTCAATCCGCGCGAAAAACCGGAATGGAAATTAATCTGGGCGCCAATCGAAAGCTTTGGTGACGCAGAAATTTTGAGCGACGGCGGCGGTGTAATTTTAATCCACGTTGGCAAACGCCGAATTTTAATGGGCGGAGATCTGACGACTGGAGAGATGCGTCGTACCCTTCTGACACTCTTAGGCCTTCTGCTTCCTGAAAAAGATACGCTGCCCCTGCATGGAGCGGCTGCCCAAGGTGACGGGGAGATCACGCTATTTCTCGGCCCTGCTGGGACGCAAAAGACAACATGGGCATTGCGTTGCGGGCAACTTATTGGTGACCGGGGCCTTTCTTGGTCAAATGAAGGATTACATCGTCTAGCTGATGGCTGCAGACTTCACCTCGATCATAACCTGCCAATCAGCCTAGATGAGGCATTGCGGTTCGGCACAATTGCTGAAAATCTAGCGCTTGGAAGCGATCGCGAACCCCTATTTGTAGATCCGGATATCGACTCAGATATCCGAACACCCACACACCTGGTTGTACCTCTCACTCGTCTCAATGCGACTCAAGAATCTGATACGCGCGGCCCAAGCCAACTTGTGATTTTAACTACGGACCCTCTTGGCGTACTGCCTCCACTGGCTAAAATCACTCGAGAACAATGTCTCGCGTGGTTTATTTTAGGCTACGGCAATCACCTTGGACCCCTCGAAGAACGCCAAGCTGAAATCGATATTCGATTCACGCCAGGGTTTATGGATACGCTGTTACCGAGGAATCTCGATGACTATGTATTCATTTTGGAAGACTTGCTTGAAGCACATGACACCCGTTGCTTCCTGGTCAACGCCGGGTGGCATGGTGGGCAAGCAGGCAAGGGTGATCCACTGTCAGCGTCAGAAGAAAGTGCTGTTATCACGGGTATGTATTACTGCACTGATTGGGAACCGTTTGGATCCCTCGGTTTGTCTGTTCCGGCGGGTCAATCAGAGACTGCCGGACCATGGCATCCTAAAGATCGCTGGCCAGAGTCGAGCGATTACACAACGAACGAGTCACGTTTGATCCAAGCTATCACGGATGAATTACAGCGGACCAATGACCCAGAGCGATGGCTAAAAGCCTTGGAAATTGAGTGCAACTAAAACTACCCACGATCTCTTCGCATATTATTCAAGAATCTCATTTAGATGCTTTGAGCCAACATCTTGTCGGGATGCGATTTGGGCTCGAAAAAGAAGGCCTCCGCGTCGATCGAGATACCGGCAAACTCGCGCAAACAGAACATCCAACAGCACTTGGCTCTGCGCTCACTCACCCTCATATCACGACCGACTATTCTGAGGCGTTATTGGAGTTTGTTACCGGCACACATGCATCGCCACAAGCAGCTATCCAAGAACTTGAAGAGCTCCATGCTTTTGCCAGCACCGTTCTCGGGAACGAGCGTATTTGGCCACTATCAATGCCATGCCGGCTCCCTGACTCGGACTCAGATATTCCCCTGGCATACTACGGAGACTCACACATTGGCCGTCTAAAGACCGTTTACCGCCGGGGACTCGGTTTTCGTTATGGTCGACAAATGCAAACCATTGCAGGCGTGCACTTCAATCTCTCTTTCAGCGATGATTTCTGGTCGTGGAAAGCCGCACTCGATGGGCATCCTGATGGCGCAGATAGCCGCGTAATTCGCGATAATGGATACTTCCAGACCATTCGTAACTTTCGCCGTATCCAATGGCTAATCATGCTGCTGACCGGGTCAAGTCCATCGGTTGATGAGAGTTTCCGTTTACTGGCCACTGACCGGTTCAAAGTCTCTGGGCGCACACGTCTCGCCGAGGGCGCAACGAGTCTTCGCATGAGCGATCTTGGCTACCAATCGGCTGCACAAGAATCGATCAATATTTGCTTCAATCAGTTAGATACCTACTGCGATACGCTATCAAAAGCAGTCCACCATCCTTGGCCAACCTACGAAGGTTTAGGGCTAAAAGACGATCAAGGATTTAAGCAGCTCAATACTGCCGTTTTGCAGATCGAGAATGAGTACTACTCGAGTATTCGGCCGAAGCGTGTTCAAAAGTCAGGTGAGCGCCCAGTTCGAGCCCTCATCAATCGTGGAGTCGAATACTTAGAAGTACGCGCGATTGATCTAAACCCTTTTGCACGCAACGGCATCTCAGAACATGAAGCATCTCTGATCACGTTGTTGATGACGGCATCAGCACTGGCAGATAGCCCTCTAAATTCACCAGAAGAATGTGTTGCCATCAATGGAATCAATGCGCGTGCCAGTTGGGCTGGTCGACGTCTGGACCAACGCTTTGATGATCGATCAACATTCAAGCAAGCAGGTCTTGAATTCTTGGGATCACTTGACCCTGTGGCAGAAGCACTGAATTCAGCTTTTCAAACAGAGAGTTTCACCGACGCACTCGATGATGCACGCCTACGACTCGAGGGAACATGTCCGCTGCTATCAGATGAAATCGAACAAGCGGTTCTGAAAGAGGGGCATTTAGAATTTGGTTTGGCTCGAGCCAATCAGCACCATAACAGTTGGCAGACAGTTGCTCCGACAGGAGAAAAGCTACAGGCTATGCAACACGAAGCGCGAGAAAGCCTTGTAGCCGAAGAACGCATTGCGGCATCGAACGAAGGCTCTTTCGATGCCTTCGTTGACGCCTATATCAATCAGCCTTAATTAATTTGCTGGATTGATTTCCAATAACTCAACGTCAAAGACAAGCACTGAGTTTGGCGGGATAGGTCCTGTACCAGCAGGGCCATAAGCAAGTGCTGATGGAATCGTGAACTGGAATTTCGATCCAACCTTCATCAACTGAACGCCTTCAGACCAACCCGGAATCACGCCATTCAACGGGAAGCTGACGGGCTCGCCGCGCGCGATTGAGCTATCAAATACGTCACCTGAAATCAGGCGGCCTTCATAATGCACTTTGACAGTATCTGTCGCCTTTGGAGAATCCCCTGAACCCTCAGCCAACACTTTGTACTGAAGCCCTGAAGCGGTCACAGTCACGCCATCTTTTTTTGCATTGTCAGCCAAAAAGGCTTCGCCTGATTTGAGATTTGCTTCAGCCATTGCTTCTACCTGTCGTTGTTGTTCAGCGCGAACCTTCGTCTGCGCGTCCTGGACTGCTTTATTAATTGCTGGGCGGTCCAATTTCCAATTCTTTGGCTCTTTTGAGTCCTTTAAGCCTTCGAGGACGAATTGAGGGTCTAAATCACCAAAATCGTTTTGAATACGCTCGCCGAGAATGATCCCAAGGCTATAGCTTAATTTTTCTAAATCTGTTGAAGGTTCATTCGCAAGCGCCGGAGTCGCAAGCAAAGACGCGATTAGAGCGCCCCGAAACAAAGATTTCATACATACTCCTTAATTGGTTTCCGAAAGCCTATCAGGCTCTGGGGTCGAAATGCCACGTAAGACTCGATTTCCCTCGATAATCCGGGAGACAGTCGTGATTAAACACAACGCACCGAACCCCCACGCAAGCCACTCAAACCATTCGGGAACAAGGCACATCAATAGCAAAACTGCCGTAGTTTCAAAGCCTTCAGTCAGACCCTGTAAGTAGTAGATCGACTTGTCTTTAAGCGCTTTGTTCTTCAAGCCATGACGAGCGGCAAAAATGGAGAAAGCAAGAAAACTCGAGCCAGTTCCAACAAAACTAAACAATAAAAATGCCGCGGCTAGACCAACATTCGGATCGCGAACCGCGAACGCGAGAGGTATCGCGCTATACACTAAAAAATCACAGATGATATCGAGAAAAGCACCTCGTTCGGTTGGGCCTTGGATACGCGCTAACGCTCCATCTAACCCATCCAAGAAACGGTTCATGCCAAACAAAACCGCAGCGATCATTAACGCATCTGACATGATCGCAACTGCTGCCAAAAGCCCACTTAATGCACCAATCAAGGTCAGCTGCGTCGCAGTGATACCAGCTCGAGCAAGCGGTCGAGCAGCAGACCTCAGGGGCTCTTTGAGATGCTTCACAATCAGGGCATCAAACACACCATATCTCCCCCTTGTGGACGATCTTCCGGATGATGCGTCACTAAAACTCCATAAGCAGCATCATGCCTTACTTGCTCAAAGATCAGATGTTTCACCTGCTCGCGCGTCTCTGAATCAAGCGCACTTAAGGGTTCATCAAGCAATAAGATACGAGGATGTGGTGCTAAAGCGCGAGCGACAGCGACACGCATCATCTGGCCTCGTGATAATTGAAATGGATCCTGTTCAGCCATCCCACTCAGGCCGATTTGGTTCAGCAATTGATTAACGCGGTCTCGATGAGATGCCCCTTGTAACTGATGCATCGACAGCTCGATATTTGCGCCAATTGATAAATGAGGAAAGAGTAACGGCTCTTGAAAAACAGTCTGCGACTCAGCACTCAGCCGATTTGAAGGATCCATTGGATTGCCATCAAGGATGATCTGTCCTGAGATCTCGACCCCACTTTCCTGATCAATCAGCGCATGCAGCAGTGTGGATTTACCGAGGCCTGACTCACCCTGCAGCGTCATAATCTTTCCAGGCTCTAGCGCGAACGAAACTGGCTGAAAAAGTTGCCGACCAGCCCGACTCACCGAGACTTCATCGAAAATCAGCATACCCTTCTCCTTGCATCCCAGTACGATGGCGCCAGGAAATACGGCTCACCCACAAAGCAAGCCCGAAAGCGATCAGTGGTAACAGTAAATTAACCAGCCCTGTCAAAGCAGCAGACCTCCGCTCTCCACCGACTGTAACCATCAGCTCCGTCATGAGAGTTTCGATGCGACCACCACCAAGCAGCATCGTTTGGGTATACAGAGCACAACTGACAGCGAATGCGAGCGCGAATGCCAACAGTAGTAATCGGCTGTTTCGCGGCATCCAAATCAAAAATATCCGCCGCCACACTGGCAAGTTCGCTTGTTTCAAGAGCATTTCATGACGCCAATCACGATCGAACCAGCTATCACTCACCACAATCATCACATACGGAAGCGCGATCAATGTATGACCTATGATCACCGGCCAAAGACCAGGGCTTCCCCCAAAAAAATAAATCCACGCAAGCAGCCCCGATGCCATCGGAAGTGCCGGCAACCAGAGAAATGCCCACCAAATCCAATGTAATCGCCTCTGCCCTTTTGACACCAAATACTCAAGGATACAGACAGCCAACACGATGGCGATTACGCTAGTAGTAAGACCGATCAACAGCGACGCCCAGAATGGAGACGCTAAACTCTTTATGCTTGTCAAAGCGGCCAATGAAACATCCGGTAATGGCTCAAAAACACTCCATCGCAAAGTCACAGCCCAAATCAGTAAACTCGCAATCGATAGCCAAGTAACGGTAATGAGAGCCCAACGCAACACTGTTGCCCAGGAGGTCAAGGCCATCACATCAGGTAGTCGGTACTTAACGCATGGGCGAGTCAATCGATGAAATACGCCCCAAACTGCAAGGAGTAAGGCCAACACGATGAGCAACCCAAGCGCGCCCGCCTGTCGATTGAGTGCATTGGGATCAGTAAGCAACTGAAATAAGCGAACACCGATCAACTGTGGCTGATCTGGGCCCAAAATCAGACTGACTTCAAGATTGGTCAGTCCGAAAACAAACACCACAAAGATCGCCGGATACATCAAGCGGATGACCTGAGGCCAAATGAGTTGATGATGGAATTGAATTTGAGTCAAACCGGCTTGTCGCGCTATCACCTGATAGGAACGTAGCGGAAGACGTTTGGTCATCGGTATCGCAATGGCAATTAAAAATGCACTTTCTTTGATCACGAGTGACAAAATCATGCCGACCCCCCATGGGTCTCTGGGGAATAAGTATTGCTGGTCGAGTGGGAGCTCAAAAAACACTGCGATCCATCGCCAGCCGACGCCTCCGGCGGACAGTGCCAATAATAGACCGACTGCAAGCGCACTGTGTGGCATCGCAAGCAATACACTTCGCCACACCTGCGAATCCTTCGCCTGAAGAGTTTTGGCAGAAATGGCACGTGCAATAAATAAAGAGATCACGAGCGACACGCTCGCAACCCATAGAGAGAGTATGAGCGAGTCGATCAGAGCTGGCTCATCCCACAAACGTTCGAGACCCTGAACCCAGGAAACACCTGAATAACGACCGAGTGCATCATCCAATAACCCAATGATAGGAAGAATCAGAATAAGAACGAAAAATCGTTCAATCCAGTTCACCGAGCCTTCCCAAAGTAGCGCTCTTTCCATGCACGCTCTAGCGGCTCAACCCAACTTGCATGGGGTTCTGACAAAGGAATCCCTCGATCCACTGCTGATAAAGTCGCAGGGCCTAAATCGAGCGAATCAAAAAATTTCCGGTCTTTGGAGTCTAATCGAGACAGATCAACTACCGTCGGATCACCCCAAACCGATGGATCTGCCTTCTCAGCCTGTGCTTCTGGACTTAAAAGAAGGTTGATCCAAACCAATGCCCCAGCGCGTGACCCCGCATTAAACGGGATCGCCAAAAAATGCGTGTTTCCAACAGTACCTATCGCATGAATATACGTTCTAACTGTTGGCGCGAACCGACCATCGAGAATCCGTTGTGACGCATCATTCGGATTGAAGCTCAGTGCAATATCCAAAATCCCATCGGCAAACAAATCCATCATCACTTCTGCCGAATCGGGAAACTCCTTCCCTCCACGCCACAAATGCGGGTGTAAGGCATCGAGATATGCCCACATAGGTGCAGTCACTCGCTGAAATCGCTCTTCCGAATAGGGTTCCTTCAACCAATCTTGCTGTTCGGTTGTCTCCCAAAGAACCTGTTTTAGAAATGTTGTTCCGTGAAAATTGGGTGGCTCAGGATAGGTCACACGCCCAGGATTATTTTTCGCGTAGTTGAGTAGTTCTTCCATCGACTTCGGTGGCTGAGAAAGGCGCGATTGATCGTATATAAATACTAGCTGAGCACGACCCCATGGAGCTTCTAGTCCATCTGTCGGAATCGAAAAATCAGCGGCAATGGTCGGCTCATCAAGATTGATCGCTCCCGACGATGGAAGATCGCCGACAAATGGAACTCCCAAGAGTCCATCGCCCTTCATCCGCGCAAAATTCTCTCCATTGATCCACATGACATCGACCGAGCCTTGATCCGATCGACCGACACGTTTTGCCGTTTGTATTCCCTGGATCGCTAAAGAGATATCATCAACTTTAACGTGCTCGACTTTAACATCATGGCGTTCTTCGGCGATTTGCGCCCAACGCTCGATATATTGGTTAATCGTTGACGAACCACCCCACGCATAAAAATACACAGTCTGACCTTTAGCATCGGCTTCTACTGCGTGCCAGTCAGCGGCCTGACCGACCTGGACACTGGCAAGCAAAACAGTTGCAACCATCAGTCTAAAAATCATCACTGAACCTCTTCCTTATAACGGTCTGAAATCAAAGCTGATGCAGCAGAAAAAGCACCAAGCAAAACCAACGGCAACCAGACTTCGGGGTGCTCAATTAAATTCCACTGCGGACTCAACCCTTGCTCCAACACCGCATCCAGACCCTTCCCAACGCCAACATAAATAGCAGTCCCAGGAATGATGCCGACCGCTGTCGTAAGCGCAAAATCACGAATTCTCATCTGAAATAGCGCTGGAATGATGTTCACCAACCAAAACGGGAAAAATGGAATCAATCGCATGGTCAATAGCCAGCGTATAGGGCTTCTATGAAAGGTCACTCGCACTGTCTCAATCACACCCTCAGCGCGTTTGGAAAAAAACTGCCGCGCAAAGGTCGATGCAACGATATACACAACCATGGCACCTGTTGTCGCACTTAACACGATGATCGGCAACGCAATCCACCCAAACAGAACAGCGCCCATCAGTGTCAATAATGATGCGATCGGTAAGGACAAACTGACCACCAAAACATAGGTAAGGAAAAAGACCACAAGCGACAACACATAGTCATCTTGAAGCATGATCTTAAACTCGGAATACCGCGTGAGAAGGTCCTCGGCATTGAATGAATTACTACCGAACCAGATCACAAGACCGAAGCCAACCGCACCGATAAACCATCCGATTCGTTTCACGCTGATTCCAATCAAGTTTCCAATACCGCTTCGCCGAAAGGCGCGAATCTCTATAATAATTCAGATACCCTATGGGCATCTCAATAGATTTCATCCAAAGAGGTCCACGATGACGGAAATTTTCCCTGTCGGCTATCCAACCCGGCGGCTGCGCCGCAATCGACGCGACGCATTTTCTCGAGCGCTCGTCAGGGAGCACACTCTGACAACATCACATTTGATTTATCCGATGTTCGTTCTCGATGGGCACAACGAGAGAGAGTCTGTGAACTCAATGCCTGGTGTTGAGCGTTTAACGATCGATTTGATGCTCAAGCAAGCCGAACGAGCACACAACCTGGGTATCCCTGCCGTTGCACTTTTTCCTGTTGTTCGTGACAACAAGACCGAAGATGGTCGCGAAGCGTATAACCCGAATGGATTGGTCCAACGCGCTGTGCGCGCGCTCAAATCCGAGCTTCCTGATCTCGGTGTCATTACAGACGTCGCACTCGATCCCTACACAACGCATGGGCAAGACGGCTTAATTGATGCTTCAGGTTATGTCTTGAACGATGAAACCTGTGACGTCTTGGTCCAACAAGCACTGTCTCATGCTGAAGCGGGTGCTGACATTGTCGCACCAAGTGACATGATGGACGGCAGAATCGGCCTGATTCGTGACGCGCTCGAAGATGAAGATCATATCCATACACGCATTCTTGCCTATTCCGCAAAGTATGCGAGTGCGTTCTATGGCCCATTCAGAGATGCTGTTGGGTCGAGCGCGAACCTCGGTAAAAAAGACAAACGGACATATCAGATGGACCCATCCAATAGTGACGAAGCGCTCCATGAGGTTGCGGAGGACCTCTATGAGGGTGCAGATATTGTGATGATTAAACCGGGGCTGCCGTATCTCGACATCGTTCAGCGTATTAAAACCACGTTTAAAGTCCCTGTTGCTGTATATCAAGTCAGCGGCGAATACGCGATGATTCAGGCTGCGCATCAGAACGGATGGATTGACGGCAAGGCCGTCATGATGGAAAGTCTCGAATCAATGGTGCGTGCCGGTGCAGACTGTATACTTACATATTCTGCGATCGACGCGGCCGAGAACCTCACTGCTTAAGACAAGAAACATAACGAGGATATAATGAGCGACCAAATTACAACTCTGACAAAT
Organism: Gammaproteobacteria bacterium LSUCC0096; assembly: GCA_008087055.1. Taxonomy (GTDB): domain Bacteria; phylum Pseudomonadota; class Gammaproteobacteria; order Pseudomonadales; family Litorivicinaceae; genus HIMB30. The sequence continues at coordinate 132,001 of VIEA01000002.1, read as the reverse complement.
GACAACTTTGATTCAGTGATCAAAGATGCGCAAACGCCTGTATTGGTGGACTTTTGGGCCGAGTGGTGTGGCCCATGCAAAATGATTGCACCTGTCCTAGAAGAACTTGCCACGGAATACACCGGGCGTTTAACGATCGCAAAACTCAACGTGGACGATCACCGCGAGGCGACTGAAAAATTTAATATTCGTGGGATTCCGACACTCATCTTATTTAAAAACGGTGAACCTGAAGCAACAAAGGTTGGCGCGCTGTCTAAAAGCCAGCTTGCGGCATTTCTTGATTCAAACATCTAAAAGACTAGACGAGCACACCGAAAGCGCCTAAGCTTTCGGTGTGGATGCCCTCCACAACTCCCTTTTTATTTCAGAAAACACACATTGACCAACCCAAATACCGCCTGTGGTCCGTGCCCAGGTGATTCAGAGAACACATGAACCTCACAGAACTTAAGAAAAAATCAATGCCGCAGCTCCTTGAGATTGCGGAGAGCATGAACCTCGAAAACCTCGCACGATCCCGCAAACAGGACGTCATTTTTTCTATCCTGAAAGCCCATGCGAAGAGCGGGGAAGACATTTACGGTGATGGCGTCTTAGAAATTTTATCGGATGGCTTCGGTTTCCTTCGATCTGCTGACTCAAGCTATCTCGCAGGTCCTGATGACATTTACGTCTCTCCGAGCCAAATCCGACGTTTCAACCTCCGCAAGGGCGATTCCATCGCAGGCAAGATTCGCCCACCAAAGGATAGTGAGCGTTACTTTGCACTCTTGAAAGTTGACGAGATCAACTTCGACAAGCCAGAAAATGCAAAGAACAAAATTTTGTTCGAGAACCTAACGCCTCTGTTCCCGCAAAAACGTCTTAAGATGGAGCAAGGTAATGGATCTACCGAAGATTTAACGGCGCGAATCATTGATTTGGTTTGCCCAATTGGTAAGGGTCAGCGTGCGTTGATCGTTTCACCTCCGAAAGCAGGTAAAACGATCATGCTTCAGAACATTGCCAATAGCATTGTGCGCAACAACCCAGAATGTTATTTGATCGTACTTCTCATCGACGAACGTCCAGAGGAAGTTACTGAAATGCAACGCACTGTCCGCGGTGAGGTTGTGGCATCGACATTCGATGAACCGCCAGCTCGACACGTTCAGGTTGCTGAAATGGTTATTGAAAAGGCGAAGCGCCTGACTGAGCATAAACGCGATGTCATCATCTTGCTTGATTCGATCACCCGACTCGCGAGGGCTTACAACACGGTACAGCCATCATCTGGCAAGGTTCTGACTGGTGGTGTCGATGCGCACGCACTGGAACGTCCAAAGCGCTTCTTTGGTGCCGCTCGAAATATCGAAGAAGGTGGCAGTCTTTCAATCATTGCGACCGCATTGGTTGATACCGGTTCGAAAATGGACGAAGTCATTTTCGAAGAGTTCAAAGGAACCGGTAACTCAGAATTGAACCTGGAAAGACGCGCTGCCGAGAAGCGTATCTTCCCAGCGATTAACATTCGTAAGTCTGGAACACGTCGTGAAGATCTTCTCACAACAGAAGAAGAGCTCCAGCGTATGTGGATCCTGAGAAAACTTCTCGATTCAATGGAAGACCTCCAAGCGATCGAGTTCTTAGTCGACCGTATGAAGACGACAACGACAAACGAAGAATTCTTCCAGTCAATGAAGAAGCGTTAAGACGCGTCTTCAATCAGACGGCGCCTGAGCTTCTCAAGCGCCTCTGTTCTCCCCGACTCAATCTCAACACGCAACAGATGGACCAGCGGATTGTCCGGCTCTAGCTCGTTTGCACGTTCAATATGGTGTTTTGCTTCGGCATCGAGGCCTGCAGCCATCGCTAAACGTGCCTGAACAACTTCTAATGAAACCGAGTCAGCATGTGCTTTTGCTAACGGATTGAGAAGCGCTAAACGTGACAGAGCATCCTCATCACCAACTGTTTCAAGGGCCAGTGCCCAGTCTTCGCGCCATTCTTTCTTTAACGCCTTCATCAGTAGTTTGAATTCGGTTGGCTTGGGATCATGCGCAATAGCTTTTGGAACGCTTGCCATCAAGCGTTCGGCCGATTCCAAGTAACGTTCGGACTCATCGAGTTGGTCAACTCGTCTCGCTGCTTCTGAGGCCAACAACCAATGGAGCGCCGGTAATGATTCAGAACTCGCGTCCTTCTTAAGTACCGACAGGGCACGTGCTGGCTCATCGCGACGCAACCATAAAGCACCTTCTATCAATCGGGAATCAGCTTTTCTGTGACGCATCCGACCCCACGCCCGAAATACACTCAATGGCAGTCGACCGATAGCTCCACCCAAACCAAATACAACCCAGAGAATGACTGTGACGGCAATAAACAGGATGACAAATGCCCACAGAGACATTTCTATGGTGTAGCCACCATAAGCAAACAGAACATAACCGGGGTCAGCTTTTACGCGGTTACCAAGATACAAACCAAACGTAAGTAACGCCCCAAGAACTGAAACCCAAATCGAAATTCTAAGGAGACGACTCACTGTTTCACCACTGAGCCAGAGACACGTTCTTGAGTCAGTGCATCACGATAGGCTTTCAATGCACGGAGACCCTGAGCTGCATCGGGGATTTCACGAGCGATTTGTATGCCTTCGAGTGAACTAAGAACTGTCATCACTTTCAATCCAGCGCCTTCAGTTACATCGAAAAAGTGCGTCGATAAACGTTTTGCCTGAGCAAGGCCAGAATCAAAAAGGACTTGGTCTTCACGAATCAGCGCAACCTTAATCTGCTCAAGACTCAAGCGGAGGACCTCTCGCGCACGTCCAGCATCAGATGCTGAAACAAGCGGTGTAATCGGTGCATTCACCTCACGAATTCGGATAAATTCAGAGAGATCACCAAGCCACTTTTGCACATCGACAGCCGCTTCCGATTCTGTCTCAGGAGCCAAACGCCGCACAGGTAACTGCAAGTCATCTAACACGGAGTCGAGAGCGAGTAGCTCAGCCTGAATACCTAAAATATCAATCGTTTGAATCGCCGCCAAAGACTGTAGATCTTGCGCTAAACGCTCTCTCACAGACAACAAACGACCATCCTGTAACTGACCAAGTAGCGCTTGAGCAGTACGCATTAAATTCACCGCTGTCTCTGGGTTTTTCTCAACAAGGAGTCTTTGATCGGCGAGCTTCAAGAGATATTCAGCTTCTGCCAGAACATAACTGCTCCGCGTATCGACCTGGGCTTTGGCAATTTGCTCAGCGACCATTTCTACACGATCGATTACTGATTGATTACGGGCATCCGCACGACCAACATCGGAATTTAGTTTCTGAATTTGTTTATCAAGAATGCGAGTGGTCTCTTCAAGATTCTCTAATCGCGTGATCTTTGAATTCAACGCCTGGATAGAGGCTTCTACAGATTGCGTGGCTCGAGTAATCGATTGAAGCTCATTCCACCCAAGCCAGCCTCCAGTTCCCACGGCAACAGTTGCAATAACGCTCAATATAATGGCGAACCATCCGTTTGATCTCGCTGCCTGTGGGCGATCTTTACGGTCGGTCATCACCTCATCAGACTCAGCTTGATCGTCGACCAGGATTTCCTCAGCGACTTCAGGTGTTTTTGCTTCAGTCTTTGACACTCGGCTCTCCTTGCATCGCCAATCGAACTTCATCTGGTGTTGGCGAATTGATTTGATAATAACGGCTTCCAGCAGGTAATTGTGCTTTCGCATCAGAACTCGTCACAAAATGCAGGTAATCCGATACATCTAAACCGTGCGTCTCTGCGATTTGTAAAAAGCCATTCAGAAGAACGGCAGATCCATGAACGATTCCACCGACTGCATCCACATTTTGAAGCTCTAGATCAATGCGAGGAGCGACTTCGAAGAGCTCTAGATGTACAACTGGATCAAGTAACACCGAATTCAATTCAGAAAATTGGCGACCAGAATCTTTTCCACTTACGATCAACAAGCGGCTCTCAGGCCGAATCTCTCTCCGTATTAATTGCATAAGTGATTCAGAACCTGGGCTTGGAGCCGTGTTAACCGAATGCACCTCATTTTTGAGTAACTCCGCCGTTCCGACACCAACAGCCCAGAATTGTTGATCAGTTGGCCACTGTGCCCAACGTGAGAGCACTGCATCAATCAACAACCGTGCAGACTCAGGAGACGTCACAACGATATGGTCAAACCGATCGAAATCGACAATTGCAGAGTTTAACGAGACATCCAACGGATAGGACTGGACACATGACAGTGCTATCACCTCAAATCCAGCATCAGTGAACGCATCAGCGACTCGCGGGAACGCCGAAGGAAGCCGATTTAACCAAAGTTTCAATTACAAACCCGCTTGAGCGAGAAGTTCTCTCGCGCCTTGCGAAATCAAATCTTCTGCGACGCGAACCCCTAAGATCTCGGCGTCATCAATTGCGGCCGAACCCTCTGCTTTCAGAAGTGTTCCACAATCAGCTGAACCCACCAATGCGCGTAACCACAACAGCCCATCACGCTCGATCGCATAGGCTGCAATCGGCACCTGACATCCACCGTTCAAATGCCGATTCAAAGCACGCTCAGCACGACCTGCAGTTTCTCCATCAGGATCCTTGAGTGTCATCACAATTTCACGGGTGACAGCATCATCTTCGCGAATCTCAATTCCAAGGATGCCCTGACCGCATGCAGGCAAGATCTCCTCTGGAGCTGTCTCAAATGCGATACGATGACCCAACTCCAACCGCTTTAGACCCGCTGACGCGAGCACCAAACCATCGAATTCACCTGTATCAAGTTTCTTTAAACGCGTACCTAGATTTCCTCTGACTGGGGATAATTTAAGGTCTGGTCGTAACGCACGAATTTGGGCGATGCGTCTCAAACTTGATGTACCAAGATGTGCGCCCTGAGGAATATCAGCAAAACCAGCCCATGCAGTTGTTCCAGCCCGATGGACCACAGCGTCTGTCGGTGTTTCACGTGCTGTTAAACAACACAAGTCCAGACCACCGGGAAGCTCCATCGGGACGTCTTTCAACGAATGCACAGCAAGATCTGCCCGACCATCATAAAGCGCAGTTTCTAGTTCTTTGACGAAGACTCCTTTGCCACCAATTTTGGTTAATGAAACATCGAGCCGCTCATCTCCCTGCGTAGTCATCTCCAAGAGCTCAATTCTCAACTCAGGAAAATGTGCTTGCAGACGGTCCCGAACGTGATAAGCCTGCCAAAGAGCCAATGGACTCTTCCGTGTCGCGATAGTTAATGTTTTTTGCATGTGTGGTCCTTTGTTACACAAAGTATACTGGATGCTTACAGAAGGAGTCTCTATGAGTCAGGAAACGCCCAAAGCTTTATGGGGCGGCCGCTTTTCGGAATCGACCGATGCGTTCGTCCAAGCATTCACTGCATCCGTCGAATTCGACCAACGCATGGCGCACGAGGATATTCAAGGATCAATCGCGCATGCCACGATGCTCGCTGAACAGGGAATCCTAACTGACTCAGAACGTAACACCATCATCGAAGGCCTCCAGCAGATCAAAGCTGAAATTGAATCAGGTCAATTGGCCTGGTCGATTGCACGCGAAGACGTGCATATGAATATTGAATCACGACTCATCGACTTAATCGGCGACACTGGAAAAAAACTCCATACCGGCCGCTCTCGGAATGACCAAGTCGCCACCGACATTCGACTCTGGCTACGAGGCACCATTGATCACGCGATATCCGAACTGTCTCGCCTGCAAACTGGTTTAATTACGTTAGCTGAGCGTGAAGCAGACACCATCATGCCCGGTTTCACGCATCTTCAAGCAGCACAACCGGTGACTTTTGGGCATCACATGCTCGCATGGAATGAAATGCTAGAACGTGACGCTGGCCGCCTGATTGATTGCAGACAGCGGATGAACCAATGCCCGCTTGGTGCAGCAGCTCTTGCCGGCACGAGCTACCCAATTAATCGAGAGCGCACGGCTGAGCTCCTTGGATTCGATAAACCAACAGAAAACAGTCTCGACTCTGTATCTGATCGGGATTTCGGTATCGAATTCTTAAGTGCCGCAAGCATCATCATGATGCACTTGTCACGGTTCTCAGAAGAGCTGATCAACTGGAATTCCACCGCTTGGCAATTTGTCGACCTACCTGACAAGTTCTGCACTGGCAGTTCGATCATGCCGCAGAAAAAGAATCCCGACGTGCCTGAACTTGTCCGCGGTAAATCAGGCCGTATGTTTGGTCACCTGATGAGCTTGCTTACTTTGATGAAAGGGCAACCACTCGCCTACAACAAAGACAATCAAGAAGACAAAGAGCCTCTCTATGATGCAGCCGATACACTCATTGGTTCTCTTCGCGCCTTCGCCGACATGATGCCATCATTATTGGTCAACAAAGACATCCTCAAAGACTCTGCAATTCGGGGGTTTTCGACAGCAACAGATCTGGCCGATTACCTGGTACGCAAAGGCTTACCTTTCCGAGATGCCCATGAAGTGGTTGGACAAGCCGTAGCGCTTGGCGTCCAAACCAAGCGCGATCTTTCAGAAATGGATCTCGCGGAACTCCAAGCTTTCAGCAATCTAATTCATGATGATGTGTTTGAAGTTCTGACAGTTGAAGGGTCAGTCAACGCACGCGATCACATTGGTGGAACAGCACCAAATCAGGTGAGGGCAGCAGCAGATCGAGCAAAAGCGCGTCTAGCAGCTCGCTAGCGGCCAGGGATTTGCGCCAAAATCGCTTGGACTTGAAGCTCTGTAGAGCCACGATTTGCTTCAACCCAAGCATTTGCGGCCCGCCCCATCACATCAGCTTTCGCAAGTACCTCATTAATAGCTTGAGAGAGATGCTCTGCATCGGTGCGAAGAAGAGCACCTGCAGCTTCCAGACCAACACTGATAGCTTGGAAGTTGTGCATGGATGGTCCTGCAATAAGAGGTTTACTCATCAGCGCTGGCTCAATCGGGTTTTGGCCTCCCTTTCTGGAAAAGCTTCCGCCAATAGCAATCACATCAGATGCAGAAAGGTACGCACCCATATCTCCAAAGGTGTCACCGATCAGGATTTGAGCATTATCAAGAATTCCCTTTGAGACTTGGCACGCGTCAACCGCATGCTCATCAGCCAAAGTCTTAATTTCAAGTCCGCGAACTGGGTGACGAGGAACGATGAGTAGCCGTAACTTAGGATGTTGCTGAGCCCAGTCTATGAAAAGCGCATCATCGTCGGCATGACTACTCATCAGGCAAATTAAGACATTGTCTTGTTTCCAATCAGTAATCTGATTTGCTCGCTCTCGAGAAATTTGAGGAGCAGATTGATCGAGCTTGATGGATCCAACTTCTGAAATCGCATGGGCCGGAACCCCAAGGCTATGTGCATTATGAGCATCACCATCAAATTGCATTAAAGCGCGTGAGACCTTGGACCACATCGGTCGCGATACCCAAACAAACCGTTCATATCCTCGAACTGATTGATCACTCAACCGCCCATTCGCGAGAATCACAGGGACAGAAGCCTTGTGGCATGCGTCAACTAAATTGGGCCAAAGCTCGGTCTCAATAACGATTAATGCTTTCGGCCGAAGTTTGGATAACCAGCGGGACCAAATCCACGAAAAGTCCCAAGGAAACACATGACAGGTGAATTCACTCTTAGCCAAGATGCCAAGTCCAGCTGGTGTGGTGGCTGTCATAAAAATGCGAAGCGATGCATCATGTTGAATGAGTGCTCGCGCAAGCTCTAAACCAACTTTAGCCTCACCAAGACTGCACGCATGAATCCATACACAGCCCTCCATCTGATCAGGTACATGCACGCCGAGCCGATGACTGACCATCGGGTCTTGATTTTCTCGGCGATACTTACGAACCACATGCGCAATTAGAAGTGGTGTACAAAGTAGCAAGAGCAGTGAATACAGATGTCGTCCCATAATTGAAGATGCTAGCATGCCTGCATGAAAATCATCGTCGGTGGCGGTATTTCAGGTCTCTGGCTAGCAGCTGAACTGAAAGCGCGAAATATTCCATGCTGTGTTATCGAAAAAAATGCACTTGGCCAAGGTCAAACCCTAGCGAGCCAAGGCATGATTCATGGTGGCACCAAGTATGCACTCGATGGGCTCTTAACCAAAGCAGCCAGTGAAATTGGGGCAATGCCCGCGCGTTGGCAAAAGGCTCTAAAGGGGGAGGGAACGGTAGACCTGAGCCATGTTCAACTCGAACGAGAAGATCAGCTGTTATGGTCTGTCGAGTCTATTGCTGCCAATCTTTTGGGATTCTTCGCAAGCAAAGCAATGCGATCTCGAATGGAGCGCATTGATCCGACATCCGAGGCGGCATTTAATCATCCTAATTTCAAAGGCCATCTCTATCGATTGTCAGAGCCTGTATTGAAGCTCGATACCTTGGTGCATGCATTTGCCGAGATTTTGGATGGACAAGTCTTCAAGGCGAAAGTCACCCAACTTCTCACACAAGACGATAAAGTCGTTGGTGTGGAAACGACTGCAGGCCAGATCCATGGGGACGTTATTTTAACCGCTGGTGAAGGAGCAGAAGTGCTGTTATCCGGGCTTCCAGGAGGCTATCCAGCAATGCAACGACGCCCACTCGCAATGGCAGTCTGCAAACTTGCGCAGCCCATTCCAAAAGTATTTGGTCACCAACTCGGCAGTGGCAGCAAGCCCAAACTAACTGTCTCAACCCATGAATTTGATGGAGCGCAGTATCTCTATTTGGGAGGACAGCTTGCAGAGGATGGGGTTCGAGAAGATGACGATACAGTCTGCTCCAATGCCAAACGCGCGCTATCGGAAGCACTCTCTTGGCTTGAACCGAAGGTGGAATCAACCCACGTTTTCCGCATCAATCGAGCAGAGCCAAGCACGCATGAAGGAAATCGGCCTGACACGGCATTTGTTTCTAAATTAAACAACCTGATTGTAGCGTGGCCGACTAAGCTCGCCCTAGCGCCTGCACTTGCCGACCAAGTCCTACCGCTTTTTGATGAAAAATCGAAACCTGTAACACTACCGCAGTGGTCAAAAGCGCCGGAAGGTCATTACCCGTGGGTATGATTCATAGACCACTGGGGCAAACGGGGCTCAAGCTCAGTCCGATTGGTCTGGGTACCGTCAAAATTGGACGCAATACGGATGTGAAATATCCGACCGATTTTGAATTACCGAGTGATCAAGAAGTCATCGAGCTCCTCACAATTGCTTCAGATTTGGGCATCAACTGTCTTGATACAGCGCCAGCATACGGAACCTCTGAAGCTCGGCTCGGTGAGTTATTACCAGAAATCTCGAGCGATTTTCAGATCATCACAAAAGTTGGCGAAACCTACGATCGTGATACCGGAAGTCATTACGACTTCTCAGAAACCGCTATCCTCAAGAGCTTAGAACAGAGTCTTCAACGCTTAAATCGCGATCGTTTAGATGTGGTGTTACTGCACTCTGATGGAAAGGATGTCGAACATCTAAATCAAGGTGCACTTCACACATTAATCAAAGCGCGAGACCAAGGACTAATTCAGGCAGTCGGATTATCGGGCAAAACACTGGATGGTGGGCGTCAAGCTCTAGATCTGGGAGCGGATTGCTTGATGATTACACTGAACCCTGAGACTCAAGATGAAAAACCACTCATCGATGAAGCGAAACGATTTGGTGCGGGGTTATTGGTCAAGAAAGCCCTCGGAAGCGGCCATCTAACAACATCTATTCCCGAAATTTTTAAAGACTTGTTCGCCCACCCAAACATCACTTCCGCTATCATTGGCACCATTAATCCGGTGCATCTGCGCAATAACTGTCTTGCACTCCCAACAGAGATTCAAATATGAGCCTAGACGCGATTAAAGCCACTTTTCAGGCAAGCATTGATACCAAACAAGCCCTCATCAATGACACCAAACGCTTGGAAGAACTTCTTGAAGTCGCAGGAGTCGCGTCATCAACCATCAAAGCAGGCCACAAAATCATGCTCTGCGGAAATGGGGGGTCAGCTGCAGATAGCCAGCACATCGCAGCAGAACTTATTGGTCGATTTGAAAAAGAACGTAAGTCAATGGCTGCGATTGCGCTCACCACAGATACATCTGCTCTCACAGCCATTGGTAATGATTATGGCTATGACCAAGTCTTCTCACGACAAGTCGAAGGCCTCGGACAATCAGGTGATTTACTCATTGGCATCTCAACAAGTGGTAATTCAAAGAATGTCGTCAAAGCTATGGAAGTTGCCCAGAGCAAGGGTATTCGAACAGTTGCACTAGTTGGTGATAAACCTGACGGCGCGATGCAGGCGATCGCTGATTACGTGCTAGCTGCCCCGTCGACTAACACAGCGCGCATTCAAGAGTGTCACATCTTGATGATGCACACACTCTGTCAGTTAGTTGAATCAGAGTCAGTCTGACGAATCTTTGCAATCAAGTGGCTAGTCGAAAGGTTGGCCACTTCACCGAGAACTTTAACTTCTCCGCCATAGCCCAACACATGCTCGTAACCGACGACTTCCTCGATCGTTTTGTAGTCACCGCCCTTCACAAGAATGTCAGGCCGAACGACATCAATTAATGGAATTGGCGTGTCATCCTCAAATGCGATAACCGCATCGACAGCACCGAGGCCAGCGAGCACCTGAAGGCGACGTTCAATAGTATTTACAGGGCGTTCAGGACCTTTCAAACGAGCCACCGACGCGTCTGAATTGACAGCAACAATCAAACGATCACCGAGCGAAGCAGCTTCTTTCAAATAGGCGACATGACCTGCATGCAAGATATCAAAGCAACCATTCGTCATGACAACTTTCTCACCCTGAGCACGGCATTGTTCGGCCCAAGCGGCTGCATCTTCTACGTGATCAAAAATGCCGTGATCAACATCCAGAGCCCGTTCGAGTTCACGACCACTGACAGTTGCTGTACCAAGTTTCGATACAACGATTCCTGCCGCTCGGTTCGCTAATTCAGCTGATTCAGCCATGCTCATACCTGCACCGAGGCCCGCCGCCACAGTCGCAATCACCGTATCGCCCGCACCTGTGACATCCGCAACCTCTCGCGCCGTTGCAGCAAATTGATGCACAGATCCATCACGCATAATCAGCGTCATTCCTTGCTCAGAACGCGTGACCAAGATTGTGTCGATATCAAGTTCATTAATCAGTTTCTGACCTTTTTCAATCAGGTCCTGATCATTGGCCCATGTGCCACAAACTGCTTCGAATTCAGTGCGATTGGGGGTCAATAAAGTGGCCCCTCGGTATTTCTCAAAGTCTGTGCCCTTAGGATCAACAACCACTGGTATCTTGGCGGCACGTGCTTTTTGAATGAGTAAACGAGGCTCTAAGCTTCCTTTTGCATAATCACTTAAAACCACCGCCGTCATTCCATCAAGTGACACTGCCTGAGCTAGCGACTCCGCATTTGATGCATCAAATGGTGTTTCAAAATCCAGACGAATCATTTGATGTGCCTGACTTAAGACTCTTAGCTTGGTAATTGTTCGGTGGTCGACGCGCGTGAAAAGTGGATGCACATTGTGATTTGTTAGGGTCTGTTCCAGTAAATCCGCATCAGAGTCATGGCCCACAAGCCCAGCACAAGTCACTGTCGCACCAAGTGACGACAGATTCAAAGCCACGTTTGCCGCACCACCCGGACGCGCCTCGTCGTGAGTGACCCGGACAACAGGAACTGGAGCTTCAGGAGAGATCCGACCAGCATCGCCATGCCAGTAACGGTCCAACATGACATCGCCAACGACTAAAACCCGCGATGTGGAAAAGATATGTGACACAGAAGATCTCTCTAATGATTCGAAGCTTGTTATAGTACCGAGCTTCATCAATGAACCCAACCGGATTACACATGGGCTTTTCTTTCGTTCCGCTGGGACTTGGCTTCATTCGACTATTAGCCGCACTGCCACCAAGGCTTGGAGTGGCTATCGGCCACCTGATTGGTACTTTGTTGTTCTATACAGCGAAAAACCGCCGCCTTGTTTGTGAACGAAATATTTCTGTCTGCTTCCCAGAATTAAGCCCGATCGAACAACGCAATCTTGTCAAAGCCTGCTTTGAGCAAAACGGAATCGGACTAACCGAAACGGCTTGGTCTTGGCATCGGCCCATCGATTTTGTCGATGACAAAATCGTCGTATCAGGCCAAGAACTTCTCGACCGAGCTAAGAAAGAAAATCAAGGGGTGTTACTGCTCTGCCCACACTACAGCATGTTGGACTTGGTCGCCCCACTCATGCACGCCGTCGCAGGCAGATTTGTAGTGAGTTATCGCCCAAACGATAATCCAATCTTTGACCAAGCTGTGTGTCGTGGTCGCGCACGATACGCTGAACTGGTCGATGTCCGGGCATTGCGCGATATTGCTAAACACCTAAAACAAGGTGACATGGTTTGGTTCGGACCAGATCAAGACATGGGGCCAAAAGGCTCTGTATTCGCTCCGTTTTTCGGGCGACTTGCATGCACAGTAACAACGCCAGCTCGCCTCGCTCGAATGTCTAACGCAGTCAGCGTTTTCCTTGATCTACACCGTGACGACAATGGCACCTATCACGTCTCATTTGTCCCGATGCCTAATGATTATCCAGTTGAGGATGAGTTAGAGAATGCACGCGCACTCAATCAACGTATTGAAGACGCGCTGAAAAAGCATCCCTCACAGTATATGTGGATGCATAAACGATTTAAGACCAATCCAGACCTTACACGGCAGACACTGTATCAGTCTGACTAACCCATTCCATTACGTCAGATGCACTGATATCAGCCATTTTTCCTGTTCGACTTTTTAGGATTTGCGATGTTTCAGCAACAGGTCCCACAAGACCAGGCTTTGTCGGCCCATACAATGCAAGCAGCGGTATACCCAATGCATCAGCGATATGCGCAAGCCCAGTATCGACAGAAACCACTGCGCGCGCATTTGAGATCTCAAAAGCAACATCATTTAACGAGGCTTGATTCAATATTCGTACGGGCAGGCCTGTAGTCATTGCTGAAACCGCTTCGAATTCAGCATCACTTCCCACCGGCAGCACAATGTCAGAAAACTGAGGAAGTGCATCTTCAATAACAGCTTTCCATCCATCACTCATCCAACACTTCGGTAGCCGACTCGTCTGAGTCACCAGTACTAAACGATCAGCCAGCTCTTGTGGTCGCCCCAAATCAATAGACGCATCTGGATCCGTTTCTGGAAGAGGGTATCCGAGCGACTTCGCAAATAACTCACGAGTTCTCGATATCGCATGTTTCGACCGGTCGACGCGATGGGTCACGTCGTAAACGCTCGCCGCCAAACGCTCCTTTGCCGAACGGCGATCAAATCCATGCTTTGGCCCATCAGTAAACCGTGTGATTAAAAATGCACTTTTAATCAGTCCCTGAGCATCAATGACAACGTCGTATCGTTCTGCGCCGAGTACTTGTTTATAGGCAGCAAGGTCATTCGAAAACAATAGGCGATGCAGCTTTCCTTTCCAGCGTCGTAAAGGAATCGCAAGCACATCGCCAACAGATGGGTGCCAATGTGGGATTTCAGCAAAAGTAGGCTCGCACACCCAATCGAACCGAATATCACCGAGCGCTTCAGTTGCATCAGTCAATGCTGGCAATGTATGCACTAGATCACCCATTGAGGATGTTTTCACCACCAAAACACGCATTAGGCGATCCGCTGTATTTGTTGTAACAACGCGTCGAATACCTCATCAACCGAAAGCTCAGACAAACATGCCTGGTGTTTTAATGGGCATTCTTTTTCAAAACATGGGTGGCAAGGTACGGGGTGCGTCAAAGTCACTGCCGTCTCACTCAGTGGCGGTGTATGCGTCGGTGATGATGGTCCAAAAAGCGCGACTAGTGGTCGACCCGTCGCTGCAGCTACATGCATTAACCCAGAGTCATGTGTCACAACAGCTTTTGACAAGCCTATTAGATCAACCGCTTCTGGAATCGACGTCAAGCCTGTAAGGTTCACGAGACTCTCGCGCTTTGACTTCGCAATCTGGTTGATCAATAACTCAATATCATCGGCATCATTGGGCGAACCGAGTAAGATGACCTGATGTCCCGCATCAATTAAACGTGTCGCTAGATCTGCAAAACGATCCAGTGGCCACTGTTTCGCGGGCCCAAATTCAGCTCCCGGGCACAGAGCAACCAACCGAGAGGGGTCGAGTCCATGCGTGGAAACCAAATGTGCTTGTGACGCTTCATCCATCGTTAAACGGGGAAGCGGAGGAGCTTCGGGTAATTGATTCGCCGACAGAGCAAGGTTTGCTGGAAACCCAAGCGCCATATACCGGTCGATCATCCGCGGGAAACGAGCCTCATGCAGAATCCGTAGATCAGTGAGTAACTTGTATCGATACTCTCCACGCCAACCGATACGACGGGGGATTCCCGCCATAGCGGGGATCAACGCAGATTTCAAAGAGTTGGGCAGAATAAATGCGCGGTGATAACGCGAAAACCGAAGCTTACGAGCAAATGCCCAACGTTCTTTCAGCTTCAGCTGACCGTGATCAAAAGGGAGCTCGATGACTTGATCAACCTCTGGCATACGCCGGGCAACTTCAAGACTCCAGCTCGGTGCGAGCATATGAATGGGGTCGTCTGGACGCTTTGATTTCAGAAACGAAATCAAAGCATGCGCCATGATCATGTCACCGACCCAGTTCGGGCCAACCACTAAGGTTGGCATGAATCAGTCCTTAACGAGTGTGACCCACTCGCTGAATGTCTCATTACGGCCATGTACGACGTCGAAATAATCAGACTGAAGCATTTCTGTAATAGGTCCACGAGAGCCCGCGCCAATCGGACGCGAGTCCAGCTCACGAATCGGTGTTACTTCAGCTGCAGTGCCTGTGAAGAACGCCTCATCTGCGATTATCACTTCATCGCGGGTGATCCGCTTTTCGACAACATCAAGTCCATGCTCTTTGGCCAACCTGAAAATAGTCTTCCGCGTAATACCATCCAAACAGTTCGTAAGCTCAGGCGTGTAAATCACGCCATCACGAACGATAAATACATTCTCACCGGATCCCTCAGAGACGAAACCCTCTGGATCCAACAACAATGCTTCATCCGCACCACCTGTCAGCGCTTCTTGCAGTGCAAGCATAGAATTCATGTAGTTGCCGTTAGCTTTCGCCTTCGTCATGGTGATATTCACGTGATGGCGAGTATAGCTGGATGTGCGAACCTTAATTCCGCGCTTCATGTTCTCTTCGCCCATGTATGAGCCCCAAGCCCATGCGGCTACGATTACATGAGTTTTCAGAGAATCAGCACGTAGCCCCATCCCTTCTGAACCATAAAACACCATGGGTCGCAGATAGGCATGATCCAAATCATTCGAGGCAACAGCTGCTTTCTGCGCAGCATCGATCTCCTCCATCGAAAATGGAATATCCATACCGAGAATTTTCGCGGAATCGAATAAACGACGCGTGTGATCCCTCAAACGGAAAATCGCAGCACCATCTGCTGTCTGATATGCACGCACTCCTTCGAAACATCCGAGGCCATAATGCAAAGTGTGTGTCAGGACGTGCGTCTGACAATCACGCCAAGGCTTGAGTTCACCATCAAACCAAATTAATCCATCTCGATCAGCAAAGTTCGGCTGCATTTTTATTTCCAATCAATTCAAGAAGACATCCACTGCGCCCAAAGACTCTCAACCAACTGCCGCTCGTTTCCAATCTCTGCGATTTCGACACGACCTTCCCGGCCAGCCAAGATTGCTTCATGGTTTAACGTCCGATAGTGGACATAAGCGCTCTTCAACGCATCTGCATCTACTGTCGAAATACACCCAGACTCTGAAAGTCCGTCAAGCTGTCGGATGTTATCCGTATAAGTCGCAAGCTTGGGATGCATTTCTGCATATGCTAGAACCTGATATTGCACCATAAATTCGATATCAACGATACCTCCTCGATCGTGCTTTAAATCAAAACCAGAATCGCCCGCAGTGCTACCCAAATGCGAGCGCATTTTTTCGCGCATTTCAACCACGTCTTTCAACAATGCTGTCGGTTCTCGAGGCTTGCTTAAAACATCCAGACGAAGCGCCGCTAATCGATCGTTCAGGAACTGGTCTCCAGCAACGGGGCGCGCTCTAACGAAGGCCTGCAATTCCCAAGTCCACGCAGACTCATCCAGATATTTCTTCAGCGAATCCAGACCGACCACCATCAATCCAGAACGGCCAGACGGTCTCAATCGCGTATCGATTTCATACAAGCGACCAAACCGTGTATTTGTCTCAAGCAATGCAATCACGCGGCGTACGACGCGATTAACGAACAGTCCGCCCTCAATCGCCAAATCGCCATCCGTCATTTGATCGGGATCGATCCCGTGGACAAAAACGAGATCTAAATCTGAGCCATAGCTCATTTCAAGCCCACCTAATTTGCCATATCCGAGGACTGACAAGCCAAGCGCATCATCACGATCAGATTCAATGACAACAGGTTGGCCATGCTTATTCTCGACCTCTCGATATGCGTAATGCAGTACCTCTGAAACAACTGCCTCAGCAATCCAGGTCAATTGATCGGATACCTGCATTAACGGAATCTCGCCACGCACCTCAAAAACAGCAACACGAAATGCGAGGCCGCGAGCAAATTGCACAAGTACTTCTGTTAAGCGCTCTGGGTCATCGGGATCAACCCGCTGCAAACGCATCGATAATTCTTGGCAAATCGCCTCACGTGACATCAACGCTTCACTCACATCGAGTGTTAGCAGCTCATCCAACAAAGCAGGCATCTCTATTAGCCGCTCAGTAACCCAAGATGATCGATTCAAGATATCGAGCATTCGCTCCCGCGTCGCCGGATTTTCAGATAAAAGCGACAAATACACGCTGCGTCGTGTACAGGTCGAGATAAACCGAAGCATCCGCTCTGTCACATCAAGTGGATATGAACTTAACTCAGGCCCTAACTGATCCAATAACGTAATAAGTCGAGATCGCGCAATCGGCTCAAGACGATCACACATTGGATCATCAAGGAACGCGTCCAGCCGCTCTTTTACGTCGTCTTTGATTGCGACTTGAGTCGTGTCTTGCGACTGCTCAACCCGCATGAAAGAAGCAAACGCCTCATGAACTCGATCCGTCACTTCGTTGCGTTTCCGTTCAAAATCTACAGCTGACTCAAAGCCCATCACCGACGCCAAAGGCCCACAATCTGACGGCAATTCCTGCGTTTGCTGATCATTTTCAGCCTGAATGACATGTTCAACATGACGAAGCCACAAATAATCGTCTTTGAGTTGCATACCGTCATTCTCACTGATGATGGTCTCTGTCATCAGCGTCGATAAGGCATCTAGAAATCCGGTGACTTGCAGGCTTGGGATCTGACCTCCGCGCAGTAATTGCATTGCTTGGACGATAAATTCGATTTCGCGTATGCCGCCCCGCCCGACTTTCACGTTTTTATCTCGGCCACTCCGTCGCACTTCTGCCTCAATTTTCGATTTGAGATCGCGTATCGACTCAAACACACCAAAATCGAGATATTTCCGATACATGAACGGCTTCAGCGACTTCAATAATTCGTCACCTAGCTCAATATCGCCTGCGACTGGACGGGCTTTTAGCAAAGCGAATCGCTCCCATTCTCTGCCATGCACTTCGTAATAGTCTTCGCAGGCAACGACTGGGATTGCGAGTTGGCCAGCAGAGCCCCACGGTCTCAAACGCTGATCAACACGCTCTACAAAACCATCAACCGTTTGTGCATCAAGTGATTTGGCAAGCTGTTGCGTCAGACGAGTGAAGTAGTCTCCATGATCCCTTACTCGAGGGCCGGACGTTTCGCCGTCTTCTGCAAAAATGCAGAAGATGTCGATGTCAGATGACAGATTCAGCTCTCGTCCGCCCAATTTACCCATACCTAAAATTGTAAAAGCTGGATTTGAAGGAACACCAAAAGCCTGTTCGAGTATTGTTCGATGGTGCGCGAGACTTGCGTCCAATGCCGATTCCGCCATTTGAGTGGTGACCCGAACCGTATCTTCAAATGAGTCAAGTCCACTCAATAACCGATTGATCAGGCCCGCTTGCGTTTGATTCCTCAGAAAGCGAGCTTCACGATCAAAATCATGCGTATTCAATTCGACTAGCTGTTGCCAAGAACTGTGAATTTGAGCCTGATCAGGTGGCGTTGCGCCGGCATTACCCAACCAGGCCTGTTCAGGATCAAACTTTTCGACCCAGCGTTTTAAAAACTTAGAATACTCAACTGGCTGCATTCATCGACTCCAGAGATTTTGCAATCATCCAGCGGGCGAGCCCCTGTGGAAGCTCTCCACGTATTAGGCCATCACGATAGAGAGAAATGGCCTGCTGATCACCCATTGCCTCCAACGCCCGAGCAGCCTCATCTGGAGCGGGTCCAGACAAAGGGTCCAATGCGCGACTCAACCAATGTAGCCAATGCACCTCGGTATCAGGTGTCGGGTCTTTCATCGGGTCAGCGTCGCGAATCAATCGATCACCTCGCTCTGCTTTTGAAATAACTCCCATGAAGGAGGGCAAGTGATCAGACATCTCGCAACCGAGCGCTATTAATGAATCAACGTCACCCGAGAGCAACTCGAGCTCCAATTCCGAGACTCGAGACTCTCGATCGCCAACTTGAACAGAGCCGAGATCTAAGGACATCATCACATCACAATTGTCTCGTGTGACGCGCCAGTCGGTTCGTTCGAAAGCGTTCTGAAATACAACGTCAAGTGATCTCTCACGGATTAATGGAACGATCGATACAGGCAAATCCAAACTCTCAAGACGCGCATAATCAAGATCCGGTGTATCAATCGGAAAATTCCATTCGCGCCGCTGTGACAAACCACCTTCGTCTGGCTTTCGGATCTTGATCGTCATCTCGTGAGATTGATTAATAGAGCGCGTTCGAATCGCGACGCCCGATCGATGCAGCAACCCAGCGCAGTCAAAATATACGTTTTGTAACAGCTCCGTCTGACCTGGAATCACCTCACCCAAAACCGTAGCAAGCACATGAGAAACCCTCAACGGATCACAATCACGCAATCCTAATTTGAGTTCAAGTTCAATCGTGTCTGGAGTTGATGCCCGATTCATCGCACAATTCCCTGTGAGAAGAGGAGTTTAACCATTCAAACGCAACCCTTAGTTGCCTGGCTTCGAGAAGCCGGCCCCTACATCGAGCAGTTTAGAGGCAAAACATTTGTTGTTTTGCTGTCAGATTCTGATCAGACCGATTCCTCTGTCAGCCGTTTGGTGGAAGACCTGGTCCTGCTCAACGCGCTGGGCGTTCATCTTGTTCTCATACAGAGTACACGGCATGCCATCGACTCGTACATCGGTGAGCAAGGATTAGAAAGCGCTTATCATGGCCATCGTCGTATCACCGACCAACCTCTTCTCAACCGCATTGTCGATCTCGTCAGTCAAAACCGACTCACGTTCCGTGGTCTTTTCATGCGAGCACAACACCGAAACCGCGGCAAATCTTCATTGATCTCTGGCAATTTTGTGTCTGCCAAACCCCTTGGTATCCACGAAGGTGTAAACCATCAATTCACGGGGTCCGTGAGGCGCATCGATGCATCAGGTATTCGCAGACAATTAGAAATCGGGTCTGTTGTGTATCTCGATCATCTCGCACATTCACCGGCTGGCGAGCTCTACAATCTTGCTAGTGAAGAAGTTGCGGCCGAAACAGCTGTTGCTCTCAATGCCGACAAACTGATTTTGATGGGCGAAACACCGCACTGTACCGATACCGAAGGTGAACGTATCTCTGAACTTGCGCTCGCTTTAGTCGGAACAACCCGGTCTCATCAGAACAATGAAATGCAGCGTCGACTCGACGCAGCAGAGCGAGCTGTCAGGGGAGGCGTTGGCCGCTGTCATCTGCTCGGAGCAGGGATCGATGGAGCAATCTTAACAGAGCTAATGACCACTGATGGGACAGGTACACTCATCGCCTCACAGCCTGCAGCGCCTGTGCGGCAAGCCCGCGTTGATGACCTACCTGGACTGATTCATTTACTCGCCCCGATGGAAGAGCAAGGCGCATTGGTTCAGAGGTCTCGCGATAAGCTGGAAGCCGAAATCAACCACTTCTTCGTGATCGAGCAAGACGGCCGCATCTTAGGATCTGCTGCTCTTTACCCGTTGGAGACAGGATGCGCGGAGCTCGCCGCCCTTGCCGTCGACCACGCAACAACGGAACAGTCTATCGGTACCAAACTTCTGAAACATATTGAAGAACAAGCGCGCACGCTATCAATTCAAACGCTCTTTGTATTGACAACTCAAGCAAGCGATTGGTTTAAAGAACGCGGTTTTGAGATGTCGTCTGTTGAAGCCTTACCCGAAAATCGGCAGGCTTTATATAACTACCAGCGAAATTCGCTGATCCTGAAAAAAGAACTATAGGACCCACTATGACCGACAAACGTCGCCCTTATTCGTCCGTCATCGTCGATGGACTTGCACAAACTCCTTCGCGCGCCATGTTGCGTGCGGTTGGATTTGGTGATGAAGATTTCAAAAAGCCGCAAATTGGTATCGCAAGTACATGGAGCATGGTGACTCCTTGTAACATGCACATTAACGAACTTGCTGATCACGCTGAAGCTGGCGCGAATGCTGCCGGCGCGAAAGCTGTCGTCTTCAACACCATCACAGTCAGTGACGGCATCAGCATGGGAACACCTGGCATGCGTTACTCGTTGGTCAGCCGTGAAGTGATTTGTGATTCCATTGAAACTGTCGTTGCCGGCCAAGGTTTCGATGGTGTCGTTACTATCGGCGGTTGCGACAAGAATATGCCCGCTTGCGTTATGGCAATGCTTCGCTTGAACCGTCCATCAGTGTTTGTCTATGGTGGCACCATTAAACCAGGGGCAGAGCGTCGAGATATCGTGTCTGTGTTCGAAGCTGTCGGACAACGCGCGGCAGGAACTATTGATGACTCCCAGTTAATCGCTGTGGAAAAAACAGCGATCCCCGGGCCTGGCTCATGCGGCGGAATGTACACAGCAAACACAATGGCGAGCGCGATTGAAGCACTCGGTCTGTCGCTCCCGAACTCCTCCGCTCAAGAGGCTGTATCAGGCGATAAAAAAGAAGACTGCGAACGCGCAGGCGCTGCTGTTATGCGGATGATCGAGACGGATCTCAAACCATCCGATATTGTTAGCAAGAAATCCTTTGAAAACGCAATCACTGTGGTCATCGCACTTGGCGGGTCAACCAATGCCGTTCTTCACTTGTTGGCCATGGCGCAATGCGCGGGGATTGATGTAACCCTGGATGACTTTACTACGATTGGTCAACGCGTTCCTGTTTTGGCTGACGTCAAACCATCAGGGCGATACTTGATGAGTGAGTTGATTGAAATTGGTGGCATTCAGCCTTTGATGAAAATGTTGCTTGATCGGGGGTTATTGCACGGCGATGTAATGACCTGTACCGGGCAAACAATGGCTGAAAACCTTGCCGATGTGCAGCCATACCCTGAATCACAGGACATTGTTCGCGCATTCGACAATCCAGTTAAGAAGGACAGTCACCTGAGAATTCTGTACGGCAATCTTGCACCTGAAGGAGCTGTTGCAAAGATTTCTGGAAAAGAAGGTCTTTCATTTACAGGAACGGCTCGCTGCTTCAACTCAGAAGAAGAAGCGCTGAATGCAATCCTCGATGGAAAGATCGAAAAAGGCTCGGTGATTGTGATTCGTTACGAGGGACCAAAAGGCGGCCCCGGTATGCGTGAAATGCTCTCACCAACCAGTGCCATCATGGGCGCTGGCCTTGGTAAAGACGTCGCACTGATTACTGATGGCCGCTTCTCCGGTGGCTCTCATGGATTTGTGATCGGTCACGTCACCCCTGAAGCAGCTGTGGGCGGTCCAATCGGACTTCTCGAAGACGGCGATACCATCACAATCGACGCGGAAACAAACGCATTAACAGTTGATGTTGATGATTCAGAACTCGCTCGTCGCAAAGCGTCGTGGACAATGGAAAAAGAAACTCCAAACCGCGGCGTTCTCGCAAAGTACGCACGCTTGGTGTCTTCCGCCAGTCTCGGAGCTGTGACCGACGGGGACTGATCAGTGTGAAATCCGGTCCCAGACCTCATAGCTGTGGGCCGGTGACGTTTCATCGCCGGCGTGATCTTCAACTGAAGTTCGCGCGAACTTCCCTTGATCGGGTGCTTCAAAAAATGCGTCGCCGTCAGGTGACGCATGCACTTGAGTTACATACATCCTATCCACTTGCTCTATCGCTTCGCGGTATAAAGTGGCTCCACCAATAATCATCACTTCATCTGCGCCATCGAGGCCTGCTTGCGCGGTTGCGAGCTTCAACGCATCCGCCAAACTGCCAACAACCCGTGCACCAGGTGCTACCCAATCAGCATTACGCGTGATTACGACATTCGTTCGCCCAGGAAGTGGGCGCCCAATCGATTCAAAGGTTTTTCGACCCATCACAACAGGCTTCCCCATCGTGACCTGCTTGAAATACTTTAAATCACACGGCAAATGCCAAGGGAGTTGGTTATCAACCCCAATGACACCGTTATCAGCTCGCGCGACAATCAAAGACATTCTCATCAGATTGCTACCGGCGCTTTGATGTGGGGGTGTGGCTCATATCCATCGATCACGATATCAGCCTCACGATAATCCAGTATCGAATCGGGTGTCCGGATCAAAGTCAGCCTAGGCAATGGCCTTGGTTCACGAGATAGCTGTTCGTGCGCTTGTTCAACATGATTCTGATACAAATGCACGTCGCCACCCGTCCAAATAAAATCACCAACTCCGAGCCCACATTGGTCAGCGACTAGATGTGTCAATAACGCATAGCTTGCGATATTAAATGGCACTCCGAGAAAAACATCAGCAGAGCGCTGATACAACTGACATGACAATTGACTGTTCGCGACATAAAACTGAAACAGGGTATGACAAGGAGCTAGTGCCATTCGACCCGCTCGCACATTGTCCTGCGGTGATTGGCTCTCATCAGGCAATAATGACGGATTCCATGCAGACACTAAAAGACGTCGAGAGTTCGGTCGAACTTTGATTGACTCAACCACCTCAGTCAATTGATCAATCGATTCACCGTCAGGCGTTGGCCAAGAACGCCATTGAGCTCCATACAATGGTCCTAAATCGCCATCCTCTGTCGCCCACTCATCCCAAATCGATACGCCATTATCACGCAGATATTGTGTATTAGTGTCGCCTTGCATAAACCACAGAAGTTCGTGAATCACCGACTTCAAATGAACTTTCTTGGTTGTAACTAGAGGAAAGCCTTCATTCAAATCAAATCGCATTTGATGACCGAAACGACTCAAAGTCCCTGTGCCAGTGCGATCTCCTTTTGCAGTCCCTTCATCCAATAAGAGTTGCAGCAAATCAAGATATGCGCGCATCTAGCGACCCCTTTCGTATCAACAATAACCATACACCGATAGCAATCATGGGTAACGTTAGCAATTGACCCATGGTCATCCAATTCAGTGCGATAAATCCAAGATGTGAATCCGGCTCACGGACAAACTCCACCATAAAACGAAATACGCCATAACCCAACAAGAAAAGACCCGTCACCTGTCCACGTCTCCTTGGCTTGGATGAAAAGAGCCACAACACAATGAAAAGTACAACGCCTTCCAGAGCAAATTGATAAAGCTGGCTCGGATGACGTGCAAGCTCATCTGCTTTTGGAAAAACCATGGCCCAAGGCACATCGGTTGGTCGGCCCCATAACTCTCCACCAATAAAGTTCCCCAGGCGCCCAAGACCCAAGCCAATCGGAATGAGTGGAGCCAACGCATCACCGAGAGCAAGTGGTGCAACCTGATGCTTGCGCGCAAAAATCCAGGTTAATGCGATCACGCCAATCAACCCACCGTGAAAAGCCATTCCGCCTTCCCAGACATAAAACAATGACAGAGGGTCATTAATCAGACGCTCTGGCTGATAAAAAAACATATATCCAGCGCGACCACCAACGATCACACCCAGAGCAATCCAGCTTAAAAAATCAGACATCTGCTCTCGATTAATCGGAAATAAGCCTCGATCAATACGATAAATCGCAAGCCCATACCCACCTAAAAAACCAAATACATACATCAACCCATACCAGTGGATCTGGATGAATCCTAAGTCCAAAGCAACAGGATCAATCAATGGATAAGTCATGCTACCGAGTTCCAAATGAGCCGGATTGACAGGACCGCAAGGAAACATGCGAATAGCCGCTGTAATAACTTTTGATCCAGTGAATGCGCGAAGCGAGCGCCTAAACGCGCAGATAAAGTCGAAGTCGCAATAATCCCCAAAAATGCGGGCAAATAAACATAACCAAAGGCCCAATCAGGCCGTTCAGGATGGTCTAGACCAGCGATGATAAATGAGATTGCTCCAGCAAACGCGGTCGGAATTCCGAACGCTGAGGCTGTTCCAATGGCATAACGGACCGGTGCACCATGTGATGTCATGAAGGGCACGGTTAATGCGCCACCAGCGATACCCATCATCGAACTAATCCATCCCGTAAACGTTCCTGCAAAACCAAATATAGGAATCGAAGGCATGCGAATAACCCCGCCCTCAGAATGCACCTGGTTTTTAATAAACAACTGAAACGACATGATGAGCAAAAACGTACCCAGCATCACGATAAGGATTTGTCCAGGCAGTTGATCAGCAGTCCATCCGCCGATAACACCACCAAAGATCAAAAAAGGTCCCATCTTAATGACCCAGGGCCACATCACTGCACCTTTCCTGTGATGGGCCAAGGTCGAGCTCAATCCAGTAAATACGACGCAAGCTAGGCTCGTTCCGATAGCTAAGTGAGCCATAACTTCACCATGCATACCGATAAATTCGAAACCCAAAAGCAGCACGGGGACAAAAATAATCCCACCACCAATGCCAAATAGGCCTGCAAGAATTCCAGCAACGACACCAAGCGGGAGATAAATGAATACTTCTGTCATGCTATCCCCACTTCAAGGGATTCACGTAGATTTGGAGGGACTAACAAATTCAAATCCTTTTCAATGAATGCTTGGGCGACTATTCGTAATACTTGAACACCAGATTCCCGCGTTAACGCCTGTGCTGCGAGCGAGCGACACTCTGCCGAACTGAAGGCCCCTAGAGCACGCTTGACTTGCGCCAGCGCAGCCGAGGACATCGACAACTCATTGAATCCGAGACCCACCAACAGAACCGCTGCCAGTGGGTCGCCGGCCATTTCACCGCAAAGTGCCACGGGGATTTGCGCCTGAATCCCAGCTTTTGATGTGATCTCAAGCGCTCTCAAAACTGCCGGATGAAAGCCGTCAAACATATCAGCAACTCGCGCATTCGTGCGGTCCACTGCTAGCAGATATTGAGTTAAATCATTTGAGCCAACCGAGAGAAAATCAGCTTCTTTTGCTAATTCAGGCGCAATGTAGACAGCGCTCGGAACTTCAATCATCACACCAACCTGTGGAGCTATAACCGGATGGCCTTCTGCAGTTAGCTCCAACACGACACGCTCGATGAGCGCCTTTGATGAACGAAGCTCTTCAAGCGTTGTGATCATTGGCAAAAGAATCCGCAGATTGCCAAGACCTGAATCAGCTCTCAGCATCGCACGAATCTGCGTTAGAAAAATTTCGGGATGATCGAGGGTGACCCGAATACCTCGCCAACCCAAAAATGGKTTTTCTTCTTMAATTRAAAAATACGGAAGGCTCTTGTCACCGCCAATATCAAGCGTCCGCATCACAACGGGCATCGGAGCATACATTTCAAGCTCAGCACGATACTCACTTTGCTGCTCGTCTTCTGTTGGAAATCGAGACCTAGAAAGAAAGATAAATTCAGTACGATACAGTCCAACGCCATCAATCCAGCTCCGCTGGCGATCTGACAGCTCTCCGAACGGGCCAGCATTCAACATCAAGTGTACATGCTGTCCATCCGATGTCGCTGCAGTTCCCGGCTCGACCTGCTCAAGGTCCATTTCCAAAATTGCCGCATCATCAATAGCCCGCTGATACTCAGCCAACACATGTTCAGATGGCTCAACGATCACTTCTCCTCGCCATCCATCCACAATCAAATGAGCGCCCTGGATGTCACCTAAAGGCAAATCCACAGCACCCATCACCGCAGGGATACCTAGACTTCGAGCCAAAATAGCCACGTGTGAATTTGCAGAGCCTTTCACTGAGACGATTGCTTTCAGTGAACCTGTATCAACCTCTCCAAGCATGACTGGAGTCACGTCCTCAGCGACCAAAATGACATCATCGGGATATTCGAATGATTCCGACTGCTCATGTAACAGCTTGGCTAGAATACGCCGACCCAAATCAAGTAGATCGGTCGCACGTTCTTTTAGATACGCATCGTCCATTGCCTCAAAACGCGCAACCAGATCGAGAACGACATATTTTAAGGCGGTAGGGGCTGTCTCCCCCGATCGGATTCGCTGACACACTTCACCACTTAATGTGTGGTCTTCAAGCATCCGCAAATAGGTGTCAAAAAGTGCCGTCTCTTTGCGTGCCAAGTGCGCTGAGAGTGAGTCACTAATCTGTCGAAGCTCTGCTTTAACTTCGCTTAAGGCCGTTTGGAATTCTTGAAGCTCGAGCTCAGGATCATCGGTCTTCGCATCCTTCACACGTCTTAAAATCGCAGGCGGTTGACGCACAAACGCGGTCCCTGTTGTAACGCCTGAGACACCTGCAACACCCTTAAAATGGACATCAATCGGTTTTTCGCCGTCTGTATGACTTAAGTGAAGTCGACCAGAGACCTTTGCATGAGCAATCAGTGCAGAAATCTGTGCAGCGACTGTAACCAGCAATGCCTCTTCATCGTCACTGAACTTTCTCTGAGTTGTTTGCTGGACAACCAACACACCCAGAATCTCCCGCTGGTGAACGATCGGAACGCCCAGAAACGACTGAAAGATCTCTTCACCTGTTTCCTGCAAGAATCGAAACGCCGGATGATTCGGCGCATCATCTAAGTTCACCAATTCGCCACGACTACCAACAGTTCCGACAAGGCCTTCTGTCTTTGCCAAACTTGCGCTACGAACTGAATCGGGGTTCAAACCGTCTGTTGCCATGAGAAGCCAACGATCTGTTGACTCATCCAATAAATAAACAGAACACACACCTGTCTGCATGGTGTCTTTGATTCGCGTCACGATGATCGTGAGCGCTTCGTCTAAAGTTGCCGCATCGGTGACCGCCTGAACGAGGCGTCGAAGGATGTCTAACATGCCATCGGACCGAACCAACGCAATGCAGGAGCAAGCTCCGTCATAGCTTGGCGATACACGTCCCGCTTAAATGGAATAACTTGACCTAACGGATACCAATAGCTGACCCATTGATAGGCATCGAACTCGGGATGATCAGTAGCATCAAAGTTCGGCTGAATAAAGGGGTCATTCAGTGCCAACAGATACCATCGCTGCTTTTGACCCACACAGGTTTTCTTGCCGCGAGGTCGAATCAGTGACTTCGGCAGTCGATAGCGGAGCCATCCAGCCGTCTGGCCCAGCACAAATACTTGATTCTGTAAGATACCGAGCTCTTCATGCAGTTCTCGATACATTGTCTCCTCAGGGGTTTCTCCGGCTTTCATCCCACCTTGAGGAAATTGCCATGCATCTTCCCCACGTCGTCTGGCCCACAGAACGGAGCCGGTCGGATGCGCGAGAATAATTCCCACGTTTAGCCGAAAACCGTCCTGATCAATCATGACTTGAAACTCCCTTAAAACCCTCGCATTCTTTCAACTTTTAACAAATCACTCAATCAAACAAGACAAATTCTATGCAACTTGCCATTTTCGACCTCGACCACACCCTTCTTCCATTCGATAGTGACAAGGCATGGAACCAATTCTTGATCGATATCGACGCTGTCGATGAAGCCTACTACCACGACAATAATGAGCGGTTTTATCAAGATTACCTCGATGCCAAACTCGACATCCGCGCATATCAACGATTTGCATGCGAAGTTCTACAAAACTATCCAATCGAGCAAGTAACAGCTTGGAGAGATCAATACATCCAAGACATTGTTCGTCCACAACTACAGATTAAAGCTCTAGAGTGCATCCAAGCCTATAAGATCGAGGGCTTCCATACACTCATCATTTCAGCGACAAATACATTCATCGTAGAACCGATCGCTAGCCTCCATGGTGTTGAAAGCTACCTCGGTTGCGAATTTGAGGTTGTTAATGGCAAATACACTGGCGAACTAACAGGCATCCCAACGTATAAAGAAGGAAAAATCGCGGCACTCGATACGTGGCTTAGCTCACAAGGCGCCAAAGCAACGGCCATTCATTTCTATTCAGACTCGATTAACGATCGACCGCTCCTTGAGCGAGCTGACCAGGCATTCGTCGTTGATCCAGATCAGTCATTAGCCGAACTTGCCAAAGATCAAGGGTGGCCAGTGATACAGTTTGCAGACTAGTTGGAGTCTGCCATGAAGCATATCGGTTATTTCACCCACTCAGATTGCATGATTCATGATATGGGACACATGCACCCCGAGAGTCCCATGCGACTGCAAGCAATCGATACCCGTCTGCAAGCCCAGGGTTTAATGCTCGATCTGACGCGATTCGATGCAGAGCCGGCTGAACTCGATCTCATAGAAAGAGCGCACCCTCATCAGTACGTTCATGAAATCGAGCAAATAGGGTATGACGCGATTAATGGTGATTTAATTCCTGTCGATGGTGACACATCGATGGGTCCCGGATCGCTCCGAGCCGCGCTACTTGCAGCCGGCGCTGGATGCCAGGCCGTTGACCATGTGATGGCAGGTAATATTGAGCGCGCGTTCTGCGCGACCAGACCTCCAGGACATCATGCTGAAAAATCGTTGGCCATGGGATTTTGCTTATTTAATAACGTGGCTGTTGCTGCCTTACATGCGATCGAACACCACGGGCTTGAACGCGTCGCCATCATTGATTTTGATGTTCACAACGGCAATGGAACCGTCGACATTTTCAAAGATGACGAACGTGTGATGGTGTGTTCTTCGTTCCAACATCCGTTTTATCCCAACAGACACTTTGATACCCCAGGCGAGCATTTGATTCTCACGCCTATTAATGCGGGATCTGATGGTTTGGAATTTAGAAGGAAAGTCGAAAGTGATTTCTTCCCAGCACTCGATCAGTTCAAGCCAGAATTAATTTTGATTTCAGCAGGCTTCGATGCACATACAGAAGATCCACTTGGTGAGTTGAATCTCGTTGAAGATGATTATCGTTGGATCACAACATTAATAAACGATATCGCTAACCGTCATAGTCAATCACGTATCGTATCTATCCTCGAAGGTGGGTATCATCTCGGAGCGTTGGGCCGTAGTGTGTGTGCCCACATCGAGATGATGCTTCATGACTAATTTATCTGACTATCAAAAAGTACTGACACCGAATTACGGCTTACCTCCCACAATTATTGTGAAAGGACAGGGCTGTGAACTATTTGGGCAATCGGGCGAACGATACTTAGATCTCGCTGGCGGAATTGCGGTAAGCGCATTAGGTCATTGTCATCCTGATGTTGTGAAAGCCCTAGTCGAACAAGCCAATAAGGTGTGGCACCTTTCAAATGTGCTGGCAAACGAGCCAGCAAT
The DNA here is from genome assembly GCA_008087055.1 of Gammaproteobacteria bacterium LSUCC0096. GTDB lineage: Bacteria > Pseudomonadota > Gammaproteobacteria > Pseudomonadales > Litorivicinaceae > HIMB30. Next base: position 102,189 of record VIEA01000002.1, on the reverse strand, counting down.
CGAACTCGCGAAGGCTCTTGTAGCGGCCACATTTGCAGATCGCGTGTTTTTTTGTAATTCGGGAGCAGAAGCTAATGAGGCTGCTATTAAAGCAGCTCGAAAAGCAGCGTTCGACTTACACGGACCTGAAAAGCACGAGATTATTGCTTTTAATGATGCATTTCACGGTCGAACTATTGCGACCGTAACTGCCGGCGGTCAGCCAAAATACAGAACCGGCTTTGGGCCCATGCCAGAGGGTTTTACACACCTTGCATTTAACGACTGTAATGCGCTGGAAGCTCAAATTTCGGAGAAAACTTGTGCCGTAATGGTTGAGGCGGTGCAAGGGGAAGGAGGGGTGCGCCCGATTTGTCCTACATTTTTCGAGAAAATCCGCGCTGCCTGCGACCGTGTGGGTGCTGCCTTGATCGTCGATGAAGTGCAAACAGGTATGGGGCGGACTGGTAAACTGTTCGCCTACCAACACAGTGACATTACTCCAGATATTTTAAGTAGTGCTAAAAGTCTTGGTTGCGGCTTCCCCATCGGCGCAATGCTTTGTAAAGAATGGATTTCCGAACATTTAGTTGCTGGAACACATGGGAGCACGTATGGGGGAAATCCACTTGGAACTGCGATTGCTGGCAAAGCTCTCGAGATCATCAACACACCAGAGCTTCTTGCCAACGTAGTTGCTCGTGGTCAGCAATTGATGGACGGACTCAACGCATTGAACTCAAAGCATGAGTTGTTCAAAACAATTCGCGGCAAAGGCTTGCTGGTTGGCGCTGTTTTGAAAGATGAGTATAGCGGCCGCTCTGGCGAACTCTCCGCGTTAACCATGAAAGAAGGGCTTCTGACCCTTGTTGCTGGGCCCAACGTGCATCGATTTGCACCGCCTTTGATCATTTCAGACACTCAAATCGACGAGGCGTTAGATTTACTTGATCACGCTTACAGCAACTTTAACAAACAGACTTAATTGAACCGATTACGCTACACTGGAATCTATGAAGATGTATCGAACTAAATCACGGCTTTTGTTTGCGGCAATCGCTTTCTCTCTATCCCAAGCAACGATGGCTTTCGATGTTGCAGGACTTAAAATTGGCGATACGGTTGATGACTTCCAGAGTTTGGAAAGCCCAGCAAAGGAATTTCTGACCATTACCCATGATCCAGACGGGAAAATCGTTCGTATTTTTTATCGTCAGGAAGGCCTCCCGAATGATGAGAAAACCCAAGCTAAGCTCGTGAACCGTATCTGTAACAAATACGGACGTGTAACTCCATGCTACTCCGCTCTCTCAGAAATTGAATCGAACGATAAGCAATTTCTACGCTTTTTCCATCTGTATCGTAATGATGCAGAAACTCAAGAGTTGCGCACGCGTATCCGTCGAACAAAAGCCTTCAGTTTGACTCCTGACCTTACCGTTGAAATTGATTTGATGGACTCAGCGTACGCAAAAGCTCTGCGTGAGCAAAAAGCAACTGCATCAGATTTGATTGACTTCTAAAAAATATCAGCCAACTCAAGGACCTGAGTTGGCTTTATCCTTACTTCTTACGTGATTTCTCAATCAGTTCATCTAACAGTTTAAATAACTGATCTTCGCCACCGGCTTGTGAAACACCTGTGACAAATTGTCCGTTCACGACGAGCGCTGGAACACCCTGAATCCCATAGGCACGTACCCTTGCATCAGCCAGACGTAATGCGCTTTCTGTCGCAAATCCACTCAGCTCGCGCTTCACAACTGCTGGATCTGCTCCGTATCGCTCAAAAAATGCGACAACGTCGTCAACACGCTGCAAACGCTGCCCTTCACGATGAATCGCGTTGAACAAAGGCTCATGGATCGTCTCGAGCATACCTAGATTCTTAGCGACCCAAAACATCCGTGCATGCATCTCCCAGGAACGCCCAAATACGACCGGCATCCGTACGAAATTCACGTCACCAGGAAGCTTTTGAACCCAGGCTTTTAACGCTGGATCAAGCGAATCACAATGTGGGCATCCATACCAAAACAGCTCCAGAACCTCGACCTTTGCTGGGTCAGATGTGACCACAGGCTTCGCGAGGGTCTGGTAGTGAACTCCTTCCTGGAAACCATCAGCCGAACATGCTTGATTGAGCATTAAGCCAAGACCGATAACGATTGAGGAAAGGATGCGCTTCAGCATTACTGAAGACCTCCAACATAGCTAGCAACCGCTTTGATATCAGAATCGGACATGTTTTTCGCAACGCCATTCATCATCGCGTTCACACGGAGTCCATCACGGAATGCTTTTAATTGTACTTCTGTATAGCCAGCCCATTGTCCTTTCAGTGATGGGAAAACAGCCGAAGCTACCCCAGCACCAGTTGGACCATGACATGCAGCACAAGCACTCACACCCTTCTCAGAGTCACCGAATCGATATAACTGCTCGCCGCGAGTAACCAAATCCGCTTCCACAGCCCCAGCCGATGTTACTTGCGTTGAAAAATAAGCGGCTAGATCTGAAATATCTTCATCCGATAGCGCGCCAGCAAAACCCGCCATAATCGCGTTCGCACGAGAGCCGTCACGATATGCTTTGAGCGTAGATTCCAGATAACTCGCATGCTGGCCTGCCAATTTCGGATAATCTGCAGCAGCACTATTGCCGTCAGCACCATGACAACCGGCACAAACAGCGCTCTTTGCTTTACCTTGATCAGCATTGCCGACATAAGCGTTCGTCGCTGCCGAATCAGCGGCCATGGCAACCGTCGAGGTCAGGGTCAATCCAATAACGGTGATTAATGACTTCATTCGTTTCATCTCTTTGTTGGGAAAGCGATACGTTTTTCGATACCGTAGTATACATTGCACCTGAGATTTATGCAGTGAAGGATTTAAATACAGTGCGCGACACACAGCTCGACCCAAGACTGGCACAAACCAAGTTTATGATAAGCGCACCAACGCTGGATCATTGCCCTCCAGAGTGTGGCCCCGAAATTGGGTTTTGCGGTCGATCCAATGCTGGCAAATCGAGCGCTCTCAATACGCTTACTGGCCAAAAAAGTCTTGCTAGAGTCTCTAAAACACCTGGGCGAACACAGCTTATCAATTTCTTCGAAGTCCCAGGAACCGGCGGATTCTTGGTGGATTTACCGGGTTATGGGTTTGCTAAAGTCCCAGAGGCCATGAAAAAACAGTGGCAACAACACTTGGGTGAATTCCTTGCAGAACGTCGCACACTGACAGGTCTCGTCCTTTTGATGGATGTGCGGCATCCAATGACTGCATTGGACCAACAGATGCTGTCGTTTGCAGACCATCGGGAGATGGATACGCTTTTACTTCTCACCAAAAGCGACAAGCTGAGCCGCAACCAAGCTGCCAAATCTCGTTTATCTGTTCAGAAACAGCGTCCGAATTCGCTCGTACTCAACTTTTCAAGCCTCGATAAAACAGGCATCGAAGAAGCATCTGCTTGGATTACCCATCATCTGGAGGGCCACGCATAATAAAAAACCCCGGTAGCTCACACCGGGGTTTCAACGTCCGACAGGGGTCTCGTCGGAACAACGAATGAGGGAAACTCGTTGTCTTATATATTCAGACAGGCTTTATTTGAAAAAGTTCAAAAATATTTCAAATAAATTTAATGTGCCTCAAACCAACTCTCACCGCTTCCGATTTCAACGACTAATGGGACCCTCAGCTCAGCTGCCGCCTCCATTTCTGTGCGCACGAGCAGGCGAGATGCATCTAAATCTCGATCTCTAACTTCAAATACCAATTCATCATGCACTTGGAGCAAAAGATTACAGCCCAAGTCACCTGTGGCGAGCGCTTCGTGAACTCGCAACATCGCGCGCTTAATTATGTCTGCCGCTGTTCCCTGCATTGGCGCATTAATCGCAGCCCGTTCAGCCGCCTGCCGGATAGGCACTTGGCGCGCGTGGATATCAGGAAGCGTAAGGCGTCGACCAAACACTGTTTCCACATAGCCTTTTTCATGAGCCATAGCTCGGGTCGAGTCCATGTAATGTCTCACCCCGGGATATCGTTCAAAATAACGATCAATGTATGCAGCAGCTTCTGCGCGCTCAATTCCAAGTTGTCGAGCAAGACCGAAAGCGCTCATGCCATAGATCAATCCAAAGTTAATGGCTTTAGCGCGGCGGCGCTGCTCATCTGTCACGAACATGGGCTCGAGATCAAATACCTCAGCAGCAGTAGCTCGGTGAATATCATCACCGCGAGCAAACGCATCGACCAAGCTTTTATCACCAGACAAGTGCGCCATGATGCGTAATTCAATCTGAGAATAATCAGCCGCCATTACAGACCAACCATCGGGAGCAATGAACGCCTTCCGAATCCGTCGACCCTCATCGGTTCTGATCGGGATATTTTGCAAATTCGGATCTGATGATGACAATCGGCCCGTGGATGTCACGGCTTGATGGAAAGAAGTATGAACACGTCCATCTGCTGGATCGCAATCTTCAGGCAACTTATCTGTATACGTTCCCTTCAGCTTAGAGAGGCTTCGATGCTCAATCAATAGCTTGGGCAAAGGATAATCGAGTGCCAATTCTTGAAGCACTTCCTCGTTCGTCGAAGGCGCACCTTTCGGCGTCTTTTTAAGCACTGGAAGCTTCAATTCATCAAACAAGATTTCCTGCAATTGTTTAGGGCTTGCCAAATTAAAAGGTCGGCCAGCGAGGCTCTGGGCCTCGGTCTCTAATTCTTCAAGCCTTGCACCAAGTGATACCGATTGCGATTTCAATATCGCGCCATCGAGTAATGCACCGTGATTCTCCATCTCACGAAGCACGAGCATCACCGGGAGCTCTAAATCCTGATAAATAGATTGCAACGAGGGCTCGTTTTCCAACCGATTCTTGAATTGATTAAACAATCGCAAAGTGACATCCGCATCTTCCGATGCATAGTCAGACGCTTGCTCGAGCGGCACCTCTGCGAATCCAATTTGTTTAGCGCCTTTACCACAGACGTCTTCATAAGAGATGGTATTCACACCCAAAATGCGTTGAGCTAATGAATCCATGTCATGACGCCCGCCTGCCGCATCCAACACATAGCTCATTAACATCGTGTCAGCGAGTGCGCATCTTGGAATCAAACCGACCGTCTCTAAAACCGTTAAGTCATATTTCAGGTTATGGCCGACCATCGTCAGAGTCGGGTCTGATAGGAGATTCGATAGTTGATTCAGCAGAAGAGTAATATCAAGTTGCTCTCCACTCCGATGAGCGACAGGGATATAACATGCTCGACCATCTGCATATGCCAGCGAAATCCCGACGAGTTCCGCGTGCCGAGCCACTAACGAAGTTGTCTCTGTATCGAGCGCAAATGTCCCAGCTTCTCGGCACTGGGACAGCCAGAATTCGAGCCGATCGGGAGTCGTTACAAGCTCATACTGCGTCTCAACTGCTGCGGGAACCTCAACTGTTGTCTGATTCGACACCGGTGGGTGTGAGAGTTGTTTTAAAAATTGATTAAGTTCGAGTTCCTTATAGAGCTCTGTCAGCTTTTCTACATCCGGGCCTGAGCGAGATAATTCATCGAGCCCAACTGCTAACTCGCAATCCGTTTTAATCGTGACCAATGCCTTAGATAAAGGTAGAACATGCATGTGCTCGCGAAAGGTCTCACCAATTTTGCCGCCAATATCATTCGCGCTCGCGACAACTCCATCGAGCGTTCCATAGGCATTCAACCATTTCGCTGCCGTCTTCGGACCACACTTCGGTATACCCGGCACGTTATCGACACTATCCCCAGTCAACGCAAGGAAATCGATAATCCGCTCAGGTGGCACCCCAAATTTTTCTTCCACTCCGGCAGGTGTCAGAGTGGTGTCGCTCATAGTGTTAACGAGCGTCACTTTGTCTGTCACAAGTTGTGCCAAGTCTTTATCGCCTGTCGAAATCAGTACAGACTCTCCGGCTGCCTCAGCCTGCTTCGCGAGGGTGCCGATTACGTCGTCAGCTTCAACACCCGGCACCGCAAGTAGCGGAAATCCCAACGCTTTGATAATCGCATGCAACGGTTCGATCTGTTCGCGAAGCTCATCAGGCATTTTTTCCCGATTCGCTTTGTATTGATCGTACATATCGTCACGAAACGTTTTACCTGACGCGTCAAACACGACAACCATCCGCTCAGCACTAGTGGAATCTGCGAGCTTGTTAAGCATTGAAATCACACCCCGTATTGCACCGACTGGTTGGCCAGTACTCGTTGTCAGTGGTGGCAGTGCATGGAAGGCACGGTATAGGTAAGAGGACCCATCAACTAAAACCAAAGGTGCAGGCATTCAAGCTCCTGAGAGTGTTGCTTTTGTATCTGTCGATGCATAATACCGCGCTTAGACAGGACGCGGCGATGAGTGTTTACACAGAATTAAGCCTGCAGGAAATGCAGGATTTCACCAAACAGTTTGATTTCGGTGAATTGAAAAGCTTTCAGGGAGTGGAAGCAGGTGTTGAAAACACCACGTATTTTGTTTCGTTTGATCAAGCAGAAACAGTTCTTCAAATTTTTGAAGAACAAGGATTTGATGAAATCCCGTTCTTCATTGAGCTCAATCGTCGCCTGTCAGAAGATCAGGTTCCTGTGGCAACTCCTATTGCGAATCAAGCAGGCGACCGATTGTTTACGATCAAAGGAAAGCCAGCTGCTTTATTCCAACGAATTCATGGATCAACACTTTCCCCTATCTCTATCGATGCATGTAGACAGATGGGAGAGGCTCTCGGGAAAATGCATGCCGCGACTCAAACCTATCGAGATCTAAAACGTGATAATCACCGTTGGAATACCTGGTGGGAAAGCAACGTCGATCGAGTCATTGACTTGGTTCCCGAGGATCATCAAACCACACTGAAAGACCAAGTCGCTCGCTCAAAACAGTTTGTTGCAAAGGCAGCATCACTTCCCCAGGGGATAATTCACGGTGACCTGTTCTGCGATAATGCATTATTTAATGAGGGTAAGCTGGCCGGAATCATCGACTTTTACAACGCATGTGATGGGTGCTTGCTTTTCGATTTAGCCGTCACAATCAATGATTGGTGTTCATCATCAACAGGGCATCTCGACGCTGATAAAACTGAGGCACTCGTTAGTGGTTACAACCAATTCAGAACCCTCACGAGTGACGAAGTTAATCAATGGCCCCAGGCTGCAGAAACAGCGGCACTGCGGTTCTGGATGTTGCGCTTAGTCGCTTTGGCTCGAAAACGTGAAGGCGGTCCACAAGCGCCTCCACATGTAAAAGATCCTAATGACTTTTTAGATATCTTGGTTGCTCGACGCACTGATCCTCAATGCGATCTCATATCAAACTAGAACCCGTCACTCGGCTATGGTGTCTGGCCTGGCCTCTAATCATCGCCAACATCGCCACACCATTTTTGGGACTCGCCGATGCAGCAATTGCGGGCCATCTTGATGAGGCATACTACCTAGCGGCCGTCACCGTTGGCGCTGAGTTACTTGTTATCTTTTTTGGTACCTTTTCTTTTTTACGGATGGGTACAACTGGACTTGTCGCACAAGCCGTTGGATCAAATGACCAAGCCCATGCTTTCCGTATCGTCGCTAATGCTGTTTTACTCGCCTTGGGAATCGGCACCCTGCTTGCACTTGCCGGGGCACAAGCGATTGACCCTCTGTTGGAGTTCGCAAAGCCAACTGCAGAAATGACTGACCCTCTTCAAGAATATTTAGAGGTTCGGCTATGGGGAGCGCCAGCCAACTTAACTCTGATCGCTTTGACCGGCTGGTTCATTGGGCAGGGGCTGACTCGGATCGCTCTCTATCTCTCTGTTGGCATCAACCTAGCCAACATTTTACTCAACTATTTATTAGCGATAGAGCTGCAATTAAATAGTTACGGAATTGCCCTTGGCACAGTGATCGCGGAATACATTGGAGTCATGATTGCCGGATCTGTGCTTTGGAGAAAATTTGCCGTCAGCGGAGTGATCATGAATTCAATTCGAGCCCCTGGCCTTTGGTTCCAATTGGTCAAAATCAATACACCGTTAATGCTTCGTACCATATTGCTACACGGTGTTTTTGTTACTCTATCGATATTCGCAGCTAGGCTCGGTGTCGAAGAGGCTGCGGCAATCGGTTTGGTACTGGTACTTCTTGCAACAGCTGCCTATGCACTAGATGGTTTTGCCTATGCATCAGAGATAGAGGCAGGCCAAGCCCTTGGGCAACGACAATTTCAACGTTTTATTGACAGCCTATGGGCTGGAGCTGTTCTTTCCATCGCATCGACTGTGATCATCGTTGGCTTTGCAAGTTTATTCCACACTCCGCTCTTCCATGCACTGACGGATTTTCAGGATGTCATCATCGAAGCCAATGCATTAATGACTTGGTTTACGTGGATACTTTTTGCTCTTTGCTGGTCGTACTGGCTCGATGGCGTATTTATCGGGCTGACCAAAACATTGGATATGTGCATTACGATGTGTCTTGCGACGACATTAGGATGGATTGGAAGCTTATGGTTTATCGGGACACATTCGCTTGATCAGTTGATGACGGCATTTTTTATTTTTTCGATCATTCGGACCCTATCTTTAGGCTCTCGTTTACCTGCCGTCATCGAAGAAATCAGGAATCTTTCGGTCCCGACGCATCCAAAATCCTGACTGGTTTTACGTCTTCATCGAACACTGGATCAGTGTAATTAACACGCGTGACCACTTCAGATTGCTCAGGAGCCTCAAGAGCAATGACGTCTTGATGACCGCATGAAACGCACTCACGACGCATCACTTTTTCAGTTTCATCCTCCCAGGCCCTCACCTTGTCTTGTGCTCCGCACTGCTGACAAATGGCACCAGCGATAAAACGTTTAATTGGCATGATTGACTCCAATGCTCTTTCACAAATAGTGTGGGGCTTTCAGTGCATCACAAGGATAATTATGGCTATTCGCGCATATGATAACCAACACCCGGAAATCGATGAATCTGTATGGATCGATCCATCGGCAGTCGTCGTTGGAAAAGTCTCTTTAGGCCGCGACGTCTCGGTCTGGCCCCAAGCGGTCATTCGTGGCGATGTGAATTCCATCAGTGTTGGCGCACAGACCAATGTTCAGGACGGAGCCGTCCTTCACTGCACTCATGATGGGCCATACACGCCGGGTGGAAAGTCGCTTCAAATTGGAGAGCGAGTCACAATTGGGCACCAAGCGTGTTTGCATGGCTGCACAATTGGTAATGAGGTGCTTGTTGGAATTGGCGCCACCGTTCTCGACGGAGCGATTGTTGAAGATCAAGTGATGATTGGTGCGGGTAGTTTAGTACCACCAGGGAAAACTCTTGAATCTGGCTACCTCTATGTCGGGTCACCTGTCAAAATGGCAAGACCTTTAAAAGATAGTGAAAAAGAGTTCCTTAGATATTCAGCAACGCACTACACGAAGCTCGCTAAAAAGCATAAAGAGGTAACGGGCTAACTCGAAGCCCGTTCAACTTTTTTCGCCTTCTCAATAACTTGAGTTGCTAAGTCGCTCTTGTATTGCGCAAGACGATCGCGAAGCGAATGATCCGCTGTCGCTACAATTTGAGCCGCTAAAAGTCCTGCATTGTAGGCGCCATTAATCGCGACGGTAGCAACGGGAACACCCTTGGGCATTTGAACGATAGAAAGCAAGCTATCTTCACCATTCAGGCAGGTTGCTACAACGGGCACACCAATCACCGGCAATTCAGTTGAAGCGGCAACCATTCCCGGTAAGTGAGCAGCACCGCCGGCGCCAGCAATAATCACATCAAGACCGCGATCACGGGCCGATTTTGCATAATCCATCAAACGATCTGGAGTGCGGTGAGCCGATACAACTGTCGCCTCGACACCAACACCCAATGACTTCAGCGCATCAACAGCACCTTCCATCACCGGCCAATCTGAATCTGACCCCATAATTACGCCAACTTTAACCGTCATTGCGGCGTATCTCCTCGAATAACTAGGCTTTTTCGAACCGATTCTAAACGTTGAATCAATTCATCGTGATTTTCACCAATCAAGGTTAAGTGTCCCATCTTTCGGCCCGGACGACACTCATCCTTTCCGTACAAATGAACATGCGCATCAGGAATTTGCGACAACTCATCCAGCCCCTCAATCACCGGTGACCCAACAAAACCTGGCTCACCAACCAAATTAGCAGTCAACGCAACACCGCGGAGCGCTGTTGCTCCGAGTGGCAAGTCCAAACACGCACGCAACTGATTTTCAAACTGACTCGTCACGCACGCTTCGATGGTGTGGTGCCCAGAATTGTGCGCTCGTGGCGCGACTTCATTGACCAACAAATCACCATCATCTGTCACAAAAAGCTCGACCCCGAAAAGACCATGGGTACCAAAAGACTTGACTGTCTGTTTAGCAAGCTCTTGTGCCCGCAGCCTCAAAGCATCACTGACTCTCGCGGGGGCGACAAGGTAATCGAGCAGATTCAATGTCGGATCGACAACCATCTCTACCGGATCATAAGCAACCATCTCACCTGATGCCCTGCGCGCGACCATAACCGCTAACTCTATTCCTCCAGAAACAAACTTTTCGAGAAAACTTGTTGTTTTAAGGCGTCTATTCCAGTCATCAGCAGATCGAATGACGTGTACTCCACGACCGTCATAGCCACCCGTGTGAGCCTTTTGCACACACGGCAAACCAAATGCTTCAACCACAGCAAAGTCTGGATCATCACCAATATCTATAAATTCAGCCGTAGGAATCCCACTGGCTTGATAATGATGCTTTTGTTCGAACTTATTTTGGATTAGACGTATCGTCGCTGGTGCGGGAACCATCTGAACGCCCTGATGAGCGAGGGTCATCAAGATATCAGCACCCACATTTTCGAGATCAAAAGTCACAATGTCTGATTGCTCGCACAATGTTTTCAGCGCAGCCGGATCATGCAGTTCGCCCTGAATTTGACCATATGCGACCTGGCCAGCGGGCGAATGATGCATCGGATCCAACACGGTCATCTGAACATGATGCGCATTGCAAGCAGGAGCTAGCATCCGAGCAAGCTGTCCGCCGCCAACCACGCCAAGACGAGCTAATGGAAGAGATTTAGACATGAGCGTATCTCAAAAGGTCAACAGTATATCAAAACGGCCTTGCGTCAGGGGCGCGACCGAAATCCACAAGCTGATCAAAGGGATTGGGATAGATTCCGGTCCACAATTCAAACTGGCGCGCTGCTTGGGCCAAAAGCATACCCAGACCGTCAGCCCGTTGTTCTGTCAGTGAACGGCACATTTTCAAGAATGGAGTATCGTCAACTCCATATACGAGGTCGTAGCATGCGCCATCGGCATTCACAATTCGGTCAGTCAATTCAACTCCCGTGCTACCGGACAACCCTGCTGATATTCCATTGATCACTAAATCGAACGGCTCACCCTGTGAATCCAGCTCAGAAATCGCTATACCTCGAACCCCTTGGTCATAGCGACCAACCAAACGATCCAACTTATCTATTGATCGATTGGCTATCACGATTTCAGCAGGATTTTTTGCAACAAGAGGTCCGAGACAACCTGCAACCGCGCCGCCCGCGCCCAAGATTAATATGCGCCGGTTTGTCGGAGACCATCCAAGCCGCTCTAAATCGTCTAACAATCCGAGACCATCCGTGTTATGCCCGTATAGCCCACTGTCGAGAGGCATCAATGTATTACACGCACCTGCAAGTAATGCCTCATCCGATAGTGAACTCGCCATCTGAAACGCTGCCCACTTATGAGGGACCGTAATACTCAAGCCATTGCCGCCGTCTGCGAAAAATCGAGCAACCTCGGATTCAAAATCTCTCTCTTTCACTTGAACTTTGTCATAAGTCACATCAAGAGATAGTTGTTCCCCAAAGCGTCGGTGAATTTCCGGAGACTTTGAATGTCCGATTGGATCGCCAAATACTGCGAACTGATACTTCATAACCATTCTCTGGGTTTTAAGTATTCAACTAGCTTCGCCTCATCCGTATTGCTCTCCGGGACGTAGCCGTATTCCCAGCGCGCTAATGGTGGCATCGACATCAGAATAGATTCTGTTCGACCCCCGCTTTGTAACCCAAAAAGCGTTCCTCGGTCATATACCAGGTTGAACTCAACATAGCGGCCTCTTCGATACAGCTGGAACTCGCGCTCACGCATACCATAGGTCATTTCTTTACGATGACTTACGATTGGCAAATAGGCCGGCACAAAGGCATTTCCAACCGCTTGCATAAAAGCGAAGCTTTGATCGAACCCGAGTTCATTAAAATCATCGAAAAATAGCCCGCCGACACCACGCGTCTCATCACGATGCGGGAGATAAAAATAAGCGTCGCAAGCTTTTTTATATTTTGGATAGTATTCAGCACCGAATGGCTCGATCGCATCTTTAGCTACTTGGTGAAAATGAACGCAATCCTCGTCGATTGGATAAAACGGCGTTAAGTCGAATCCGCCGCCAAACCACCACACAGGATCTTCACCATCCTTTTCCGCAACAAAAAATCGAACGTTTGCATGCGATGTTGGGACATACGGATTCTCTGGATGAATAACAAGACTCACACCCATTGCCTGCCATGATCTTCCAGCGAGCTCGGGACGAGCCGCTGTTGCTGATGGAGGCAGCGTAGACCCCATCACGTGGCTGAAACCAACACCTGCTTTCTCAAACACTGCGCCATCGGCCATCACGCGGGAACGACCGCCACCACCCTCTTCACGATCCCATTGATCTTGTTGAAACGTCGCTTGGCCATCTTCAGCCTCTACCGCATCACAAATCGTATCTTGGAGCTCTAATAAATAGGATTTCACAGCGTGAAAATCTGTCATCTCATCAATCCCTAATGATTGTTCCTGTTTGCATGTCTCTGATGGTACTTGGTTTTCGGTACCCCTGTGTACGACCGCGAGCAACATAATCGACCGCATGACCGAGCTGATTCATGACCTGCCATCGTGATTGACATGCAGATCGACCAGAACGATTCGCAGATGTCGAAACCAGTGGGCCAACATAATCGATTAACCTTACAAGATCTGGCATCGTGACACGGCGTACAGCCATCGAATCACGGCCACCCGTCAAAATTTTCGGGCAGTCAGAGTTCGCCGGAATAATCCAAGTTGAAGGTCTACCCTCTTCATCGCGAGCACCTTCTAAAACGGGACATGCAAACCAATGTGCTAAATCGTCGAACGAAGTAACCAACGTAATGAGCCCTTTGGCAGGATCGCGCTGCTTCACTCTCAAAATGCGCTCTATTGCGTGATGCTGTGCAATCGAACAACTGAGGCCCCAAACCCCTTCTGTCGGTATCGCGGACACACCGCCTGCCATTAACAAACGAGCATTTTTACTAAGATCGTGTAAAAAAATCATGAGTGATCCAATTCAACTGACTGTGCATCATAAACACCAAATGCTCTCTGGTCTTCAACGGTCAAAATGCGAAGTGGAGCCGTGATTCTCGTTTGAATCGTCACTTGAACTATGCTCCCATCTCGTAAGCCATGCGCTTTGCCGTAGGCAATGTAGCCATATCGACATCCAGACAAGAGGCCAGATTGGCTTGGAATCAATTGAGGTTGCTTCAATGGGATCGCCAGTTTAATTGCTTTGTGATTAAGCGATTTTAACGCTGAGCGATGAATGGCGCTCAATGAACTGAGGCTATTTGAAGCCGAGATCAATTCTACCGTTCTGCCATCATCCAGCAGATTGATATAAACGCAGTCCTCAAGGCACCCAACGTGATGTTTCACATGAAACATTCTTTCAAACGAGCACGCAACTGCAGTATGCGCTCGACAGAAAAGCACACACAGGAACAGTGCGACGACTAGACGAGTTCGGTTACAATTCGCAGTCTTGTACATAATCTTAGATCTCAGAGATATCATGGCATTACGAAAAATTCTGGAATTTCCTGATCCGCGCCTTCGGACCATCGCAAAGCCAGTCGAAACCGTTGACGACTCGATTCGGACATTGGTCGATGACATGTTTGAAACCATGTATGACGCGCAGGGTATTGGGCTCGCAGCGACCCAGATAGACGTCCACCTGAGAGTTGTCGTGATTGACCTGCAGGACGATGAGCATGAGCCACTTGTCATGATCAACCCCGAATTTGAGACACTGACCAAACAAATCGACGAAATGCAAGAAGGGTGTCTGTCGGTACCGGGCATCTACGAAGTGGTAAAACGCCCTGAACACATCCGACTGAAAGCCCTCGATCGTGACGGCAACGCATATGAAATGGAAGCGACTGGACTTTTCGCTGTGTGCATTCAACACGAATGCGATCACTTGAATGGGAAGCTGTTTGTTGATCATTTATCAAATCTCAAAAGATCCCGAATCAAATCGAAACTGACAAAACAAAAACGGGTCGAGGCAACCTCATAGATGTTGCGAGTCCTTTTTGCAGGCACTCCGGATTTCGCTGTCCCAACACTCGAGGCACTCATCAAAGATCCTGAGATTTCAATACAGTATGTCCTAACCCAGCCCGATCGCCCGAGTGGCAGAGGACAAAAACTGTCAGAAAGTGCCGTCAAACGATGTGCGATAACGCATGGTCTAGAGGTAAGGCAACCAGAAACATTAAAAGACCCCGCAGAAGTTGATTGGATTCAGAAACAACATTTTGACGCTCTGGTGGTGGTTGCTTATGGACAAATCCTTAGAACGGACGTGCTCAAAAGTCCTCGCCTTGGCTGTCTAAATGTACATGCATCTCTACTCCCGCGCTGGCGTGGCGCAGCACCTCTGCAACGGGCAATCGAAGCGGGTGACACCGAAACCGGAGTAACCATCATGCTAATGAACGAAGGCCTCGATACTGGGCCTATACTAACGACTGAATCGGTCCAAATCGATGAATCAACGACCACAGCCAAGCTCCATGATCAGCTCGCAAAGCTCGGTGGCCCCTTACTCGTAGACACTTTGAAAAAGCTGAACAATGGCTCAGTTTCACCCGTACATCAGTCCGATCAGGAAGTCAGTTACGCTCATAAAATTTCAACAGAGGATGCGTGCATTGACTGGAACCAAGACCGTCATATCATCATGCGACAAATACACGCATTTAATCCCATCCCTGGAGCATATACTTTTGCCGCTTCGGCACGCATGAAGGTTTTCTTAGTCCGAGAAGCCGATGGAGACTATAAAAAACCAGGAACTTTGTGGAAGAGCCATCAACAAATACTCGTTAGTACACGAACCGGTAACCTGGAAATTCTCCAATGTCAGCTACCTGGTGGAAAACGCCTTGCACAAGAACAAATGATCTCCCACCAAACCGCTCCTTGGAACCAGGACATCGTGCTCACAAGGCTAGCAGTGTGAAGAAATCTGTCAGAGCTCATGCCGCTGAGATCATCAATGCATTGCAAAACCAGCAATCAAACCTTGATGCTTTACTCCGCAAGCACAGTAAAAATCTGAGTCCAAGTGACAAAAAACTCCTTCAATCTATTTGTTACGGAATTTGTCGCGAGTGGTTCCACCTCGATGAAATTGAATCTCACTTACTCGATAAGCCTTTAAAAGCGAGAGATCAAATCTTAAGTGCGATTGTCCGATGCGGCGTTTACGAACTGGGTTGGATGGGAAGTAAAGAGCACGCTGTTGTCTCCGAATATGTGGATGTCACGCTAACTGAAGGGCGACCTTGGGCTCGCGGGCTGATTAATGGGGTCTTGCGACAATTCATCCGAAAGAAATCTGAGCTCAAAATGGAGCGGCATTCTGCTCAAACGCTTTGGAATCATCCAGAATGGCTAATCGAAGTGATTCAAACCAGTTGGCCCGACTACTGGGAGCAGATTCTGGTGGAAAATAACGTACACCCACCGATGACTCTCCGCGTGAATAGAAAAAAACGCGTCCGTGATGACTATATCGAATTACTCGCATCTCAAGGTGTAACAGCAGAGCCTGGTTCTTCACCTGATTCGGTGAGACTCGTTGAACCAATGGCCGTTCAGGCTTTGGATGGTTTCGCAGAAGGCATGGTGAGCGTGCAAGACGAATCGAGTCAGTGGGCCTCCATCGTCTTAAACCCTCAAAAAGGTGAACGTATTCTCGACGCATGTGCGGCTCCCGGAGGTAAAACCTGTCATCTGCTCGAAATGGCAGATACACACATCACAGCGCTCGATGTCAGTGAACAACGGTTATCACGTATTAAAGAAAATCTCGTGCGACTCGGTCTACGCGCTGATCTCATTGCTGCCGATGCATCACATACCGATAGTTGGTGGGATCAAACGCCATTTGACGCGGTACTTCTTGATCTTCCATGTTCTGCTACAGGCGTGATTCGGAGAAACCCGGACGTTCGCCTGATGCGGTCAGAGGCATCCCTAAAATCACTTCTTGGAATGCAAATCATGATTTTGGATGCAACCTGGGAAACTTTGAAGGTTGGCGGAAGATTCTTAGTGACAACGTGTTCGATCCTGCCCCAGGAAAATCATCAGCAAATTCGCAAGTTTCTCGACCGTCATTCCGATGCAGCATTAATCCAAATTGAGGGCGTACCGGGTATCGATACTGGATTTGGGATCCAGCATTTTCCAATCCACACAGGTGGAGATGGTTTCTTTTACGCGCTTCTGGTTAAATCAGAGCCCACCAACGATGGGGTATCGGCTTGAAAATCATTATCCTAGGCGCAGGACAGGTTGGCGCAACGCTTGCGGAGAACCTAGCTTCTGAAGCGAATGACATCACAGTGGTGGACACAGATCGCTTTCGATTAAGAGCACTGCAAGATCGTCTCGACATCGCTACGATCCACGGAAACGCTTCATATCCTGACATTCTAAGGCAAGCAGGCGGTGTTGATGCCGACATGCTAATTGCCGTGACGAACTCTGACGAAATTAATATGGTTGCCTGTCAGATTAGCCATGCATTGTTTCGAACACCAACTAAGATAGCGCGCGTTAGATCACCAGCATATGACGGTGCAGATGATGGCAAATCAAACCCACTATTCGGTGGTAAAACGGCGTTCAATATCGACCAAATTATCCGCCCAGAGCAACTGGTCACAGAGGCAATATTTAGGCTGATACAGCAGCCCGGAGCCCTTCAGGTGATGGATTTTGCAGGCGGTTTAGTTCAACTTGTTGCCGTTAAGGCATACTCCGACGGAGCTCTAGTCGGTCGAGAACTAAAAGATCTCCGTAAAGATCTACCAAAGGTCGATACTCGAGTTGCCGCAATTTTTCGTAAAGATAGGCCGATTATTCCGCGTGGCGACACGGTCATCGAGGCAGACGATGAGGTATTTTTTCTTGCCGCCAGAAAAAATATCCGCGCCGTGGTTTCTGAGCTCCAAAAACTCGAAAAGCCCTACCGTCGAATACTGATCGCTGGCGGCGGAAATATTGGGGCCCGGCTTGCAACATCCATAGAGAACCAATATCGCGTTAAATTGATCGAACGCGGCCAAATTCGCTGCAAAGAACTATCAGAAATGCTGAATAAGACGGTTGTTTTGCAAGGGGACGCATCTGATCAAGACCTATTGCTTGAAGAGCGGATCGATGATGTCGACGTGTTCTGTGCAGTCACAAATAGTGATGAGGCCAACATCATGTCTTCGATGCTAGCCAAAAAGCTCGGCGCTCGCAAAGTCATGACTTTGATTAATAACGCAGCCTATGTAGACCTTGTTCAAGGTGGCTTGGTCGATATCGCCGTAAGCCCCGAACAAGCCACCATCGGCTCACTATTGCAGTTGGTCCGCCGCGGTTCAATCCAAGCAGCCCATTCCTTAAGGCGCGGTGCAGCTGAAGCGATTGAAGCTGTGGCTCACGGTGATGCCCGATCAAGTCGGGTTGTTGGGAGACCCATCAGCGAAATCGACCTTCCATCAGGAGCGACCATTGGAGCAATCGTTCGCGAGGATGAGGTATTAATTGCCCACGATCACATCAAAATCGAACACCAAGATCATGTCATCATGTTCCTAACTGATAAGCGCAAGATCACCGACATTGAGCGCCTGTTCTCAGTTGCTCCGACATTTCTATAATGATGCATTTCGGCCCAACTCTTCGAATTCTTGGCTTATTGCTGATGCTCTTCAGCTTAACCATGCTGCCACCCATCGGAGTCAGCATCGTTTTTAACGACGGCCAAATACCGTTATTTGGTGCAGCGGCGCTGTTAGTATTTAGCGCGGGCCTATTGAGTTGGCTACCCGCAAGACGTCAAAAAAAGGATTTACGAATTCGAGATGGATTCGTCATTACGGTTCTGTTCTGGTTAGTACTCGGCAGTGCGGGCAGTGTTCCGCTGGCACTATCGGACCAGTTGAACTTGAGCGTCACCGATGCTGTATTTGAATCAATCAGCGGATTAACAACCACAGGTGCAACGGTCATTGTTGGACTGGATGACTTACCAAAATCAATCCTGTTTTACCGACAACAACTTCAGTGGCTTGGCGGCATGGGAATTGTCGTCCTGGCTGTGGCAATTCTCCCGATGCTCGGCATTGGCGGAATGCAGCTTTACCGTGCCGAGACTCCAGGGCCCGTGAAAGATGCCAAACTATCACCTCGAATTGCCGAAACAGCGAAAGCACTTTGGCTTATTTATCTATCACTTACTGTTGCTTGCACGATTGCGTATTGGATTTCCGGCATGGATTTATTCGACGCGGTATGTCACGCGTTCTCAACAATCGCAATCGGCGGTTTCTCTCCCTATGACGCATCCATTGGCTATTTTGATAGTGTAACGATCGAAGCCGTTGCGATTATTTTTATGGTCATTTCAGGCATGAATTTTTCGCTACATTTCATCGCATGGCACAACAGCTCATTTCGACACTATCTGCATGACCCTGAATGGAAAACTTATCTTTTATTTCTGTTTAGTTTATCAATCCTTGTCTCGCTAGTTCTGGTAGATAGCGATACATACGCAGTTAATGAAGCTTTTCGCAAGGGGATTTTCGAAGCGGTTTCTATCGCCACGACAACAGGCTTTTCGACAGCAGACTTCGGAACTTGGCCGACATTTATTCCATTTTTACTGTTGATGAGCGCCTTCATTGGCGCATGTGCCGGCTCAACTGGTGGCGGAATTAAAATTATCAGGATGTTGCTGTTGTACAAACAGGGTTCTCGAGAGATCAAACGACTGATTCATCCAAATGCGGTTATCCCTATTAAAATCGGAAGAAAGCCTGTCGGCTCGAGGGTAATTGATGCGGTCTGGGGCTTTTTAGCCGCATATGTCCTGATATTTGCAGTCCTAATGTTGATCTGTATGGCGCTTGGAGAAGACCCGATCACAGCATACTCAGCAGTAGGTGCTTGCCTGAATAATTTGGGACCAGGACTCGGTGACGCTGCATTGAACTACGCATCACTTTCCGATGGAACAAAATACGTTTTAAGTTTTGCGATGCTACTGGGACGACTTGAATTATTTACCCTTTTGGTGGTGTTATCCCCATCATTCTGGGAAAGATAGATCACGGATAACGCAGTGTGCCGTCAGGTGCATTACGAAAGCGGCGATATTCCCACTGATATTGCGCAGGGTCGTCACGAACCAAACTCTCAATTTCATGATTCATTAACGTAAGCCATGCACGTTGCTCATGATCTGCTGGAGCGGTCAGTTGTTTTAAAACGACCTCATATCCATCTTCTCGCTTCAGCGCAGCGCCGATGAACACAGCCGCACCCGTCGCAAGAGCGAGCCTATAGGGCAGAACCGGCGTTAGAACCTCATGATCGAAGAATGGCACATACTGTCCATCGCCCTCTTTAGGTGCTTGATCAGGAAGGACGATAGCCATTTCTCGACATCTCAATCGCTTTAGCATTTGCTTCACGCCCGAAGTAGTCGCAGGAACAAGGTAATTGCCACCGCGTTCTCTGGCTTCACGAACCATGTCTGATATCTCAGGTACTCTGAGCGGACGAAACATTGCTGTATACGAACGATGCTGACTTAGCCAAACGCCAAATAGCTCCCAATTACCTATATGCGGGAGAAGTACGAGTGTTGGTTTATCAACAGATTGGGACTGGAATTCGTCAAACCCAGAAATTTTGCGGACCTGACACTGTGAGTAATTCACAGGCTTCACCCACGTTGTAATTAGTTCAAAAAACTTACCACAAAGCTCTTTGAGGGAATTTTGAGTGAGAGCTGATCTTTGTTCATCGGTTAAATCTGGATACGCCAAATCGATATTTTTGCGAGTTACTCGCATCGACTGATTTGGAACGTAGATCATGTAAAGACTCATGATCTTGGCTACAAGATATTTCAAAAATTGAGGCATTTGGCCAAGAAACCAAATAAACCGCTGAATCAACTGCACAAATTCTTAACCTGTTAGCTATACTGTGCCCCTTTATTCTAGCTGACGGAATCACTATGCCGACAACTGGCGCACCAGATATTTCAACTTTCCAAGGACTCATCCTCGCCCTACAGCAATATTGGGCCGACCAAGGTTGCGTTATTTTACAACCCTATGACATGGAAGTGGGGGCTGGAACCTTCCATCCGGCAACTTTCCTCAGGGCCATCGGTCCGGAGCGCTGGAACGCTGCATATGTTCAGCCCTCAAGACGGCCAACAGACGGCCGTTATGGTGAAAACCCAAATCGAGGACAACACTACTACCAGTTCCAGGTTGTGATGAAGCCGAATCCTAAAAATCTAGTTGAACTTTATTTTGGGTCTTTAAAGTATCTGGGTATTGATCCAGAAATTCATGATTTAAGGCTCGTTGAAGATAACTGGGAATCACCAACACTCGGGGCATGGGGTCTTGGCTGGGAAGTTTGGCTGAACGGGATGGAAGTCACTCAGTTTACCTATTTTCAACAAGTCGGTGGCCTTGAATGCTATCCCGTCACAGGTGAACTGACTTATGGTCTTGAGCGCATCGCGATGTATCTTCAAAACGTCGAGTCGATGTTCGACTTGGTTTGGACTAAAACAGCTGAGGGCGCTGTCACCTATGGAGACGTATTTCTGCAAAATGAGCAGGAAATGAGTGCCTACAACTTCGAACATGCTAATACAGAGTGGCTATTTAATGCATTTGACGAGGCTGAGGAGGCTTGCCAGCGGTTATTGGAGTCTGCACTTCCATTGCCGGCCTATGAACAGGTTCTTAAAGCCAGCCATACATTTAATCTGCTCGATGCACGACATGCGATTAGCGTGACGGAGAGACAGCGATATATTTTGAAAGTGAGAAACTTAGCCCGTCAAGTTGCTGAAAAGTATTTTGACTCACGAAAGAATGCCGGTTTCCCCCTAGCTGACGACAAGTTGAGAGCGGAAGTTTTGGAAGGAGTCAAAGGATAATGACTTTTGTATTTGAGCTCGGGTGTGAAGAACTACCTTCATCTTCACTTCCTTCTTTAAATTCCCAATTCGAGCAACTGTTCGCTCAAAAGCTAGCCGACGCATTGTTAGGGTATGAATCACTCTCTGTGATTGCCGCACCTCGTCGGCTTGGTATTGTCATTGAGGGCGTAAACGAGACTTCCAAGGACAAACCATTTGAGCGAAAAGGTCCAGCGTTTCAAGCAGCATTTCAGGATGATGAGCCAACTAAAGCGTTACTTGGTTTTTGTCGCGGCCTGAATATCACGCCCGAAGATACTTCCGTTATTGATACTGATAAGGGGCAGTGGATCGTTTATCGAGGTATTGAACAAGGAAAACCAGCGGCAGAGGTATTGGGTGATATTTGCCAGTCTGTAGTTAGTGATCTCGCGTTATCGAAGCCGATGCGCTGGGGTAGTGGTCGAGATGAGTTTCCAAGGCCAGTGCATTGGGTATTAGCAATGCTCGACAACACCATCGTGCCACTCACTGTGTTTGGGCTCGAAAGTAATAATGAAACGTTTGGGCATCGATTCATGGCACCCGCATCAATCCAACTCCAGTCAGCAAGCGAATACCGTGAACGGCTTATGAGCGCGTATGTTGTAGCCAACTTCTCGGACCGCAAAAAGGCAACATGGGCGGCCATTCAGTCAGCTGCTGAATCGAATGGCGTCACAGTGGAAGCCGATGACAAGCTGCTCACAGAAATTAATTGCTTAGTTGAATGGCCAGTTGGTCTGTGTGGAGAATTTGAGGAACGCTTTTTAGAGGTACCGGATATTGCCTTGATCGCGGCAATGAAGGGTCATCAGAAGTATTTTCATACCAGGAAAGACGACGGCCAGTTATCCAACAAGTTTATCACCGTGTCCAACATCGAAAGTCGCGATGCGTCACAGGTAATTTCTGGAAACCAACGCGTTATCCGCGCTCGATTGTCCGATGCCAAGTTCTTCTTCGAAACAGATAAAAAGGTTTCGCTTGAGTCTCGGCGTCAACTGTTAGATTCGATTACATTTCATCCTAAGTTGGGTTCTCTTGGCGAGAAAACGAATCGGGTAAACAAGTTGGCCTGCGAAATAGCGTCTGCAATCAATGCCGACACCACAGTGATGGAGCGCACAGTCAGCTTGTCACGGTGCGACTTGGTTTCAGAAATGGTTTTGGAATTTGATGAACTTCAGGGCCAGATTGGAAGCATTTATGCGGCACTTGATGGCGAGCCTACCGAGGTAAGTTTAGCAATCGGGGGGCTTTACCAGCCGGCTGGCGCTTCCGATTCGGTGCCAAAAGACATTTATGGAACGCTGCTCGCTCTCTCGGATCGTTTAGACACCCTCGCTGGATTGTTCGCGATTCATCAGCCGCCTACTGGAAGCAAAGACCCCTTTGCTCTTCGGCGAGCTGCTATTGGTATTTTGCGCCTAAACGAGCATCCGTTGCTTCAACTCGACCTCACAGGATGGGTTATTCGGGCGTTTGAGCTACAGCCTGTAGACTACGATCAAGACGCACTGCATCAGTTGAATCAATTTATTAAAGATCGCGAACGAGTTCGGCTTACTGATGCTGGGTATCGGCACGATATCGTAGTTGCCGTTCAAGGAACCAACAATTTGTCGACAGCTCAAACAGAACCGCGCGTTAAAGCGTTAGTTGAGTTTTCAACACATCCTGAGTTTTCTGCCCTCGTTGCTATGAACAAACGCGTGGTCAACTTAATCAAGGATTGTTCGGGCGAGCCTGACGCTATTGATCCCACGCTGTTTAGTGACGCATCAGAACGAAATCTATATGAGGTGGTCACAAGTGTATCGGCTGAGGTGACCGAGAATGTTTCACGTGAAACGTTCTCCGAGGCTCTCTCAAGCTTGCTTAGCATGAAGGCATCGACTGATGCATTTTTTGATAATGTCATGGTGAACGCCGATGATGACGCGGTTCGAGCAAACCGACTTGCATTATGTCGAATGGTTCGAGACGCGTACCGACTCGTCGCTGATTTCAGCCTAATCCAGCAGTAGCCTCCATGCCGACTATAATCCTCGATCGAGATGGCGTCATTAACCATGATTCAGATGATTACATTAAACATCCTGACGAATGGATAGCAATCGCCGGTTCTCTGGATGGTATCAGACGGCTAAACCAGGCGGGCTATTCTGTCTGTGTCGCGACTAATCAGAGCGGTCTCGGCAGGGGTCTCTTTGACCTCGAGGCGCTAGCAATGATCCACCAAAAGATGCGGGATGAGCTGGAGAAACTGGGTGGGTACATTCATATGATCGCCTATTGCCCCCACCATCCTGATGCTCAATGTTCGTGTAGGAAACCTAACACCGGCCTTCTTGCAGCAATAAACGAACAATTTGCGTTAGATCCTGATACAACATGGATGGTAGGCGATACCGCCAAAGATCTCGAATGCGCCGGCCGAATGGGGATAAGAGCTGCACTCGTGTTAACAGGGAAGGGGCAGGGCGAGCTACAAAAAGGGGCTGTTTCACGTGAAACAACCCCAATATTTGAAAACCTCAACGCATTCGTTGAGTGGCTACTATCTAATCGTTAAACATCCAGATTAGACACATTCAACGCATTAGCTTCGATGAACTCGCGACGTGGCTCGACTTCATCACCCATCAATGTAACAAACATTTGATCCGCGGCAATCATATCTTCAACTGTAACTTTGAGGAGACGACGCGTCGTACTATCCATTGTGGTTTCCCAAAGCTGCTCTGGATTCATTTCGCCCAACCCTTTGTAGCGCTGAATTTGGGGACCGCGCCGTGCTTCAGCCATCAGCCAGTCGTAAGCCTGCTCGAACCCAGTCACCTCCACGGACTTCTCACCACGCGAAACACTTGCTCCACCGCCCATTAATCCAACTAACAAACCGGCCGCTTTTGCGATTTGGGCAAAGTCACCCCCGTCAAAAAACTGGTGACCGAACACAAATCGATCAGTGAGACCGTGCTGTATCCGCTCAACCAGGATTCTAGACTCGCTTCTTTCCGGATCCGGCTCAACCGACACTCTGAAAAACATCCCTTCACGAGGATCACTAGGCAATTGCCCGGCTAACTCTCTGGCAAATTGTTCCAACCGTTGAGCATCCTTCAGGTCGGTAACCGTAATAGGGCTCACAAATAACATTCCGTGCAACGCGTCATATGGATACAACCGATATAGTTTCTCAGCGACACCCCGGCCTGCACGGTACGTTTCAAACAAACGCTCAAGAACTTCACCCGAAATCGGATCACCGGACACCGGATGAACTGCAGCGCTATCAAGCGCCATATTAGTCAGATAGGAGTCCAAAGCTGCCTCATCTTTCAAATACTGCTCTTGCTTGCCTCGCTTCACCTTATAAAGAGGTGGCTGCGCAATATACACGTGCCCACGTTCAACAACCTCCTTTAAATGGCGATAGAAAAACGTCAGCAACAGTGTACGAATGTGGGCACCATCAACATCAGCATCCGTCATAATGATAATTTTGTGGTACCTCAACTTATCAATATCGAATTCAGGACCAATAGAACATCCCAAAGCGGTTACCAAGGTTCCAACTTCTTGTGAGCTCAATAACTTATCAAACCGAGCTTTCTCGACGTTGAGAATCTTACCCTTCAAAGGTAGAATTGCTTGTGTTTTGCGATCCCGACCTTGTTTGGCTGATCCGCCCGCAGAATCACCCTCCACAAGGAACAGCTCAGACAACCCAGGGTCTTTCTCCTGGCAATCAGCTAGCTTTCCTGGAAGCCCGGCAATATCTAATGCACCCTTGCGACGGGTCAGCTCGCGAGCTTTGCGAGCAGCCTCACGAGCGCGCGCGGCGTCGATCATCTTTGCAACAATCTGTTTCGCTTCTGAGGGACGCTCAGCTAAGAAAGTCTGAAACGCTTCACGCATCTCCTGCTGAACTGCGGTTTTTACTTCCTGCGAAACCAACTTGTCCTTTGTTTGCGACGAGAACTTCGGATCCGGCACCTTGACAGAAATAATTGCTGTCAGGCCCTCCCGCGCGTCATCCCCTGAGGTTGCGACCTTGGCCTTTTTGAGAAGCTGCTCTTCCTCAATATACTGATTTAACGATCGCGTTAAAGATGCCCGGAAACCCTCCAAATGGGTGCCACCATCCTTCTGAGGAATGTTATTGGTGTAACAAAAAATGTTCTCTTGATATGTGTCATACCACTGAAGCGCCACCTCAACGCCAATACCGTCTTCGCGCTCAGGAGACATGAAATGGAACACTTCACAAATCGAAGTCTTATTTTTACCCAGATAACCTACGAAGGCAGACAGCCCACCCTCATATTCAAATACTTCCGACTGGCCACTGCTCTCTTCTGTTAACTTGATTCGAACTCCAGAATTCAAAAACGACAGTTCCCGTAGCCTCTTTGCCAGCACGTCATAGCTAAACTCGGTAATCGCGAAAGTGTCGGCAGAAGGCTTAAATCGAACGGTCGTCCCAGTCTCGGATGTTGTGCCGACCGGTGCCAATGGCGCCTGCGGGTCGCCATGCCGATACTCCTGCTCCCATACCGAGCCGTCTCTCCTCACCGTTAACACCAATTTCTCACTGAGCGCATTAACCACTGACACACCGACCCCATGAAGACCACCTGACACCTTGTAGGAGTTCTCGTCAAACTTCCCGCCGGCATGGAGCACCGTCAAAATGATTTCTGCCGCACTCTTGCCCTCTTCATGGGCGTCGACCGGAATCCCACGACCGTTATCTTGCACAGTCACCGAGCCATCTGCGTGAATAATTACATCAATTAAATCGCAATGCCCTGCCAACGCCTCGTCAATCGAATTATCGACGACTTCGAAAACCATGTGATGAAGACCAGTTCCATCATCGGTGTTTCCGATATACATCCCTGGGCGCTTTTTGACGGCCTCAAGTCCTTTCAGGACCTTAATCGAGCTACCATCATAATTCGCTGGTGACTGGTTCTGTTCCATCATTTTTCCTTACTTCAACTCAATAATTCCGTGTTTCACGTGAAACACGTTTACATCCCGCAACCGACTTAAATCTAAACCGGCTCGCTCAATGTTAATCCCCGTGGCTAAAACTTGAACGTTGCTCCACAAAACCTCATCCCAGACGCGCGACAGAAAATCGCCATCAAGCTCCGCGCCGATATCGTCGAGACATAACACAGGCGATATCCCTAACCCCGCGGCTGCGCGCAACTGAGCCAAAACCAGAGCCAAGTTCGCAATTTTCAATTGGCCTCGGCTCAATGTATCCGCTGCCCGCCCTCCATCGCGTCCAATATCAAAATCAGCACGCTGCGGACCCACTAACGTAGACCTAGATTTCAAATCGCGCGGCCGGTTTTGCCTTAGAGCATCGGACAACGACCCGCCGCCCCAACCATTTCTGTAGACAAGTTGCAGCTCAATTCCCAATTCAAAGCGCTTACACAACGACTGGAACACCGGAGTCACATCACTTAGGAACGCTCTCCGCCATCCGTCAACCGCTTCGCCATGAAACCCTATTTGACGATCCCAAGGCTCTAACGCGTCGAGGCTGAGTATACCACTACGTAGCGCCGTATTCCGCTGCAAAAGAGCCCTCCTAAGCGATGAAAAGCTCGTAGCACTCCCCCCAGACCAGTGGAACGCACCCCAGTCCAAAAATCGCCTTCTATCTCCTGGGCTACCGGATATTAAATCAGTGGCATGAGGGGTGATGTGCAACACAGGCAAAACACGGCTTAGGGCTGCCTGCCCACGGGCAATTGCACCATCCAACCGAAGCTTCCGTTCATCCTCACGACTCACCTGAATCGCCATGCGATGTGCTTCGACGCCATTATTTACATGCCCAAACACCGTCAAACTCGGCTGACCAAAGGCAATAACAGACTTTAACCGAGAGGTAACGAAGCTCCGACCTACCGATAAAATCGATACGGCCTCGAGCACAGAAGTCTTGCCCGCGCCGTTGTCACCAACCCATAAATTGAGAGAAGGCCCGAGCGACAATGATGTCTCCTCGAGCCCCCTTACATGATGTATGTGTAGCGAGTTAATCACTTACAAACGCATTGGCATCACAACATACCGTCCCGCATCATCGCCGACACCCAGAACCAGCGCACTACGATTACTGTCACCAAACCGCAACTCCACCATTTCTGTTTCTATCGTCGCTAACACATCAAGCAGATAACTCACATTGAAGCCAATTTCGAACCCATCTTGACCTACAAACTCAACTTCCAAAGACTCTTGCGCCTCTTCTTGCTCGGCATTGTTTGCCATTACATCGATTTGACCCTGAGACAAGCGAAGACGAACACCCCGATATTGCTCACTCGAAAGAATTGAGGCCCTCAACAATACTTCTCTCAATCGCTTACGATCAGCACGAACAACATGATCACCACCCTGAGGTACCACGCGTTCATAATCAGGAAAACGCCCGTCAATTAGAACGCTCGTGAAGACGAATGTCGGACCTGCAACGCGGAAATGACTCGTTGAAAACGCGAGCTCCACGGTGTCGTCAGCGCTGTTCGCCAAACGCGCTAGCTCCAGAACAGCTTTCCGAGGGACGATCAACGACGATGGCTCTGCTGACATCCCCTCAAGCGGAGTCTGATATAGACTCAACCGATGTCCATCGGTCGCAACCGTTCGAAACTCTCCACCACCTATCGAAAAAAGCATACCGTTGAGGTAGTAGCGGACGTCTTGCTGCGCCATCGCAAATTGAGTCTTGCCAATAGCATCCTGAAGCGGACCCTTAGCCAACGAAACCGTAGTCAAGTCACCACGGATTTCTAGTCTCGGATAATCAGCAGCTGGAAGTGTTGCAAGCTTGAACCGCGAGCGCCCAGACGATAACAACATTTGTGTACCATCTTGCTTAAACTGGACGACCGACCCCTCAGGCAATGCTTTCGCAATGTCCACAAGCTTCTTACCAGGAACAGTAACAGCACCACCAGACGCAACTTCCACCAACTCCATATTGGTCGAAATTTCAGTGTCTAGGTCCGTACCTGTTACCACTGCACCGGTGGCATCCACCTCGATCAATACATTGGCTAAAATCGCCATTGTCTGCTTACGCTCGACCACGGATGCCGCAGTCTGTGCTTTCTCGAGTAATTGTTCGCGAGAAACCGAAAATTCCATGGTCGTTCCTTATCCAGTCAGTGCTTTTAACAAGTTGCTGTAATCATCTCGAATTGCCAAATCCGTGTCACATAATTCTTTGATCTTTCTACAAGCATGCAGAACTGTCGTATGGTCTCGCCCACCAAATGCCTCTCCAATTTCAGGAAGCGAATGGTCTGTGAGCTCTTTACAGAGCGCCATAGCTACTTGACGCGGCCGAGCTACAGAGCGATTTCGACGCTTCGACAATAGATCAGAAATTTTTATTTTAAAGTAATCCGCAACCATTCGCTGAATATTGTCGAGGGAGATCTGACGGTCATGAACGGCAATCAGATCTCTCAATGTCTCTCTAACAAAATCTAACGTGATCGCCTGACCAAAGAAATGAGCATTAGCCAATACACGCTTTAACGCTCCCTCGAGATCGCGAACATTGCTTCTTACTTTCTGTGCTATGAAAAAAGCGCAATCCCGCTTCAAATCCACGCCAGCTTCCTGAGCCTTGTTGATCAGAATCGCTACCCGCGTCTCAAGCTCAGGTGGCTCAAGCCTTACCGTCAGACCCCACCCAAAACGAGACTTCAATCGATCTTCCATATTATCTATTTCTTTTGGATAGCGATCTGAAGTGAGGATGATCTGCTGACCACCCTCTAGAAGACTATTGAAAGTATGAAAAAACTCTTCTTGTGACTTTTCCTTGCCGGCAAAGAACTGAATGTCATCAATTAATAACGCATCCACATTTCGATACACTCGTTTGAAATCGGCAATCGCATTCAACTGTAGTGCTTTAACCATATCGGCGACAAAGCGCTCAGAATGAACATAGATGATCTTTGCATTTGGATTTTGCGCCCGAATTTGGTTACCAACGGCATGCATCAGATGCGTTTTACCTAAACCAGTATCACCATATAAAAACAGGGGGTTGTATTCAGAACCAGGCTTCTCCGAAACCCGCTGTGCAGCAGCCCTGGCCAGCTGGTTTGATTTACCCTCGACGAAGTTATTAAACCGAAAATCCAAGTTCAGTCGATTACTGTGTTTAATAGACCCTTCAACAACAGCTGGTTCACGCTCCTGCACCTCGTTTGGCTTGGGTTCAAGTTGTTGCCGAATCGGCTTCGAACGATCAGTTGTCACTCTCTTTGTCTGGGCTTGCGTTGAATCTCCAGCTGTAGATCCCACACGAACCGACACATGAAATGTACCGCCGACATGTTGGGAGTAAAATGACTGAATACGATCCAAATACCGATCTACGACCCAATCTTTCACAAAACGATTCGGTGCAAAGAGGTAAATAGACTGCGCACTCTCTTCCACTTGCAGTGGTTTTATCCATGTATTCAGCTGCTCTGCGGATAACTCTGCAGCAAGCTGTTCAACACACACGTCCCAATTCATTATTTTTTTACTCCTCGACGGGGATAAGTTATGCACAATCTATCCCCTGTCGGTCAATAGCCGACCTTCAACTATTTACTAAACATATGATTTTTAGAGAAATAAATGTTTTTGGATCAATTTGTGGATAAGTTAAGCGCCCGCTTGCTGCAACTTAAAAAATCAGTATATAAATCAAGACTTAATTATCAAAATCCAGTGTTATCCACAGCCCAAAATAGGCCGCTTATTCTGGGCCAAAACAATGATTATTCGTCGTCGACCATTAAAATTTCTTTGAATCTATCTGTTCTTTGGGTACACTTCGCGCCCCGTAAAATTGAATTGATAGGAATAGAGTCATGAAACGTACGTTTCAGCCAAGCGTTATCAAGCGCGCTCGAAATCACGGTTTCCGTGCACGGATGGCTACTAAAAGCGGTCGTCAGATCATCGCTCGTCGACGTGCAAAAGGTCGCAAGCGCCTATCTGCTTAAGAAGGTCCTCGCATGACGGTCATTTCATTACCGTCGCGTAGCGATTTTGACGCTGTATTCGAAAGTCCCGATGCTAAAGCTAGCAATCGGGACTTTTTAGTTTTGGCAAAATTAAATCGGAGCGCATCAACTCACCGTATCGGCTTTGTCACATCGAAGAAAAAACTTCGACGAGCTGTCGACCGCAATCGATTTCGGCGTGTCATCCGAGAGCATGTTCGCTCACGTTGGACATCGCCTTACAGCGATATAGTTATCATTGCGAGACAGGTGCCAGATAACCTCAAGACGCCTCTATTCCAAGACGAGCTCACTCGCGCATTTACCAAACTGTTCAAACGACTCGAAAATATTGATGCGTGATAATGGTATTTTTGGCGGCTTGGCAATTGCGGTAATTCGTTTCTACCGGTACTTTGTCTCCCCATTAATTCCGCCATCATGTCGGTTTCAACCAACTTGCTCGGCATATATGATAGAAGCCATTGAGGCACATGGTGTTATCAAGGGCTTGTGGCTGGGAATAAAACGAATCGGTAAATGTCACCCCGGCCACCCTGGCGGATATGATCCGGTCCCCGAATACAAAGGAAAAACGAGACAACATTAATGGATATTCAACGCACTGGCCTTCTTGCAATTCTAGGCATATTGACTTACGTGCTCTTCCTTCAGTGGAACCATTACACGGAAACTGTCGACGAAGTCTCTCAAGCTCCTATCACGGCACAACCGCTTAATTCACAAACACCTGTGGCCAATGAGATACCTTCAGGGAGCGGTCAGACACAAGCAGCAACCGCACCGCTCGAATCCACCACCACAAGTGATCATATTGTTGTTAGCACGCCCATTAGTGATATTACTATTGCTCTAACAGGCGGCGATATCACTCAGGTATTACTCAAAGAATTTCCTGTTTCATTAAAAAACCCAGATAACCCGATCGCATTGCTTGATACCCAAGATCGTACCTATGTTGCTCAAAGCGGATTAGTCGGCACAGATGGTCCAGACGCATCTTCTGCAGGCCGCCCCGTCTACGTAGCAGAACAAGATCAATATCGCATCGAGGAACCAACTGATATCTCCATTCAGACAACAACCCCAACGGGCATTGTCGTTACAAAAACCTTCTTCATTGATCCTACGCGTTACGACATCAAAGTTACTCATACAATTGAAAACTCATCAGACGCAGCTAAAACCGTATCTCCTTTTGTTCAGTTGAAACGAGATAATTCAGCAGACCCATCAATCCAAAACTCGATGGGTATGCAAGCATTTTTGGGGTATGCACTGAGAACAGCTGATGAGCGATATCGTAAAGTCTCATTCACAGACTTTGAGACTTCGACCGATGCCCGCGAACTCAATACAGAATTGAAAAACAACTCAGTCGCTGGTGGGTACCTTGCCCTACTTCAGCATTATTTTACGAGTGCCTGGATTCCTGAAGATGATCAAACGCATCTTTATTCGTTCCGAACAAACCAAGACGGCCATTTTATTGGCAGCATTATTAGCCCTGATCTTGTAGTCCCAGCCGGCGAAACCAGACAAACAACAGCAACTTTGTACGTGGGACCAAAAGATCAGGATACCCTCGAACTGCTATCGCCAGGTTTAGAACTCGTTGTTGACTACGGTTGGCTTTGGTTTATTGCTCAGCCTCTGTTTTGGTTACTTAAATTCATTCAAACATATGTTGGCAACTGGGGCTTCGCCATCATCTTAGTCACTGTCATTGTAAAAGCTGCTTTCTTCCAGTTATCAGCTGCAGCCTATAAGTCGATGGCTAAAATGCGCAAATTCACGCCTGAAATCACCCGAATGCGTGAATTGTATGGCGATGACCGCCAGCGGATGTCCAAAGAAATGATGGATCTTTATAAGCGTGAGAAGATCAATCCACTTGGTGGCTGTCTACCAATTCTCGTGCAGATGCCTGTGTTCATCGCTTTATACTGGGTGCTACTCGAAAGCGTTGAATTACGCCAAGCTCCATTTATCTTGTATATCGAAGATCTGAGTGTCAAAGATCCATATTTTATCTTGCCACTATTAATGGGTGTATCGATGTATATACAAACATCGCTTAACCCAACACCACCAGATCCAATGCAAGCAAAGATCATGAAGTACATGCCAGTCGCATTTACATTCTTCTTCTTATGGTTCCCAGCCGGACTGGTTCTGTATTGGGTCGTCAACAACATTTTGTCGATTGCTCAACAGTGGGTCATTACGAAATCGATCGAAAAAGCTGATCATTAACACTCATGATTCACTCAGATACGATCGTCGCCTCGGCTACAGCTCCTGGTCGTGGGGCGATCAGTATCATTCGCCTTTCAGGACCTCAAAGTGCTGAGATAGCAACTAAACTTAGCGGCAAATCTCTTAAACCACGCATTGCAACATTCGGATCAATTACGTCCGAAAGTGAAATCATCGATACCGGCATCTGGATTTATTTTGTAGCCCCTCATAGTTTCACGGGTGAGGATACAGTTGAGTTTCAAGGTCATGGTGGACCTGTTGTCATTCAAACAATACTTCGACTGATGACAGCGCTTGGAGCTCGGCTTGCGGAACCTGGCGAATTTAGTCAACGTGCTTTTCTAAATGGAAAAATAGATCTAACCCAAGCTGAAGCAATAAGTGATTTAATCAATGCATCGTCAGTATCTGCTGTCAAAGCAGCGAATAATTCCTTAAGAGGGCAATTCGCTAATCAAGTAAATAAAATTGTGACTGACCTCATCAACCTCAGAACACAAATTGAAGCTCATATAGATTTCCCAGATGAAGATATTGAGCCTCGTAGCATTGAAGCATTTTCTTCAACAATCAGCCAAATCAACAGCGAACTGAATACACTCATTGTTTCCGCAAACGAAGGCGCGAAATTGAACCGATCGGCTGAGATTGTCTTGATCGGTGAACCGAATGCTGGAAAGAGTTCATTACTCAATGCACTAGCCAAAGAACCACTCGCTATCGTCACTGATATCCCTGGAACAACCAGAGATCTAATACGGCATGACTTGCTAATTGATGGACTTGAAATTCGAATTACCGATACAGCGGGAATTCGATCAACTGACGATGTAATCGAAAATGAAGGGATCACCCGTGCCATCAATGCTATCCAAACAGCGGATCTAGTTCTCTGTCTATTTGATGAACGTCATCAGACAATCTCAGAAGATACTGTTCTTAATCTCGTCGGAAACACCGAAACAGCCATTGGTTTGTTGCGTACAAAAATTGACATACAAGTTGCTCCCATCCGAAACCAAACTCATTATCCATTACTAGAAATCTCTGCAAAAACAGGTCTCGGTTTACCAGAATTCCGTAACTGGTTACTCGAAAAATTAAGTTTAACAACTCATTTAGAAACACCGTTCTTAGCAAGACAAAGGCATCTAGAGCACCTTCAAAAAGCTAAGGCTTGCATTGAAGCAACAACGAATCACCACCTCACCATCGAAACCATCGACTTAATCGCCGAAGACTTACGCCTAACTCAAAATGCTCTTTCGGAGATTACTGGAACCTTTACTTCTGATGACCTTTTAACAAGTATTTTTTCCACGTTTTGCATTGGTAAATGATGTGGACAGACCCCAGCATGAATCCATGAATAACTTATGTACAAATATCAGCGTGGATAACTCAGCCTTTTGTACAGTCGTATCAACAAGTTCTCCTGTTATCTCATGCCTGCTTACACACATCATTAGAAATGCTTTAAATGTCTGATAACCAAATAAAAAAATACCTTTTCCACAACAGGAAACACCCGTAATATAAATAACTTCAACAATACTTTTCTTTAAATATTCTTTTATATATATGGATTACACACGTTTGTTTGATGTCATCGTCGTTGGCGGTGGTCATGCTGGAACTGAAGCGGCACATGCTGCAGCTCGAATGGGTTGCGACACTTTGCTTGTGACTCATTCCATAGAGACACTTGGTCAAATGTCTTGTAATCCGGCTATTGGTGGGATTGGGAAGAGCCACCTTGTTCGAGAAATAGATGCTTGTGATGGGTTAATGGCAAAAGTGACTGATCGCGCTGGCATCCAATTTCGAATATTAAATCAACGAAAAGGACCAGCTGTTCGAGCGACTCGAGCTCAGGCAGACCGGGTTTTATATCGCCAATATATGCGACACGCGATAGAGACAACTGCAAATCTCACAGTATTTCAACAACCGGTTTCTGATCTCGTCATCGAAAACAATCAGGTGACGGGTGTTGTGTTAGCGATGGGGTTAAAACTCCGATCCAAGACAGTGGTTATCACAGCCGGAACATTCTTAGCAGGTCAAATCCATATCGGAATGAATCAGCAATCCGGTGGGCGCGCCGGAGATCCAGCATCAAATGATTTGGCGAAGTCCTTACGGGATAAGCCATTTCGAATTGCTCGTTTAAAAACTGGAACGCCACCGAGGATAGACTCTCGTTCAGTTGATTTAGCAAGTTTGACAGAACAGCCAGGGGATACGCCGACGCCATATTTATCTATAACTAGTGTTGGAAACGAGCATCCAACCCAAGTTCCCTGTTATCTATCACGAACGACCGAAAAAACACGAGATATTATTCTAGATAACTTACATTTAAGTCCGATGTACGCTGGTGTTATTGAAGGTATCGGTCCGCGATATTGTCCATCGATTGAAGACAAAATGGTGCGCTTTGCTGATAAACCAACACACCAAGTGTTCTTGGAACCAGAAGGTCTAACTTCGTATGAGTTGTACCCGAATGGTGTAAGTACGTCCCTTCCTTATGAGGTTCAATTAGAGATTGTCCGTTCGATGGAGGGATGCGCTAACGCTGTTATTACGAGACCAGGATATGCAATCGAATATGACTTCTTTGACCCACGTGATTTAAATTCAACGTTAGAAAGTAAATTAATTTCTAACTTATATTTTGCCGGTCAAATCAATGGAACTACCGGGTATGAAGAAGCTGGCGCTCAAGGTCTATTAGCTGGTGCTAATGCAGCATTACGCTCTCAAAATAAAGATTCATGGACTGTTGGACGTGATGAAGGTTACTTGGGCGTTATGGTTGATGATTTGATTACGTTAGGGACACAAGAGCCTTATCGCATGTTTACATCACGAGCCGAATATCGATTGGCATTACGGGAAGATAATGCAGATACTCGGTTTACTGAAAAAGCGCGTGCGCTTGGTCTTGTAAGTGACGGACTTTGGCAAAAGTTCAATGATCGACAAGAGCGTATAGAGACTGAAATGATTCGATTAAGGTCTATTTGGGTTCGACCAACAGATGCGTGCATAAATAAATTAAATCAGGTACTGACTGCTCCGCTGTCAAAAGAGTCAACAGCGCATGATTTGTTAAAACGGCCTGAAATTCATTATCAAGATCTGGTCGATTTTGCTGATATCGAATGCCACGATGATCCCTCAGTGTCGTCCCAAGTCGAGATTTTAGTTAAGTATTCTGGCTACATTGACCGCCAAACCGATGAAATTAAAAAGCTAAAAAAGAATGAACAAGTTCGATTGCCTGCTGATATGGATTATTCAAAAATCGTTGGTTTATCGAATGAAGTGAAACAAAAATTACTTGATCATCGACCAGAGACAATAGCCCAAGCATCCAGAATTTCGGGGGTAACCCCAGCGGCCGTGAGTTTGCTTCTAGTGCATCTAAAAAAACTTGAACTAACTCATTTAGCAAGCTGATGGGTTTAACTGAGGGCCTGAACAACATTGGATTGGTGTATTCAAATACCCAATTGGAAAGCTTACAAACGATTATTGATGAACATCTAAAATGGAATCGTATTTTTAATCTCAGTGCACATCGCGATGAAGAAAGTGTATTGATTTATCAAATACTTGATTCATTGACTCCGTATGAGTTTATCCGTAGCGGAGAATTGCTTGATATTGGGACAGGTCCAGGATTTCCTGGAATACCGCTAGCTTTATTCTTCCCAAACACTCATGTGACAGTGATTGATTCTAACGATAAAAAATTAGCTTTTGCGAGGCATATCAAAACGTTATGTGATTTAAGCAATCTGACAATAGTTCATAAGCGCATCGAAGAGTTATCAACAACGCAACAGTTTGATCAAATAATCAGCAGAGCTTTTACTCATCTCAATGGTATGATCGAATGCTCACTTGCTTTCCTAAAGCCCGGTGGTGAAATTTTGGCCATGAAAGGGGCACAAGCAGAGAGTGAAATAGTTGACGCACAATCGACACATGACAACTGTATGTTTCAGTTACATAAGTTGCCGCATGTCGTTGATGAACAGCGGATGTTAGCAGTAGTCAAGCAGAGATCAGAATGACCCGAATTATTGCGATAACAAACCAGAAAGGCGGTGTTGGTAAAACAACAACCTGCGTAAATCTGGGTGCCACCCTCAGTGAGATGGGTTACCAGGTATTGGTCATTGATTTCGATCCCCAAGGTAATGCAACCTCAGGTTCTGGCGTTTTAAAGACTACGATCGAACACGATGTGCGCGGATTGCTACTTGGCGAATCTACGTTTCGAGAAACATGTATTTTGGGAACAGAGGCTGGATACGATTTATTGCCTTCAGATATCCAGTTAACAGAAGCTGAAGTTGGCCTTATTGGTCAGGCGCGGGCGCAGTTTCGATTGAAAGATGTGCTTGCTGAACAAGCTGAAAGTTATGATTTTGTTCTGATTGACTGCCCGCCAGCCTTGAGTATGTTGACCATTAACGGACTAATTGCTGCTGATGGCGTCATTGTTCCAGTGCAATGTGAGTTCTTTGCGCTCGAGGGGATTGCTGCATTAATCGAGACTATTGATCAAGTTCGTGGGAGCCACAACCCAGAATTAGTTATTGATGGCGTTCTTCGCACGATGTATGACCCGCGAACCAGTTTGACTCGTCAAGTGTCTCAGCAGCTCGAACAATTTTTTGGGGAACAAGTGTTTAAGACGGTAATACCTAGAAATGTCCGGTTGGCAGAAGCGCCGAGCCATGGATTACCAGTACTTCGATATGATCGTCTATCAAAAGGCGCTTTGTCATATCTAGCACTAGCATCTGAATTACGTAAACGACTCAAATTGAAAAAAGCAGCATGACTCAAAAAAAACGCGGACTTGGATTCAACCCACTTTTAGGCCTCGATCAGTCGACAGTTGATGCTGTTCTTAATAAAGATCAAGCAGCGCAAAGTACAAAGCAGCCGCAGGATTCAACAGGCTTAATGAAGCTTCCTGTTGAAAAAATAATTCCTAATCCTTTTCAACCTCGTACCCGTTTTAGTGAACTTGAGCTCGATGAATTAGCTGATTCGATTCGGCAACATGGCGTCATGCAACCAGTTGTCGTTCGCCAAACAGTTCGGGGTTATGAACTAATCGCAGGTGAGCGTCGATGGCGAGCAAGTCAACGCGCTGGCATTACAGAAATCCCAGCTATTGCCCGCGATCTTGATGATCAACAAGTTGCTGCTTTAGCGTTAATTGAAAATATTCAACGAGAGCAACTAACGGCCATTGAGCAAGCGCGAGCGCTAGCTCGAATGCGCGATCAATTTTCAATGGATCAAACAGCGCTGGCGACAATGATCTCATCAAGTCGTTCAAATGTAGCTAATTTGCTTCGGTTGTTAAATCTTACTCAGAGCGTACAAACGATGCTAGAAGATGGCCGTATAGAAATGGGTCATGCACGTGCGCTGTTACCGTTGCCCGAAAATATGCAGCAGAAAACAGCTGAGGATGTTTTAAAGTCTCAGTTGTCGGTTAGGCAGACAGAAACGCTAGTTAAGCGTTTATTGGCTGACGATACGTCTCCCGAGAAATCGGAGGGCAAAGATCCAGATGTGAGTCGGCTAGAGGCGAAACTGTCGGACCGCCTCGGGGCCACGGTTCAGATTAAAACCAAAAGTGGTGGGAAAGGTCATATCGTTATTGAATATGGGTCGCTTGATATTCTTGATGGCATCGTCGCTCGCTTAAAAGCGAAAGACTAGAACACAAGACCTTCGCCTTAGTTTTTATGATTGTCATTGATCCGACACATTTGACTGCATATACTCCCGCGGTTAACGGATGACTGTTTTTCCAACGAATCATCCGGCGGTCATTGTTTTTTTGATTCAAGCCGCCATAACGGTTGGAGCCTCGGTCATCGGATACATAGTTTTAAGCCCGTTGCATGCATTAAGCGTGATAGTGGGAGGAAGCGTTGCGATTGTTCCGCAGAGCCTTTTTGGGTTTTGGGTATTTAGGCAACGCGGAGCGCGCAATGCGCGCGTAATAGCCAAGAACCTGTTTGTAGGTGAAGGGCTTAAATTAAGTACGACTGCAGCTTTGTTTGCTTTGGTTTGGATAAACTCCGATCCTTTAGAAGCCTCTGCAGTACTTGCCGGGTTCGTTATGACGGTCCTGGTTGGACAATTGAGTCTCCCCCTGATTTTGGGTGGGACACGAACACATTAATTGGAAACAGTAATGGCGCTTCAAAACCCAACACCATCTGAGTACATTCAGCATCACCTGACGAATCTCACGTATGGATATCACCCTGAAAACGGTTGGTCGTTTGCACATGGTGCGAAGGAAGCCTCAGAAATGGGGTTCATGGCTATACACGTCGACACCATGGCGTGGTCTGTAGGTTTAGGAATTCTGTTTTGTTGGTTATTCCGTGTTGGGGCAAAAGCTGCACATGCCGGTGTTCCAACAGGTGTGCTCAACTTTGTCGAATTGATGGTTGAGTTTGTTGATAAGTCAGTTAAAGAAACGTTCCACGGTAAGAGTAATCTCATCGCACCTTTGGCTTTGACCATCTGTTGCTGGATCTTCCTAATGAACTTGATGGATTTAGTTCCAGTCGATCTGGTTCCTTATTTATTCATGATCGCTGGGGTTGAGTATATGAAGATCGTACCAACCACAGATGTAAATGCGACTCTTGGCATGTCGATCGGCGTGTTTTTACTGATCATTTTCTATTCGATTAAAATTAAGGGTGTGGGCGGATTCGTCGGCGAACTCACATTACAGCCATTCGGGAAATGGATGATTCCCTTTAACTTCTTGCTTGAAGGCGTTGGCTTGATCGCAAAACCAATTTCATTGGCTCTTCGACTGTTCGGTAACTTGTACGCCGGCGAGCTGATTTTCATTTTGATTGCATTGTTGCCGTTTTACTTGCAGTGGTTCTTGTCTGTTCCTTGGGCAATCTTCCACATTCTTGTGATCGTGCTTCAGGCATTCATTTTCATGATGCTTACGATTGTTTATCTCTCGATGGCTCACGAGCATCACTAATATAACGATTTAATTTTAACGTCCTTTAATTGGAGGAAATATGGAAACTGTAGTTGGAATGACCGCGATTGCCGTAGCACTGCTAATCGGTATGGGTGCACTTGGTACCGCAATTGGATTTGGTATCTTGGGCGGCAAATTCTTGGAAGGCGCTGCGCGTCAGCCAGAAATGGTCCCAATGTTGCAGGTGAAGATGTTCATCGTTGCGGGTCTTCTTGACGCGGTGACAATGATCGGTGTTGGTATTGCGCTGTTCTTCACGTTTGCGAATCCGTTCGTGGCACAGGTTTAAGACGTCCCGATCCTTTGGATGATTTAACCGACCGCGAGGTGTAATTGTGAATTTAAACCTGACCCTTATAGGGCAGCTCATCGCATTTACGATCTTTGTCATCTTCTGTATGAAGTATGTTTGGCCTCCAATTTCTGGGGCCCTGGCTGAACGCCAGAAGAAGATCGCAGAAGGCCTTGATGCTGCTGACAAAGCGGCTCGTGAACTTGAAAACGCAAAGTCTCAGATCGAAGATGAACTGAAGCAAGCGCGTACGCAAGTTACAGAGCTGTTAGAGCAGGCAAACAAGAGATCGTCACAGATCGTTGAAGAAGCACAAGATAAGGCTAGAGCAGAAGCTGAAAAAATAATGGCGTCCGCTCAAGCCCAAATCGCTCAAGATGCAGCCCAAGCCCGTGAGGCATTGCGTGCTGATGTCGCAAAACTGGCAGTTGTCGGTGCAGAGCGAGTGTTAGGAGCGACTGTCGATCAGGCTGCGCATAAGAAGTTGTTAGCCGAGCTGGCTGACGAGCTCTAAGGAGGCGACTGATGGCAGAACTCACCACGATCGCCCGACCTTACGCGAAGGCGATATTTGCTCATGCGGCAGCGGCTAAAGCCGAAGCTGCTTGGAGTGCGTTTTTGCAAAAAGCCGCTGTGATCGCCGCTGATGAAGCGATGGTTCAAGTTCTCAAGAATCCAGCCGTAAAAGGCGATGCAAAATGCGCGATTCTTGCTGACTTGACCAAAGACGTAACAGTAGATGGTGCAGACGCACTCATGGAGGCGTTGGCGTATTACGGACGTCTTCTGGCGCTACCTGTAATTTCGAAAGAATTTGAAACCCTGTTAGCACAAGGCCAACAAGCTTTGGAAGTGACGATTACTAGCGCATTTCCGCTGGCTGCTGATGAGGTTCAACTTCTGGAATCTAAGTTGCAAGCGCGACATGCGGGCAAATCTATTCGTGTTGAGACTGCCGTAGATCAATCGTTGATTGGCGGTTTCGAAATTCGATCGAGTGACACTGTAATTGACGCAACGGTGCGCGGACGGCTATCAAAAATAGCCGAATCCCTGACCGCTTAAGCAAAGAGAATTTGAAAGGAAAGTTTCATGGATCAATTGAATCCTTCTGAGATCAGCGAACTGATCAAACAGCGAATTGCGAAAGCAGATATCGCTGTATCAGCAAAAAATGAAGGAACGATCGTATCCGTTTCAGACGGTATCGTTCGTATCTATGGCCTTGCCGACGTGATGTACGGTGAGATGATTGAATTTGACGGTGGTGTCTATGGTATGGCACTTAACCTCGAGCGCGACTCTGTGGGCGCCGTCGTACTCGGCGACTACCAAAAGCTTGCTGAAGGGCAGACCGCTCGTTGTACCGGTCGCATTTTGGAAGTGCCGGTAGGAAATGGCCTCCTGGGCCGCGTTGTTGATGCACTCGGCACTCCAGTC
Organism: Gammaproteobacteria bacterium LSUCC0096; assembly: GCA_008087055.1. GTDB lineage: Bacteria > Pseudomonadota > Gammaproteobacteria > Pseudomonadales > Litorivicinaceae > HIMB30. The sequence continues at coordinate 60,597 of VIEA01000002.1, read as the reverse complement.
GACGGTAAAGGTGACGTTGAGTCTGACGGTACGGATGCGATTGAGAAAGTTGCTCCCGGCGTTATCGCGCGTCAATCAGTTGACCAGCCGGTTCAAACAGGCCTGAAGGCAATTGATGCCATGGTTCCAATCGGTCGCGGTCAGCGCGAGTTGATTATTGGCGACCGTCAAACTGGTAAAACTGCCGTCGCGATTGACGCAATCATCAACCAAAAAGGTACCGGCGTAAAATGTATCTATGTTGCGATCGGTCAAAAGCAGTCATCGATTGCATCAGTCGTACGTAAGCTTGAAGAACACGGTGCAATGGATCACACCATCATCGTTGCGGCGGGTGCTGCCGATCCTGCGGCAATGCAGTTCTTGGCACCCTTCTCAGGTTGCACCATGGGTGAATATTTCCGTGATCGTGGTGAAGACGCATTGATCGTTTATGATGATCTGTCAAAACAAGCGGTTGCGTATCGTCAAATTTCACTATTGCTACGTCGTCCGCCAGGACGAGAAGCATATCCAGGTGACGTTTTCTATTTGCATTCGCGTCTGCTTGAGCGTGCGGCGCGAGTGAATCCTGATTATGTTGAGCAATTCACTGGTGGCAAAGTGAAGGGAAAGACAGGTTCATTGACCGCACTTCCAATCATTGAAACGCAAGCCGGGGACGTTTCTGCATTCGTACCAACCAACGTAATTTCGATTACCGACGGTCAGATCTTCCTTGAGACCAACCTATTTAACTCTGGTATTCGTCCAGCGATGAATGCAGGTATCTCGGTTTCTCGAGTGGGTGGTGCGGCCCAGACTAAGATCGTTAAGAAGCTTGGCGGCGGTATTCGTCTCGCACTTGCTCAGTATCGTGAATTAGCAGCATTTGCTCAGTTCGCATCGGATCTTGATGATGCCACGCGGAAGCAACTTGAGCACGGTCAGCGGGTAACCGAGTTGATGAAGCAGAAGCAATACAGCCCTCAATCAGTTGCGGAAATGGGTCTTGTCTTGTTCGTTGCGAACGAAGGCTTCCTAGATGATGTTGATGTGACAAAGGTTGTCGCGTTTGAAGCAGCGCTGCTTGACTACTTTAATTCCGAGCACGCGGCACTGCGTGACGAAATCAATGAGTCGGGCAACTACAACGACGATATCGCGGCGAAGCTCAAAGCTTGTGTCGAATCTTTCAAATCATCGCGGACCTATTAAGGCCGGGTAACAAGAAAGGGGCACAGAATGGCAGTCGGAAAGGAAATTCGCACCCAGATCGGAAGCATTAAAAACACTCAGAAGATTACGAGTGCGATGCAGCTGGTTGCGGCCTCAAAGATGCGTAAAGCCCAGGAGCGTATGGGGGCAACTCGCCCATACGCGGATCGTATTTTGGAAGTCATTGGCCACTTGGCTTATGCAAACCCAGAATATAATCACTTGTACCTGGATGAGCGTGAAGTAAAGCGCGTAGGTTATATCGTCGTTTCCACAGACCGTGGTTTATGCGGTGGATTAAACGCGAACTTATTTAAAAAAGTAGTCGCTGAACTCGGTGCGCACCATGGAAATGGTGTGGAAGTTGATTTGGCAGTTATTGGATCAAAAGCCCTTGGTTTCTTCCGCAGTTTCGGCGGAAATGTTGTCGCAACCGCGGGGCAAGTTGGAGATCAGCCAACAGTTGCGGATCTGATCGGAAGCGTCAAAGTGATGATGGATGCTTATGAAGAAGGCAAAATCGATCGCTTGCACGTGGTTTACAACCACTTTGTGAATACGATGACGCAGAAGCCAACGGTTCAACAACTGTTACCGCTTGCTAAAGACCAGCAGGATGATCTGTCTGCAAATATGGGCACGCATTGGGATTATATTTATGAGCCTGATGCACGTGAAGTGTTGGATGCTTTGCTCATCCGCTACGTTGAATCGCTGGTGTACCAATCAGTGGTCGAAAACTTAGCATGTGAGCAGGCAGCTCGAATGGTTGCGATGAAAGCTGCAACAGATAATGCAGGTCAGTTAATTGACGATCTTGAGTTGGTATACAACAAAGCGCGTCAGGCAGCGATTACACAAGAAATTTCAGAAATTGTTGGCGGTGCTGCGGCACTGTAAAAACGGATTGTTTTAGGAGAAATACGATGAGTAGCGGAAAGATTGTCCAAATCATCGGCGCGGTTATCGACGTCGAGTTCCCGCGTGAATCAGTTCCTCAGGTTTATGATGCGCTGAACGTTGAAGGGAAGCCGATTGTTCTTGAGGTACAACAGCAACTCGGTGATGGAATCGTTCGCACGATCGCAATGGGTTCCACAGAAGGTTTGTCACGTGGATTAGAAGTGACAAACACACACGCAGCCATTTCAGTCCCAGTGGGTACTGAAACCCTCGGCCGGATTATGGACGTTTTGGGCAACCCAATCGATGAAAAGGGTGATATTGGCGAAAAAGCCCGTATGCCAATTCACCGCACAGCGCCAACGTTTGCTGAGCAATCTGCGTCGACAGAACTTCTCGAAACAGGTATTAAAGTTATCGACTTGGTCGCACCATTTGCAAAAGGCGGGAAAGTCGGCCTATTCGGTGGTGCGGGTGTTGGTAAGACCGTCAACATGATGGAGCTTATCCGTAACATTGCAATCGAGCACTCGGGTTATTCAGTATTCGCTGGTGTTGGCGAGCGTACTCGTGAGGGTAACGACTTCTATCATGAGATGACTGAGTCGAACGTTCTCGACAAAGTATCCCTCGTCTATGGTCAGATGAATGAGCCACCAGGAAACCGTTTACGCGTGGCGTTGACCGGTTTGACCATGGCGGAGCATTTCCGCGACGAAGGCCGTGACGTTCTTTTGTTCGTCGATAACATTTATCGTTACACACTGGCTGGTACAGAGGTGTCGGCACTCTTGGGTCGTATGCCTTCGGCAGTAGGTTATCAGCCAACGTTGGCAGAAGAGATGGGTGTTCTTCAGGAGCGGATTACATCTACGAAAACCGGGTCGATCACATCGATCCAAGCGGTATATGTCCCTGCTGATGACTTGACCGATCCTTCCCCGGCTACAACATTTGCTCACTTGGATGCGACAGTTGTATTGAGCCGAAATATTGCGGCGCTTGGTATCTATCCTGCGGTTGATCCGCTGGATTCAACGTCACGCCAGCTCGATCCGCTTGTTATTGGTCAAGAGCACTATGATGTTGCCCGTAATGTACAGTCGATTCTTCAGCGCTATAAAGAACTGAAAGACATCATCGCGATTCTTGGTATGGATGAATTGTCTGAAGAAGACAAGATGACCGTTTCTCGCGCTCGTAAAATGGAGCGTTTCTTGTCGCAGCCATTCTTCGTTGCTGAAGTATTCACTGGCTCTCCAGGTAAGTATGTTTCATTGAAAGATACGATCCGTGGATTCCAAGGAATCTTGAACGGCGAGTACGACCATCTTCCAGAACAAGCGTTCTATATGGTTGGTGGTATCGACGAAGCAGTTGAGAAGGCGAAGAGTCTCTAAGGGGTTCTCATGGCACATACCATGAAGTGTAAAGTTGTATCAGCTGAGCAAGCTCTTTTTGAGGGAGAAGTTCAGATGGTCATCGCTTCAGGTGATTTGGGTGATCTCGGTATTACGCCGGGACACGCCCCTTTAATCACCTCGCTAAGACCAGGCCCAGTTCGTCTTGTATTTGAAAGCGGCGAGGATGAATTGTTCTTTGTTTCTGGTGGATTCCTTGAAGTGATTCCATCACAAATCACAATTTTGGCCGATACAGCTGAGCGTGCAGAAAATTTGGATGAAGCGGCGGCGATTCACGCGCAAGAAGAAGCGAAGCGACTTCTTGATGAACAGCAGTCTGAATTTGAATATTCACGTGCTGCTGTTGAGCTGGCTGAAGCAGTTGCACGTTTACGTGTAATCGAGCAGTTGCGTCAACGCCGTGCTTAATATTGTCATTCTGGCTGCCGGTAAAGGCAGCCGGATGCACTCCTCTCTTCCGAAAGTCCTCCACGAGCTTGCAGGCGAGCCACTTCTTGGCCATGTAATTTCAGTCGCAAAGTCGTTGGTTCAGAAACGTGGTGGCCGAATCCGTGTTGTCACAGGTCATGGATCTGATCAAGTTGACCCCTTTGTTTTAGAACAGGGGGCGGAAATTGTTCATCAACGTCAGCAACTTGGCACTGGTCATGCGCTTCAAATCGCAATGGATGGGTTGGCGTCTGAGGGTCAAACTCTCGTGTTGTATGGCGATGTCCCTTTAATTTCAGAAGAAGATATTGATCCGCTAATTGCTGCAGGTGAATCCGGTTTGGCTGTCTTAACCGCTGTTGTCGGCGATCCTACCGGTTACGGTCGCATCATCCGTGATACAACAGGTAATGTGGTGTCGATTGTTGAACACCGTGATGCCTCGGAAAGTGAGCGTGCGATTTCTGAGATCAACAGTGGAATCTATGCGGCACCTACGTCACTCTTCCAAGAACTATTGCCACTGTTAACGAATGGTAACGCTCAAAATGAGTATTACCTGACTGATTGCGTTCAATTAAGTGTTAATTCAGGTCGAGAGGTATACGGCGTAGAAGGTGCCGTCACAGCGACGATGGGTGTCAATGATCGCTTGCAACTGGCCGAACTGAATCAACTTCTCCAGCAGGAACGTCGAAATGCACTGATGTCTGCAGGAGTGACATTGGTAGCTCCTGAAACGGTGTATCTCAATGGGTCCGATATTCACATTCAACCGGATACGATTATTGAGCCAAACGTCACTTTGAATTCGCCTGTTTCGATTGGTTCCAATGTGCAGATTGGATTTGGCTCGCACCTAACAAATGTTGTCATCGGCGACGGTTCGGTGATCAAGCCCTATACAGTTGCTGAATCGGCATCGGTTGGAGCAAATGCTCAAGTCGGTCCATTCACTCGTTTGAGACCTGGCACTGAACTTTCAGATGCTACTCATGTTGGCAATTTCTGCGAAACTAAGAACGCCAAAGTCGGCGAAGGATCCAAGATTAACCATTTATCCTATGTTGGTGACGCTGTTATTGGCAAACGCGTTAACGTAGGCGCAGGCACAATCACTTGTAATTATGATGGAGCTTATAAGCATCAAACGACACTTGGCGATGATGTCTTTGTTGGCTCAAACACCAGTTTGATCGCTCCTGTTACACTCGGCGATGGTGTGACAACGGGAGCCGGATCGGTCATCACAACAGATGTTGAGCAGCAACACTTAGCCCTTGCAAGAAGCAAACAAATTAACATCCCAGCCTATCAAAGGCCGAAGAAACCCAAGGATTAATGCATGTGTGGCATTGTTGGAGCAATCGCTGAGCGCCCAGTTCAATCAATCCTGGTCGAGGGTCTCAAACGACTCGAATATCGCGGTTATGATTCAGCGGGTGTCGCAACCTTGGTCAATGGCCATATCGAACGAACGCGTGCGCAAGGAAAGGTTGCTGAACTTGAGGCACTGCTCACTGATTCTCGGGCAATTCAAGGCATCGCACATACCCGATGGGCTACTCACGGTGTTCCGAGCGTTAGAAACGCTCATCCGCACCAGTCGGGTCGCTTTGCCGTGGTTCATAACGGTATTATCGAAAATTACGAGGACTTAAAGCGTGAATTGTCTGATGCCGGCTATACCTTTGATTCTGATACCGATACAGAGACGATCGCGCACTTACTTCATCATTTAAGTCAGACGCACCGGGATTTCGACACGACTGTTACCGCGTCTCTTGAACGTTTAGAGGGCGCTTTCGCACTTGCCATTATCGATGAGCAGTCGCCGGGCGTGCTATGGGTCGCACGTCAGGGAAGTCCTCTCGTCATTGGTGTTGGGCATGGTGAGTACTTTGTTGGATCTGACCAACTTGCACTGCTTCATGTGACCGATCGTTTTATCTTTTTGGACGAAGGTGATTCAGCCAAGCTCACCTCACAGACACTCGAGATTTTTGATGAGAATCATCTGTCTGTAAGTCGACCAATCGTGCGCGCAACCGCTTCAAGTGAACAGGCATCGAAGGGGCAGTATCGCCATTTCATGGCAAAAGAGATTCATGAACAGCCAGAAGCCGTCTCTGCGACCCTACAAGGACGGTTAGGAAAAGATCGGATACTAAAAGGCATATTGGGGCCAAATGGTGATTCCCTTTTGGCACGAGCACAGGCGGTACAAATCGTTGCCTGTGGAACGAGTTATCACGCGGGCCTTGTTGCTAAATATTGGATAGAGAATCTTGTCGGCGTGCCGTGCCAAGTCGAGATAGCCAGCGAATATCGATATCGAAAGGTAGTTACACTGCCCAACACCTTGTGGATTGCGATTTCTCAATCTGGTGAGACTGCAGATGTGTTGTCTGCGCTGCGTCACATGGATCGGACCCACGTGTTGGCGACGCTTGCAATTTGTAACGTTGCGACCTCGAGCCTCGTTCGTGAAACTGAGCTTGCGTTACTCACAGAGGCAGGTCCGGAAATTGGTGTTGCAAGCACAAAAGCGTTTACCACTCAGCTCACGGTTTTGTTGCTTCTATCAGGATTGATGGCCAAGAGCCGCGGGGCTGATGGCTTTAATGAGGGTGTATTTGTTACCACGCTGCAGCAACTCCCCTCGCTCCTTGAGGCTGCCCTCGCTATTGAGCCTCAAATCAAACGTATGTCTGAACAGTTTATCGACAAGCAGCACACATTATTTTTAGGCCGTTCGACGATGAATCCTATTGCGATGGAAGGTGCTCTGAAGCTAAAAGAGTTGTCATACATTCACGCAGAGGCCTATCCAGCGGGCGAACTGAAACATGGGCCGTTAGCGCTTGTTGATGAAACCATGCCGGTGGTTGCGGTTGCCCCAAATGATGAGTTGGTTGAAAAACTTCGTTCCAATCTTTCTGAGGTTAAAGCACGTGGTGGTCAATTGATCGTTTTCGCCGATTTTGCAATTGCAAGTGAGGCTGCCGATGAGATTACTCAGTGCGTGATACCGGCGACTGATCCTCTGATCGCGCCAATCGTTTTTACATTGCCGCTACAACTTCTTTCCTACCATGTGGCAGTGCTTCGAGGTACAGATGTTGATCAGCCAAGGAACTTGGCTAAATCAGTCACGGTGGAGTAGATTTAAAAAAAATAATTTCACTACCATCTACTGTTTTCAATTTACGGTGATGATCAATTCACCACTTTTCACTTCGAAACAATTTAGTGAAGAATACAACAGTCGATTTGATCTAATTTTAGAGTTAGATCGAAGGGGTTATTCGACTGTTCAAATACGAGACTTTTTGAATACAAATCGAATACGACCCTCTAGAACGGACTTGTTTAGTACAAAGTTGGTTTGGACGACTTTAAAGAAACTTAAAGAACGGAAAAAATACCGAGAGACTTTTGTGAGAAAAATCTCCAAAGTAACGGTAGTCGTATATTCACTCAAGGAACCTTAGTTTTGGATATCAGACCAGTTGAACCGACAGACTATGATCAGTGGAAAGTTCTCTACTCCGGATATAAGCAATTCTACGGTGTCGAGGTGTCGGAAGCAGATCTACAAACGACCTTCGGTTGGATACTGAACGATGAACACCCTCAATATGGATTCGTCGTAGAGGTCGACGACAAGTTAGTTGGACTAGCGAACTATCAAGTTCATCCTAATCCTTTACGAGCAAGTCATAGGATGTATTTAAACGACTTGTTTGTTCCCAACCAATTTCGAAATCAAGGTTACGGTCGAATAATGATTGAAACGTTGATCTCTATTTGTAAGAACAATGGGTTTGAGTGTCTTCGTTGGATGACTGCAGAAGATAATACGACAGCAAGATCACTATACGATCAATACGGAAGTGTAAGTTCGTTTGTCACCTACGAAGTCAAGTAAGACAGATAGTTCACCCTGGGAACTTCGACGATCGAGTGACAGTAGAATAGATTTTGACGACTGAATGACCATCGATGTTTGAGGTTTGATCGCGAGGGGAGGCCATGAACATGAAGTTAACTGCATTACTCTCAATTGTTACGGTGTTGCTATCAACTCCCGCATCTGGACGACTTTTAATATATTCAGACGATGTTTTTCTCGGATGTTTAGATTGTGTATCGACGGCTCCGGATTCCGTTTGCAATTTTGAAGGCCACTATGGAAGCCTGAAAGCCTCCAAAAGTATTTGGAATCAGTCGGGCGATTACGGAAATCCTGAATCACCAAAAAGCCCATGGTCTGGATCGACCCAGGGTCCGATCATAATGGATGAAAACAGCACTGTATTTGGATGGTTCCAAATCAATCCAGAGGGCGGGTATACCCAATCGGCAAAATTAGCTGATCTGTTTCACAGTATGGGCGGGGATTTGAAAAAGATTAGACAACTATTTTGCCAAGATTAGCCTTTGATTCTTCTGGAATTCAGCTCGTTCGAGAATTGCGTAAACGGATATTCCACTGAAGCAGCCTGTAGAAGATGAAAATTACAACTCCTGTTCCAAGCGTATCTCCGATAACGAAGTGCACGGTGTAATGAAGCGCTTGATCAGCTGGTACAGCCCCGGAAAGGGTTTGTTGAATGGCCGAGAAAATGCCAGTTGTGAACGAAATAAGCAGTGCGAATATCATGGCTCCAGTAACAGTTAGTTGATTTTGGTCGACGTCCCCGAAAACATCCCATTTTGCTCTGTTGAGAAGGTGCAACCATAGCGGATAGAGCAATGACACGATGAAACTAAATACTATCGCATCGAACAAAAGTTCAGTGCCGGTCAGCTGTACTGAAATCCATGTCCGACCGATTAATATCACCGGCAAAAACCACCAACGCAAAAGATAAAACGATAAAAAGATCACGCCTGCTGGCAAATACACCATGCTTGCATGCTTAGTGATCTCAAAATTCAGCAAGCTCTCAATAGGGAAAATAACGTGCCTTTGTACCTCAAACGCCAATAAAAGGCTGATTAATAGCGTAAAAGTGAGTTTTTTACGGTTATCGAGTATTCTAAGAAGCACAATGTTCATCCAGTGAAAAGCGGGCGCGTTTTGTTTTTTGAAAGTGCCCTTTAAAATCGCGGGTTGCAACCAATATTTTGTATACATTGTTTTTCTAAGAGGCATCGAAATGGGTTTATCGACTGAACGCGCATTGAATCTTTTGCGAGTCATTGAAAAAGCAGAAGAGATCTCGCAGCGTGAGTTAGCAGAGCAAGTTGACGTGAGTTTGGGAACAGCAAACCAAACAATTCGCGCACTTGTTGGAGCTGGCATCCTTGAAACCAATGTTGTTACGACATCCAAAGGCAAGCGCGGTCAGACTTATCATTTAACCTCGACAGGTAAAGAGCAGCGTAAGCAGCTAGCGAAACTCCGTATTGAAGAGTGTGAGCAGGACATACAGAGCCTTAAGAGCGAAATCGATACGCTTAAACAAGAAATTTAATGATCTACCACTTCACTCACAGCCCGATTCGAAAAGAGATCGACTCCTCTGGTTTTATAGGGCTGGAGGGGTGTCGTCTCGAATATTTCATAGAAGCCGGGCTCCACTTAAACCAGCCACGAGCGTCCGAGTTAAGTTTTCAATGGCGGTCGACAAAGAAGGAATACAAAGCGCGCGGGCGTTATGTTTGGTTTACGGAGCAGGAATTTTGTTATTCGATCGGTAATCCGGAGGTGTCGAAAGTCCGATATAGCTTTGATCCAAAAGAAATACGCGCTTTCAGTTGGCCATCCATAATGGAAATGGCCGTATCTGATAAAAAGCGTTTTGCTGCGATGAAAGAAGTGAGTGAATACGGGATGAGTGTCGGAGATGACCCGTTCAAATGGTGGGTTACGTTTGAAGAAGTATCAATTGATCATTGTTGCGCAGTAACAGAGGTCGGTAGTTTCCCGGTTCCCTCGGTTACGTTATAAATTGGCTGAAACGATGGGCGCGATGATTCCGCCTATGAATACTCCCACAATGTAACTCATGGCAGTGGATACTGTTCTTTTTCTGCTAGAGCGTTCACGATCATCTGTGAATTCCATGGCATCAAATTCACTTTTAAAAATCGACATGGGCAAGCTCGAGGTGTGTATTGCTTCTGAGTGGTGATTGGACTGGTTGAAAACTTTGAATGCCCAAAAAAGGCAGGGGATAAGTAAAGAGATCGCGACTAACACCAGAACGCTGTCAAATAAGAGTCCTAGACTGAGTCCGAAGGCTAGAGCGAGTAGTGATGAAATAACAACCATTCCCCTCTCCCATTACTGACACAACTAGTAACAATATATAGTAGTTTGAGTGATATTCAACTACTACATCTAGTGAAGCAACATTGATAAGGGTTTCTGGTGAAACAATATTTTCAAGATTTGATTGTTCAAACAGATGGAGTTGCAGTGCATTCAATTACTCGAGAAGTTGAACAATTTGTAGCGGACTGTGGGTTATCTAATGGGTTGTGCCAGCTTTCGGTTTTGCATACATCGGCTTCATTACTCATACAGGAAAATGCATCTCCGGACGTGCAGCGCGACATCGTTCGATTTTTGGACGCTATCGCACCAATGGAGGTTGGCCGATATGAGCATGACCTCGAGGGACTTGATGACATGCCTGCACATCTAAAGACGGCGTTGACTCAAACTCACTTGACATTAAGTGTTCGCAATTCTCGGTTGGTGCTTGGAACATGGCAGGGCATTTTCTTGTTGGAGCACCGAACTCGAGGTGCAAGTCGTAATGTGCAAGTTCATTTAGTTGGATAACATTTATTGGTTTTGTTCTATCGACCCGAGAATTGTGGCTCGTTTCGTCTCAACGTGTTGAACAAGAATGGCCTCGAGGCGATCTGGGTCTTGGGCTTCAAGCGCTGCAATCATTTCCTCATGCTCAGAGACAGCCGTAGCCCAGCTTTCTTTTGTCATTTGCGCTGTAAATCGAGCGCGCCGCACTTTTGCAGATAGGCTGTTAATCGTCTCCACAAGCGTTTGGTTACCACTTCCTTCGGTAATTAATTCGTGGATGAGGCGATTTGTTTCAAAATATTCGGCTACCTCATTATTTTTGTAATGAGAGATCATTTGGTTATGGATTTTTCGAACTTGCGCGATCTTGCTTTGATCCATGTGCATTGCAGCCAATCGACCACCTAAGCCTTCGAGTGATGCCATGATTGGAAGGATCTCAGTGACATCTTCTTGGCTGACGATGCTCACGATAGCTCCGCGGTTTGGTTGGAGCTCAATGAGTCCCTCGGTGGCTAGTGAGCGGATTGCTTCACGCAGCGGTGTGCGGCTTACACCCATCGTATTGCAGAGCTCGATTTCATTGAGGCGAGTACCGGGTGCTAATTCACCTGAGTCTATTAATAAGCGAAGCCGCTCTGCGACTTGAACGTGTAAGGGTGCTCTGACAATGACACTCGAATTCAACGGACTAATCCTTCCTTAGATGGTCCGCTAAGAGTACCGCGACATGCTCTGCCTGACGAGATGTGTTGTCAGCAATCTGATGTCGACAGCTTGTACCATCAGCAACAATCCGTGCTGTTGGACTGGCCTCGCGAACGGCAGGTAGTAAATTAAGTTCCGCCATCGCTAATGACTCTTTCAGAGTTTCCTTTTGATAACCGAAGTGTCCAGCCATCCCGCAGCAAGAGGTCTCAATGATCGAGACTTTGAGGTTTGGAATACGCTTGAGAAGCGCTTCCACCGGCCCCATTGCGCGTGCAGCTTTTTGGTGACAATGTCCATGCACCAAAACTTCTGAGCACTGGGCTTCGATAAGATCTAAGTGCGACCTTTCAGCACTGAGCTCTTTTTCAATAAATTCCTCAAATAAAAATGCATGCTCTGCAAGTTGCTTCGCATCGTCACCTGGGAGCAAGACCTGAAACTCGTCACGCAAAGTTAAAAGACAAGAGGGTTCAAGTCCGACCACAGGGATGCCTTGTCGAACCCAAGGCATAACTGTTTCCACAAAGCGTGCAGCTTCTTTTTTTGCTTGGTCAACAAGACCAGCAGCAAGAAACGTTCGGCCACAACAAACAGATCGATTATCAGGTTTAGGTTCGATGACCTCATATCCCATCGATTCGAGTACTTCGCGGGCTGCGTAAAGGTTCTTAGTTTCGAAGGACCTGTTGAAGGTATCGCCGAATAAAATGACTGGGGGCTTGTCAGTTTGGGGCTCGATAGCGGGCGCTCGATAGGCTTTATCCCATACCGGGAGTTGTCGATCCTTTGCTAAACCCAAAGCCTTCTCTGTGAGCCAAGGAAGGCCTGGAATTTGATCTCTGAGATTGGCTAGCCAAGGCACTTGTTTCAGCCATGGCGAGTAGTGGGGCATGTAAGCGATAAGTTTCTCGCGGAGACCAATACCAAAACGTTTACTGCGTTGATAAAGGACCTCAGTTTTCATCTTGGCCATATCCACGCTGGTCGGACATTCGTTCTGGCAGGCTTTACAGCCTACGCAGAGTTTCATGGTCTCCATCATCTCTTCAGATGTCACAGCATTGGGTCCTAATTGGCCTGATAAGGCCAGGCGAAGCGTATTTGCGCGACCCCGGACTAAATCTTTCTCATTTTTGGTCACTCGATAGGATGGGCACATGACTCCAGGATCAGTTTTTCTACACGCGCCATTGTTGTTACACATCTCAACTGCGCTACTAAAACTTCCCCAACCAGACCAGTCGAACCCAGTCTTGAATGAGCCGTGAATTGCAACTCGCTCTTCATACTCCGGGGCAAAGCGGAATAGTGTTCGGTCATCATGTTTTGGCGGATTGACGATTTTGTTAGGATTAAAGATTCCTTGGGGATCGAGCATCTGTTTGACCTGCTCAAAAAGATGCACCATATCCTGGCCAAACATGTCTTTATGGAACTCAGATCGAGCAATCCCATCGCCGTGTTCGCCCGAATGTGATCCTTTGTATTCACGGACCATTTCAAATGCTTCTTCGGCTACCGCCCGCAATGCTTCGGCACCAAGTTTCTGTTTTAAGTTGAGAACAGGGCGAACATGCAATGTTCCGACAGATGCGTGTGCATACCAGCAACCGCTGGTCCCATGCTTTTCAAACACTTCTGTTAAGCGTCTTGTATATTCGGCAAGGTCTTTGAGTTCTACAGCGCAGTCCTCAACGATCGATATCGGTTTGGCATCGCCGCGCATCGACATCATGATGTTAAGACCTTGTTTTCTGACTTCCCAAATTTGTTTTTGGAATGCCAGATCTTCCGCTCTGATAACGGAATCTGGTTGCCCAAGATCTGCCATCATCTGTTCGAGCTGATCAAGACGTCGGATGTTTTCGTGTTGGTCTTCTTCTGAAAATTCGACTAGCAGAAGAGCGTCAGGCTCTCCTTTCACGAACAGATTCACAGTCTTTGCAAACATTGGGATGTCGCGTGACAGGTCAATCATTGTACGGTCAACTAGTTCGACTGCCGATGGGCCTAATGTCACAAGGTGTTGCGCGGCATCCATGGCTGCATAGAAGGTTTGGAAGTGACAAACCCCCAAGGTTTTATTTTTTGGAGTTGGCGACAGTTTAAGTTCGAGTTCTTCGAACAGTCCCAGTGTTCCTTCGCTACCCACGAATAGATGCGCTGGATTACTTCTTGTACCCGGCCAACACCCTGATCCACCGTTGCCGTCTGGGATCAAAGCATCGATGTTGTAGCCGCCAACACGACGCATGAGTTGCGGAAGCCGCGATTCAATTAAATCTTTATGAGTAGCGCCAAGGCACAGAAGGCGACTTAACAAATCAGACCGCGCTGCCAAATCGGTTGCAGATAGTTTTTGATCCTCGGCTGACAATTCGTGCCAATGGGCGATAGAGCCGTCGGCTAGAAGCGCGCGGACGCTTTGCACATTATCCCGCATCGTTCCATATCGGATGCTTCGGGATCCACAACTATTGTTCCCAGTCATTCCACCGAGGGTTGCTCGACTTGAAGTGGACACATCGACCGGATACCAAAGGCCGGTTGATTTTAGTTTCGCATTGAGATGATCGAGTACGATTCCGGGCTCAACGCGACAAATACGATTGTCCTTGTCGATATGAACAAGATTATTCAGATACTTTGAGTAGTCGATGACTAGGGACTGATTAATGGTTTGACCGTTTTGGCTTGTTCCACCGCCGCGGCCTGTGAGACAAATGCCAAATTCTCTTGCGATCTCAATAAGCACGCGTAAGTCGTTCCTTGTTTTAGGAATGACAACTCCAAGAGGAAAAATCTGGTAATGGCTTGCATCTGTTGCATAACGGCCACGATCAAACCGCGAAAACAGGACTTCGCATTGCGTGTCACTTTCGATGCGCTGCTTAAGCTTGCGCGACTCGCCAGCATCTAACTGTCGTGGTTGTGATCGATAGCTGTTCATATTCACCGACGGGATTGAGAGTGTGTTCATCGCTTTTCTTTTTAGTTTTTATTTTGCATACAAAATACGATATGCATATTATTCGGTTTTGAGATAGGCTTGCAACATAAGCCTGTGGTTTCGAACAACGAGATAACAATAAGGATTCCACCCATGGCATACAGGGCAGGACGACACTTTCTACAAATCCCAGGACCGAGCCCGGTACCTGACAGAATCTCTCGCGCTATTGATGCGGCCGTGATCGACCATCGCGGGCCAGATTTTGCAGACCTTGGTCTGTCGGTTCTGTCGGGGATGCAGCGCATCTTCAAAACCAAATCGCCTGTTGTGATTTATCCGAGCTCTGGCACAGGGGCTTGGGAGGCCTGTCTATCGAATGTATTAGAGGCCGGTGACCAAGTTTTATTCTACGAAACAGGACAATTCGCCACCCTTTGGAAACAAATGGCAGATCGTCTGGGTATTGAAACTGAGTTTTTAGCGGGCGATTGGAGAAACGGTGTCGATGCCAATCGAATCGAAGAGCGGTTGCGCCAAGACTCAAACCACTTAATCAAAGCAGTATGCTGTGTTCATCACGAGACGAGTTGCGGAATCACATCGGATATAGCGTCTGTAAGAAAAGCAATTGATGTCACTGGCCATCCTGCACTGCTCCTAGTGGATAGCATTTCGGGTTTAGCGTCGGTCGATTACGAGCATGATAAATGGGGTGCCGATGTGACTGTGTCAGGGTCGCAGAAAGGCTTAATGATGCCGCCTGGATTGGGCTTCAATGCACTGTCAGACAGAGCAATCGAAGCCGCCAAGAAAGGTGGATCCAAACGATCGTATTGGGACTGGCAGGAGATGCTTGCTTCGAATGCGACTGGGTATTTCCCTTACACCCCGGCTACAACATTGCTCTATGGCCTCAAAGAAGCAATCGCAATGCTTGAAGAAGAGGGGCTAGATAACGTTTTTGCCCGACATCAGCGTCTTGCAGATGCTTGCCGCGAAGCGGTTTCGGTCTGGGGGCTAGAGACGGTTTGTCAGAATCCAAAAGAGCATTCGAATGTGTTGACTGGAATCATGATACCAGAAGGGCATGATGCGGACGCTGTTCGTAAAATAATTTTGGAGCGATTTGATATGTCACTTGGCACAGGTCTTGGGAAGTTAAAAGGTAAAGCTTTCCGAATCGGCCACCTGGGTGACTTCAACGAACTCACACTCATGGGAACACTAAGCGGTGTTGAAATGGGTTTGGGCCTTGCCGGTGTGCCGCACAAGGCAGGGGGAGTAGAGGCTGCAATGCAGGTTCTGATGCGGTAATTAAAACTCACTCCAAGGATAAAAATAAATCGGAGGAAACTATGAAAGTCTTACGTTCACTAGCAGCATCAGCAGCTGTTCTATCGGCGGCGGTTACGGCGCAGGTTCAGGCAGCAGATGTCACTTTGAAATTCGGACACGTGGGGGCACCTGGGTCTCTCTTTGAGGCAAGCGTGAATGCGTACGCACAGTGTGTTAATGATGAATCCAATGGAAAGATCGAAGTTCAAACGTTCGGATCCTCGCAGTTGGGTAAGGACAAAGAGTTACTGCAAAAACTGAAGCTTGGTCAGGTTGACTTTGCGTTGCCATCGTCGGTGATGTCTTCAGTTTCTGATGAGTTTGGCGTGTTTGAGATGCCATACATCATCAAGGATCGTGACCACATGAAGCGTGTTCAAGAGAAGCTCGGTGGCACGTTCCAGGCGGCTGCTCAAGCAAAGGGATATCACATTCTCGGATATTTCGAAAACGGCTTCCGTCATATTACCAATAACACGCGTCCGATTAACGTCCCTGCAGATTTGCAAGGAGTTAAGTTGAGAACACCGAACGGCGCTTGGCGTGTGAAAATGTTCAAGCTGTATGGCGCGAATCCAACGCCAATGGCGTTCTCAGATGTATTCACTGCATTGAAAACGGGCGTGATGGATGGTCAAGAAAATCCATATGCTCAGATCGCCTCAGCGAAATTCCAAGAGGTGCAAAAGTACTTATCGATCACAGGCCATGTGTATACACCAGCCTACATCTTGTCTTCGAAGAAGCACTTCGAGAAGCACCCAGCCGATGTTCGTAAAGTTTTGTCGGATTGTGCAGCGTCAACGCAAACCTTTGTATATCGAAAGGCCGCAGCACTTGAAACAGAGCTTTTGGATGTGATCAAAGCAGCAGGTGTCCAGGTGAATACAGCTGATAACGCAGCGTTCATCAAAGCATCGAAGCCAATTTATGACGAGTTTGCAGCCTCAGTCGAGGGCGGCGCTGAATTGATTAAAACAGTCCAAAGCCTCGCCAACTAATCGAGCGCTTAAAACACAAATAGCGGCCCAATCGGGCCGCTTACTTAAACGAGTCAGGAGTACGGTGTGAATCGGTTCACTAAAGCTGTCGATCAGCTACTTGTGTGGTTCATTTTATTTCAGATGATCGCGCTCACCGGTGTGGTTATCTTCGCGGTGCTTGCCCGCATCACAGGAAATTCGGTCTCATGGTATGACGAGATCGCAGCGATTCAGCTGGCCTGGCTAACTTACTATGGTGGTGCGTATGCAGCATTGCATCGTCGCCACATTGGATTTGATACGGTTCTTCTGGCAATCCCAATGCCTTTCAGAGCGTATTCGGTGATTTTTGCTGAGGCAGTGGTTGTCGGTTTTTTCGCACTACTCGCATATACAGGGTATGAAGTTCTTGTGATCCTCGAAGGCGAATACTTGGTGTCTTTAACTTGGATTCCGATTCAACTAACACAATCGGTGATACCCATTGGCGCGACTCTGTTTGTCATTTGCGAACTGCTGAGTTTCCCCGATTACTACAAGAAAACTTGTGCTGGAATCTCACTTGAGCACGCCGAAATCGAGGAAGAAGTCGAAACAGAACTCGCGAAAGCAGGAGGCAAATCATGATCGTTTTTATTATGTTCTTGATCTTGCTCGCGCTGATTTGTTTGAACGTCCCGATCGCGGTTGGACTCGCCGTCTCAGCGATTTTTGGCCTAGCTGTTAGTGAAGGGCTCGATAGCATCGTGACACTTGCTCTCGATATGTACGATGGATCGACAAAGTTTTCTTTGATTGCCATTCCGATGTTTGTTTTGGCTGGCGCCATCATGAACGCCGGCGGCATCACAGATAAGTTGATCAACTTTGTAAATGCCATTATCGGTTTTGTGCGTGGCGGTCTTGCGATGGTCAATATCGGTGTCAGCTTGTTCTTTGCTGAAATTTCGGGCTCTGCCGTGGCTGATGTTGCTGCACTTGGCTCCGTATTGATCCCCCAGATGAAAAAGCGGGGTTATTCAGGGCCGCTTGCGGCTGCGGTGACTTCATCATCAGCGTCCCTTGCAATCATTATCCCGCCCTCTATTCCGATGATTTTGTATGCGACATCTGCAGGGACTTCGGTCGAGCAATTGTTCGTTGCAGGGATCATCCCAGGCTTATTGGGTGCATTTGGATTGATGGGCATGGCGTATTACTTCGCACGCAAATACAACCTGCCAACTGAAGAAGCTTTTGAATTTCGGCGCTTGTGGAAAACATTAGTCGATGCGTTGCCTGCATTTACGCTGCCAGTGGTGATCTTAGGCGGCATCTTTGGTGGATTTGTTACCGCGACAGAAGCAGCTGGCCTTGCTGTTGTTGCAGCACTTGTTGTGAGTGCATGGTATTCGAAAATGGATTTCGGGCATCTGAAGCGCGCAATGATTGATGGTGGTGTGCAGACAGCTGTTGTGATGCTGTTGGTCGCAGCATCGGTGGTGATGGGTGGCTTTCTAACACGAGCTCAAATCCCTCAGGATTTTGCTCGCTGGATTCTCGATATCACCAACAATCAGTGGGTTATTCTCGCAATCCTGAACGTCTTCTTCTTGGTTATCGGGTTCTTCCTGCATTCGGCAGCAGCTATCATTTTGGTTGTTCCGATCGTGATCCCACTCATCCAAGCTGCCGGTATTGATCCAATCCATTTTGGTTTAGTCGTGACGTTAAACTTAGCTTTAGGTCAGCAGACGCCGCCGGTTGCGAGTGTATTGATCACGTCTTGTGCGGTCGCTCGCGCGAATATTTGGGATGTGTCTAAGATCAATATCTACTTTATCGCGGTATTGTTCGCGGTACTGATGCTCTGCACTTATGTACCCGATGTACCGATGTATCTGGTCGATGTGATTTACAGGTCATAACGTGGGCGATTACACGATTACCCATGAAGGCGGTATCGCTGAATATCGCCTGACGCGACCAGAGTCACGGAATTCTCTGACCTTTGAGATGTATCAAGCACTAGAGAATCTGTGTCGTGACCCTGGTGATGCGCGTGTCATCGTGTTAACCGCAGAGGGCGAGAAAGCTTTCGCTTCTGGTACTGACATTTCTAATTTCAAAGATTTTCATTCGGCTCAAGACGCGATCGATTACGAAGCAATGATTGGTCGAGTGATTGATGCCGTTCAAACAGCTTCTGTTCCAGTCATCGCATCATTGCATGGGATTGTTGCCGGTGGCGGAGCTGCCATTGCTGCGGCTGCCGATATTCGATTGGGAACCCACGATACGAAGTTTGGGATGCCAATCGCACGGACGTTAGGGAACTGCTTATCGATAGCGAATCTCAATAGGCTAGTTCACTTATTGGGCGAATCACGAACACGCTACCTGTTGCTAACAGCAGAATTTCTGCCGATATCACCGTTGGTTGAGTCGGGCTTTATCAGTGAAGTGTTAGACACAGCTGATTTGTGCGATCGGCGTGCTCGAGAGCTATCAGCTCATTTGTTAACGCTTGCTCCACTAACGGTCTCAGCAACGCGTGATGGGTTAAAT
Organism: Gammaproteobacteria bacterium LSUCC0096; assembly: GCA_008087055.1. Classification (GTDB taxonomy): domain Bacteria; phylum Pseudomonadota; class Gammaproteobacteria; order Pseudomonadales; family Litorivicinaceae; genus HIMB30. The sequence goes on along the minus strand of VIEA01000002.1, from coordinate 41,337 downwards.
CGATTGGCTCAACGTGCAACGCCTGAAGATACAGATCTCATTCAGCGTTGTTATTTGAGTGATGATTTTGCTGAAGGTATCGATGCTTTTTTCGCGAAACGTAAGGCTAATTGGAGTGGTCGATGAGTCAGCAGCCAAGACCACTCGAGGGCATGCGCGTGATTGAGCTCGCCCACATCATGGCGGGTCCATTGTGTGGAATGATGTTGGCTGATATGGGTGCTGATGTCATCAAGGTGGAAAAAATCGAGGGTGGTGATGACTCGCGGCGCATGGTTCCTCCGCAGATTCAAGGCGAGTCTGCCGCGTTTTTAATGATGAATCGCAACAAACGCGGAATGGCCCTCGACTTAAAATCGGATGAGGGTAAAAAAATTCTCACCGAACTTTTGAAAGATGCTGACTGCGTCATTGAGAACTTTCGCCACGATACGATGGAACGTCTAGGCTTGTCGTATGACGCGTTAAAAGCGATTAACCCAGGTCTTATTTACGTCGAAATCTCAGGATATGGGCGAACAGGTCCTTACCGTGAACGTGCGGGCTTTGATCTTGTTGCGCAGGGTGCCTCTGGTTTGATGAGTATTACAGGGCCTGGCCAAGATGATGGACCTGTGAAAGTCGGCGCACCAGTGACTGATATCACAGCGGGCATCCTTGCAGCGATGGGTGCGGCCGCAGCGTATGCGGGCAAGCAAAAAACTGGTCTTGGTACACGTGTTGATACCTCACTATTTGAGGCAGGGATTACGCATACCTATTGGCAAAGTGCTATCGCTCTAGCGACCGGTGTCTCGCCTCAAGCACTTGGTTCAGCACATCCGCTGAATGCGCCTTATCAAGCTTTCCAGACAGCTGATGGCTATATCAATATAGGCGCTGCAAATCAGAGAAATTGGTTACGGCTCTTGGATGTGATTGGTGCACCCGAACTCAATGATGATTCGCGCTTTTCATCCAATGCGGACCGGATGGCGAACCTCCCTGAACTCGTCGCCGTATTGAATGGATATTTTCAAAAGCATCCATCTGAGGAGTGGCTTGAACAGCTCGATCAAGCCGGGGTTCCTGCAGGCCCAATTTTATCGATAGGAGAGATGCTTGAGCATCCTCAGGCCATTGCCCGGGAGATGGTGGTTCAAACCGAACATGACCGGGTGGGTTCTGTGAAAGGGCTTGGTATGGCTGTTAAATTTCATGGTGCAGAGCCGGTCTCTTCGAGGCCGCCCCCAACACATGGTCAGCATTCCCATCAAGTGCTTAAAGATCTCGGGTATTCAGATATCGAGATCGAAGCACTGTATACTCGTGGAGTGATTCATTCCGCGTAGAGGCCAATCGATGCGTTCGCTATGTCTACCCGTTTTATGTCTAGGGCTATCACAACCTGTTTTAGCTTGTGAAGTGAATGGCCAGACATCTCAGTCTGGATGCACAACAACTGAGGTAATACCTCGCACAGATTGGACTCAGGATTTAATCGTCCGAGAGCCAACATTGGCTGTTGGTATTTTTGATCATGTGACCCTTGAGCCGTCAACCGAGTTAATCCTCACGGGGACCGTTCGTTGGACTGTCACAGTTGATGATTCCTCAAAGCTTACTGTCCGCGGTATGGCACAGGAAGTGGTGAACCAAGGTGGTTTAGTCGAAGTACGTGGGATGGTTGACCGAATTCAGGCGTTGTCTGGTGAAACTAAGATTGAGGGAACAGTTGGTCGTGTATCAGGCCCGGGTATGGTGCTTATCAAGCATGGTGCTGTAGTTTCCGGTCAGCGTGAGCGGCGAGGTGAACCTGGTGATTGGTTCACTCTCAACTAAAGACGCTTTTTCTCTGGGATGAGTCCTTCCGGTGCATAGCGGAGAGTTAGTAGCAGGATAATCCCTACCGTCATTAACCGCATGTGCGCTGCACCCTCGAGTAGATGCGCTCTTACTGCGCTTTGAGGGTCCATTCCTGAGGTGAGAGTTTCGATTAACCATAGCCCAATCGGTTCTGCCTCGATCCAAAAGAACCAAATAAAGAACCCACCGAGAACAGCGCCCCAGTTGTTACCTGATCCACCAATGATCACCATAACCCAAATCAAGAACGTAAAGCGCAGCGGGTTGTACCCCACAGGCGTGAACTGACCATCGAGAGTGGTCAACATCGCTCCGGCAAGACCAATGACGGCAGACCCCAAAACAAATACGCGAAGATGCTGCCAAGTGACATCTTTACCCATTGCGGCTGCGGCTGTTTCGTTGTCGCGAATCGCACGCATCATACGACCCCACGGCGATTTTAGGGCTGTTTCGGACAGCCACAACAAAAGCGCTATGACGGCGATAAAAAGCAGTGCGTAACATATCTTAACGAATACAGCAGAAGCGTCATCAACTGGCATACCGAAGGTTATGGCCCAATCTTGAAACCATTGCGCTTGCTGCAGGTCGATTTCGTATGGGACAGGCCGTGGTAAACCATTCACGTTTTTGACACCGCGGGTTAGCCACTCTTCGTTTTTGATGAAGAAAATAATGATTTCACTGATCCCAAGGGTGGCGATGGCCAAGTAGTCAGAGCGAAGACCGAGCGCAACTTTACCGATTACGAATGCGACCCCTGCGGCAAATAGCGCGCCTACAGGCCAAGCAACTAAAATGGGCAGACCAAGCCCGCCGAGATAACCGGTGACAGAAGGATCAATCGCTTCAATCGCATCGACGCCAGGATCAAAGAAAATGCGGAGCAGAGCATATCCAGAAATAATGATGGCAGCGATGACCCAGTAGCGCTGTTTTTTCAAATGCGAAATGCGAGCCCAAGCGAACAAACAAGCGATGACTGTACCGACTGTAATAAGAAGCCCAAGTAAAATCCCCAAACCACCCGCTTGCCATGCTTCAGATACGGGTGGCATTGAGATGAGAACGCCAGCAAGACCACCAAGCGCGGCAAACCCCATCACACCGACATTAAATAGTCCCGCATATCCCCATTGAATATTCACGCCTAGCGCCATGATGGCGCTGATTAAACAGAGATTGAGGATCGTTAATGACACGGATAGGCTTTGGATTACTGCAACGAGTATCAACAGCCCAGCCATCACGCTGAACAAAATTTGGTTACGGTATTGCTGGTAGAACGCTGGCATCAGATCGTTTTCCCGCTAAATAAACCGGTTGGTTTGATAATTAACACAATCACCAAAATGATAAAGGACACAGCGATCTTGTAGTCTGTACCCAAAAATTGAACAAGCGATTCGACTTCCATCGATTCAGGACCCAAATATAGGACTACTTTTTTATAGGCAAAGGTCAAGATCAACTCACTGAACGCAATCACATAGCCACCGGCAATTGCTCCGATAGGATTGCCCACACCGCCAACGATTGCGGATGCAAAGATTGGAAGTAGCAGTTGCATGTATACAAACGGTTTGAACGACTTATCAAGGCCATACAGTGTTCCTGCAATGGTTGCCAGCGCCGCAACTAAGATCCACGTGATCATGACGACACGATCTGGGTTGATGCCTGATAGCAGTGCTAGGTTTTCATTATCTGAATAGGCACGCATCGATTTCCCGGTACGAGTATGGTTCAAGAACCAAAACATGGCAGCAACAATCATGACGGCAGTAACGATGGTGACTGCTTGTGTCATTTTGAGAGATAGGCCTTCGTCGAGCCCGGTAAGTTGTTTGAACTCTCGCGCCTTCAATATGAACCGAGTGCCATCAAAGAAAATTTGATCCCCAGGCCCGATAATGAAACGGATCAGACCGCCTAAAAAGAACATCACGCCAATGGAGACAATCAAGAAAATCACAGGATTTGCTTTGCGCTCCCGATGATAGCGATACACAAATCGATCGAGAAGTAGCGTAAGCAGTACCGTGACCGCGATCCCTACTGGGATCGCTAATAGAGCGGTTGGAAGGGGTTGGATTGAGATTCCGACGGACTGAAGCCCCCAAGTGACTAGGATGGTTACCATTGCTCCAAATGCCATGGTCTCGCCGTGGCCAAAATTTGAGAAGCGAAGCACCCCATAGACTAATGTGACGCCCAAGGCACCAAGTGCTAGCTGCGAGCCATAGGTGAGACCTGGAATGATTAAGAAATTGCCAAGTAGCGTGAGTGCGTTTAAGAAATCAGTCATCTACCCTCCCAAAAACGCCTTACGAACTTCTGGGTTGGCTAAGAGCGCTTCTCCAGTATCAGTAAATCGGTTGTGCCCTTGGACTAGAACATAACCTTTATCTGCGATTTCGAGCGCTTGTTTTGCATTTTGTTCGACCATCAAGATGGCGACATCGAGACGGGCAATCTCAATGATTCGGTCGAATAACTCATCCATCACAATCGGGGAAACCCCAGCTGTTGGCTCATCAAGCATGAGAACCTTTGGATGAGTCATTAACGCTCGACCGACTGCAACCTGCTGGCGCTGGCCGCCTGAAAGTTCGCCCGCAGGCTGCTTTCTTTTTTCTTTTAGAATAGGGAACAGATCATAGACTTGTGCAATCGAATCACTGATTGAATCGGTCCGAATGAACGCCCCCATTTCTAGGTTTTCTTCAACAGTCATCGATGTAAAAACGTTATGGGTTTGCGGTACAAAACCCATGCCTTTGACGACGCGCTCTTCAGGCTTTAACTGTGTCACGTCGTCGCCGTCAAATAGAACCCGACCTTTTCTCAGCGGCAACATGCCAAACACGGCTTTCATTGCAGTTGATTTGCCTGCGCCATTTGGTCCAACAATGACCGCGATTTCACCTTTTTCTACGCCAATAGAGCAATCGTGCAAAATATCTGCTGCTCCGTAGCCGCCTGTCATCTGTTCACCAAGTAAAAAGCTCATCTTATTTTTTGTGTTTCAATCCAGTACCGAGATAGGCCTCAATGACCTGCTCATTATTTTTGACCTCATCGATCGTACCTTCAGCGAGGACAGCTCCTTCAGCCATACAGATCACTGGATCACATAGACGAGCAACAAATTCCATATCGTGTTCGATGAGGCAAAACGTGTAATTACGTTCCTCATTTAGCTTGATAATGGCATCGCCAATTTTATGCAGTAGCGTTCGGTTCACACCTGCGCCAACTTCATCAAGAAATACGATTTTTGCATCGACCATCATGGTTCGGCCAAGCTCTAGCAACTTTTTCTGACCACCGGAGAGATTGCCAGCGAATTCGTTGGCAACATGTTCAATTTCGAGGAAGCGGATAACTTCATCAGCCTTCGCTCGAACTTCTTCTTCGTGTCCTTTAACAAGGCCTGGTTTAAACCAAGTATTTAATAGACTTTCACCTGCCTGGTTCGGTGGAACCATCATCAGGTTGTCACGGACAGTCAGTGTTGAAAATTCATGGGCAAGTTGGAAAGTACGTAGCACACCTTTGTGGAATAGTTCGTGCGGCTTTAATCCCGTGATGTCTTCTCCATCAAGGAGAACCTTCCCAGAGGTCGGTTGATATAAACCTGCAATGACGTTGAATAAGGTTGTCTTACCAGCACCATTTGGCCCGATCAGGCCAGTGATAGACCCTGGCTGAATCGAGAGGCTTGCTCCATTAACGGCATGAACACCGCCGAAGCGTTTGTGCAAATTTTCTACAACAATCATGAGCTTACATCACAAAAAAGCGGCGCAGAGGGTGCCCCTACGCCGCTTTTGAATCAACGATTAGCGGTAGCGAACCGTTGTGTTTTTACCGTCTTTGACGAGAATTTCACGGTAGCTACCGGCTGATTCGCCTGCCCCGATTAACTCAACAGCTGTTGCACCGACATAGTCGATTTGACCGCCGTCTTTCAAGATCTGAAGACCTTTAGCAAGCTCACCGGGAAGAATTTTTGTGCCAGGAGCGTTTGCAACATCAAAGATTTTTGCTTTGACAGCATTGCTGTCTTTTGAGTTCGCTGCTTGCATCGCAAGAAGAGTCAATGCAGCTGCATCGTATGCTTCAGGCGAATATGGACCTGCTTCAAAGCCATCTTTTTTCGCAAGATCAGCATAGATTTGAGCACCATTTGAATCAGTTCCAGGAACCGTACCAATTGAACCATTCAAATCAGGGCCAATTGCTTGCACGAGGCTATCGCCAATCATGGCATCAGGAAGGAAGAACTGATCAAACGCACCAGCGTCTAATGATGATTGAATGATTCCCTTGCCGCCTTGGTCAAGGTAGCCAACAACCACTAAAATGTCGCCACCTGCTTGGGCTAATGCACCGACTTCAGCGCCGTAATCACCTTTACCATCTTCGTGAGGTGTATTGATTGTAACCTTACCGCCTAAAGCTTCAAAGTTTGATTGGATCGAATCAGCCAAACCCTTTCCGTAGTCGTTATTGGTATAGGTCATGGCGATCGATTTAATACCCTTTTCCTGGAGTACTTCTGAAATTACTTGACCTTGACGGGCATCAGATGGTGATGCGCGGAAGAAGAGATCGTTATCTTCAAGTGTCGAGAGTGCTGGCGATGTCGCTGATGGCGAGAACAGCAAAACCCCTTTTGGCATTGCAACGTTTTGGAGGATCGAGATCGTCGCACCAGAGCAAAGAGCGCCAATAATCGCATCAACTTTATCTGATGCAATCACCCGTTCTGCCGCAGCCGCAGCCGCTGAAGCATCGACACACGTTGAGTCTGCGCGGACATGGCTGACCGTTGCGCCGTCAAGTAAAAGCTTGGATGCAGAAACTTCTTTCATTGCGAGTTCAGCGCCACGCGCCATGGATTCAGCAAGTGATTCAGCAGGGCCAGTAAAGCCGAGTACAACACCGAGTTTGACAGATTTCGCGTGACCGCCGGCCAACGCGAGAGAAGAACCGAGAATGGCAGCAGTTGCCATAGCGAGTGCAGTTTTTTTCATAATTTTCTCCGTAGGGACCTTATCTTCAGAAGGCTGCTAACAGACTGTATGGGTTTTTGCTCCATTTTTCGAGTCACGCCGTGTCATTAGGGCAAAAAAAAGCCCGACCATAGGCCGGGCCATTCACTAGGAGTACTCGATTATGCAAAGTCTTCGATGAGAGAACCTTGAGTCTCAGGATCGATCTCATCAACACGGTAGTTGTAGTTGGGGTGGTCTGATCCCATTGCAATAGCAGCACCGTTTTTGATTGCTGCGATCATGTCAGTCGTGAACTCAAAGCGTGAGAAATGGACTGAGCTCGTCTTTTCTGAATTGGCGCGTTCGAGATCTTCATCTGCAATCGCGTAAACGCGGTCAAAGCCTTGCACCTGAATGTACGTTCTATTTTCAACGTCAACCAATTCAGCAAGTTTCACCTTGCGCTCTTCTTCGTCAGGGAACTCAATCATCTGAGTGCATTTGAGGTTAGTGCCATCTGGAATGAGCGGGTTGTAAGCCTCAAGCTCGTCCATGATGCCGTCTTCTTCAAACGTCTTCTCAATGCGGAGCATTTCTTGTACTTGATACCGAATCGTTGCTTCGTTTTCGAACTGCAACGTCATATTTGGGCCGATGAAAACGCTGCGGATGCGCTTTAAGCGCATCGCTTCAGAGCGGATTTCAGGGCGCTGCTTGGCGTACTCTTCCAAAGACAGCAGGGAGTTACGTGCAATCTTAGTCATAATTACTCCTCGTTCAGTCCGTAAGCTTTAGCGACCAGTGACAGTGGGTGCGCTAAAGAGGGTTCATTTCCGTGGTTTTCACGGATACCTTGGGCGATGTGGTGTCCACCAAGTGGACAGTCACTCGAAATGTAATCAGGGTTCTGATCATTCATGGTCCGGAATACTGGCTTACCGATTTTCATCGATGTCTCATGGAACTCTTTCTTTACGCCATAGGTGCCTGCATGACCTGAACAGCGTTCAGTCGTTTTGACTTCTGTGTCAGGAATCATCTTCAAGAATTCTTCTGTTTTCTTACCGATGTTCTGGACGCGTCCATGACATGGAGCCTGATACGAGACAGTACCCAGACCTGTTTTAAAATCAGTACTCATTAAGCCGTCTTTAACACGTGCGATGAAGTAATCGAACGGATCCCAGAAAGCCTCTTTAACAGCCTGTACATCTGGGTCGTCCGGATACATCAGCGGGATTTCTTGCTTAAACATCAAAGTACACGATGGGACGCCCGCCATAATTGCGTAGCCTTCACGAGCAAGCTTCGCGAGGTGTGGAATATTGACTCGCTTCAGGCGATCAACCGCCTCAAGATCACCTTGTTCAAGCTTTGGCATACCGCAACAAACTTCTTTCTCGGCAACAACCCATGGAATATGGTTGTGCTCTAGAACCTTAATCATATCCGTGCCGATACCAGGCTCGTTGTAGTTGATGTAGCAGGTCGCAAAGATCGCTACTTTACCTGGGGTACGCTCACCGTCTTTGATCTCAACAGCTTTGGACTGCTTGATCATTTGACGTAGCTTTTTCGGCGCAAACTCAGGTAACCATGCGTTTTCGTGAACGCCTAATATGCTTTGTACTGCTTTGCGAACAGGTTTCCACTGGTTCACAGCATTGACTGTTTCAGTGACAACTGGGATGCCGGCGAGTTTTCCAAGTCCGTCTGTGTCTGACAGAATTTTGTCTCGAGCAGGCATACCTTCTTTTTGATGCTTAACTGCTTTTGCTTGGAGCATCAAATGTGGGAAATCGACATTAAATGAGTGTGGTGGCACGTATGGACATTTGGCCATGTAACACATGTCACAGAGATAGCATTCGTCGATGACTTTGACGTAGTCTTCTTTAGCAACGCCATCCACTTCCATTGTTTCGCTGTCGTCGATCAAGTCAAACAGCGTTGGGAATGAGTTACACAAACTCAAACAGCGGCGACATCCATGACAGATATCAAACACGCGCTCGAGCTCGGCGTTGAGTTTCTCTTCGTCGTAATACTCGGGGTTCTTCCAATCAATTGGGTGACGCGTTGGGGCTTCGAGATTGCCTTCGCGTTTTGTTTCTGTCGCCATCATTTTCTCCGTGGGGGATGAAAACCAGGGGCGAACCCCTGGTCTTCGAGCGATTTAAGCTTCTGCTTTGTACGCATCCAGCGTCTTCTGGAACTTATTCGCGTGGCTACGCTCTGCTTTCGCAAGAGTTTCGAACCAATCAGCGATTTCGTCGAAGCCTTCTTCACGTGCAGCTTTAGCCATGCCTGGATACATATCTGTGTACTCGTGAGTTTCACCTGCGATTGCAGACTCAAGAGCTTCAGCAACGTTTCCAGCAGCCAGACCAGTTTCAGGATCACCTGACCCACCCTGGATGAGGTATTCCATGTGGCCGTGTGCGTGACCAGTCTCACCTTCTGCAGTGTTACGGAATACGTTAGCAACTTCTGGAGCGCCTTCGATGTCCGCCATGTTTGCGAAGTAGAGGTAACGACGGTTTGCTTTAGACTCGCCAGCGAAGGCAGCCTTCAAGCTTTCTTCAGTTTTTGTACCCTTCAATTGCATGTGATTTCTCCTTTAAAGAGTCATGCGTTTTTCACATTAATGTGGCACCGAATTACCGGTGTCGATGATGAGTATGGGGACGGGTGTAATTTAATTCCAAGTGTATTTATAAATAAGTTCGATAAATTTTCTCTATAAAAGTTTCGATAATTCATTTACTTATTTGAATAAGAACCATTCGCGTATAAACAGCGTTCGCCCAGATGCTAAAACCCGTTACACTCTTGGCATGCAATTAAATTCTCCTCAGCATCAGGCGGTCACGGCACCTGAATCCAATCTACTGGTCATTGCTGGTGCAGGATCTGGAAAGACGCGTGTGCTTGTTGAGCGTATGGCGTTCTTGATGCGCGACCAAGGGCTGTCTCCCCACGCACTGATGGCAGTAACGTTCACGAATAAGGCAGCGCGCGAGATGCGCGAGCGGCTTGAGGGAACGCTTGGCCGATCGCTTCACACGATGTGGGTTGGGACATTTCATGGATTAGCTCACCGATTCCTAAGAGCGCATTGGCGAGATGCGGGTTTGATTGAGCAATTCCTGATTCTTGATTCTGATGATCAGCAGCGAATGCTTAAACGCATTATCGCAGATCTTCAGTTGGATGATGCGAAGTTCAAGCCGCGCGCCGTAGCTGGATTCATTAATAGTTGCAAAGATGAGGGGCAGCGGCCGCATCACTTGCAAACAGGTCGTGATTATTACAACGACATGCTGATCCGTTTGTATGCGGAGTATGACGCACGGTGTAATGCACAAAATCTCGTTGATTTTGGAGAGCTCTTATTGCGTACATTCGAGACACTTCAAAACAAATCAGAGCTTTTAAGACATTATCAGGACCGTTTCCGTCATTTACTTATCGACGAGTTTCAAGATACCAATACGATTCAGTATGCCTGGATCCGGTTATTGGCCGGCTCGAATACCCATGTGATGGCCGTTGGAGATGATGATCAGTCTATCTATGCTTGGCGTGGAGCACGGATTGAGAATATTCATCGGTATGAATCTGACTTCGCACCGGTTACCACGATTCGATTAGAACAAAACTATCGATCCACAGACGTTATCTTAAAGGCAGCCAACGCGGTAATTGCGAACAATTCAGGCCGCCTTGGAAAAGAGTTGTGGACCGACCAAGGTGCAGGGACTCCGATCCAGCTCTATGCCGCTTTCAATGAGCAAGATGAAGCGCGATTTGTTGCCAATCGCATCAGCCAGCATGTTGATCAAGGTGGCTTATATGGAGAGCAGGCCATTCTTTATCGCAGTAATGCCCAGTCGCGAGTTCTTGAAGATGCTTTGCTGCGCGCAGGCATTCCATATCGGATCTATGGTGGCCAACGTTTCTATGAGCGGCTCGAAATCAAAAATGCGTTGATGTATCTGCGGCTGATTCAAAACCGATTCGATGACACTGCTTTCGAGCGCATCATCAATGTCCCGCCTCGAGGCATTGGTGAGCGAACCGTTGAGCAGATTCGGGAAACTGCGCGAGATGAAGGCAAAGGATTATGGGATGCAGCCCTTCAGTTAACGCGCGGTGACGGATTAAGTGGTCGAGCGAAAACCGCTGTTGTCGCATTTATCGATTTAATTAATGACCTCGATGGCAAAGCAACTGATCTTGAATTATCTGATCTCGCGCGTGATGTGATCGATGCCACAGGTCTTCTTGCATACCACGGATCGGAGAAAGGTGAGCGAGGCCAAGCGCGTGTCGATAACTTAAACGAACTTGTCAGTGCATGCCGAGCGTTTGAGCCCGAAGATGAAGAATCATCGGTATTACTCCAATTTTTGTCTCAAGCAAGTCTCGATGCAGGTGAAACTCAAGCAGATCCTGATGCCGATGCAGTTCAGCTTATGACGCTTCATTCCGCAAAGGGCCTAGAATTTCCTCGGGTGTTTTTAGTGGGCGCTGAAGAGGAGCTGTTTCCGCATGTGATGAGTCTCGATTCAGCCGGTGGTCTCGAGGAAGAGCGGCGGCTTGCCTACGTAGGCATCACCCGAGCAATGCAGCATCTGGTTGTGACTTATGCCGAGACGCGTCGATTGAATGGTCGTGATCACTTTGGTCTGCTCAGTCGATTCGTGCGAGAGATCCCTCAAGACTGTATCGAAGAAGTTCGACTTGAATCACAAATCAGTCGGCCTTTTGTGTCGTCATCATTTGGCGCCCGCCCGGTAGATCGTCCGCATCGGCATCCCAGATTCCAGGATTATGATGATGCGTTTGGAGAAGATACGGGCTTAGGAATTGGCTCTCGTGTTGATCATGGTCTTTTCGGAGAGGGCACAATTTTGGCTTTTGAAGGCTCGGGACCGCAAATGAAAGTTCATGTTCGTTTTGATGACGGTTCGAAAAAGTGGCTTGTGCTTCAATACGCGAAACTTGTCCCGCTCGGATAACTACGAACCCGGAACGTGGCGAATTCGTCCATTGGCATCAATTGCTACGAATACAAATCGTGTCTCTGTCGATTTGTAGCTTTCAGCACCTTGTTCTGTAATCCAGACTTCGATTCGAATTTGCATCGATGAACGTCCGATATCCTCGAGCTCACCGTAAATAGAGACTTCAGATCCAACTGGAACAGGCGCAATAAAATCCACGTTATCAAGTGATACTGTTGCGCACCGACCACCACTGGCTTTCATCGCAATCTGAGCAGCTGCTTGATCCATTTGGTCTAACAGCCAACCTGCATAGATATCACCTAGTGCATTTGTGAACCGTGGGTGCGCAATGACTCGAAGAATCAATTCGCCTTCCGGATTGGGATCCTGTTCATCAAGCTCCACAACACTTCCTTATTGTTAATCTGTGATTTTGAGTCTACATGGTCAAGAGACATTCAAGAAGTGGTCTAAACAAGTCACCCGTTGAGTTTTCCGAGAAATTGCTTGATCAATCATGGCTTCGGTTGCAAAAAGTTGCACAGATTTCTTGGCTCTCGTGAGCGCTGTGTAAAGAAGCTCACGACTGGGTTTAAATCGTGAACTCATCGACGCTGGTTCAGGTAAGCAAATCAATACCGATTCATATTCAGATCCTTGGGATCGATGGATGCTAATAGCCCAGGCCGATTCAACAGAACCCAATTGATTTTTGCGAAGCGGTTGATCGATGTTGTCGAACTGAACGCGCGGATTTCCTGAATCAAAGGCATCGATGACCACGCCAATGTCCCCGTTGAACACGCCGATCCCGGGTTGGTTTTCTGTAACTAACAACCGCTCCCCAAAACCATTGAGGCCGAGACGCTGAGTTTCTGCTTGCGCGAGATGATTGATCATCCGCCGACCCCCGGTGCCTTCACTAATCGCCGTGAGGCATTGAAAGTCGGGCGACGCAGGGACCACAGTCCGTTGTATGTCATCGAAGTATTTTCGATATCCTGCGAGAAGCGTTTGCTCCAGGTGGTCTACCCGTTGCTTAGATTCCCAAAATATACCCAGATCCTTTAAACCTTGAATAAAGCGATCGGAGTCGCCCAATAAGCAAAGATCTTGCAGTTGTGCCAGAGCCTCCTGGCCTTGAATTCGATGGCGTTGAGTCAATTGGAACCAATGGCCGGACAACGTACTCGATTCGGTGATGACTTTGAGAATACTGCCGGCTTCAACACTGGCTAATTGATTGGGGTCCCCCATCAGGATCAGATGTGCGTCCTCAGCCAGCGATTTCAGTAATTGATCAAACAAATCGAGCGACACCATCGATGCTTCATCGACCAGCACGATGTCAGCTGAATTGAGTTCTTTCAGTTGTCGATGAATAGTAGTCGCCACTAAAGGTTCGAGTTCAATCAGAGGCATTTTTGCCGTAGCGGCTTGAAATGACTCCGTCAATCGGGCGGCCGCTTTTCCTGTTGGCGCGACCAGCGATATCCTTGGCAGTCTCTGGAATAGGGTTCGCTTAGCAGCCACAATGGCGGCTGCGGTCGTTGTTTTCCCTGTGCCTGGACCACCCGTAACAATGGCTAAGCGTTGACTTGCCGCACCGGTAATTGCTTTTTGTTGTGATGCATCGGCATGTGGCATCAGTTGCATCGGGTCGATACTGATGTTGAGCGCAGGATGACTCGATAGCTTCTTAAGCGCCTCAGCAACTCGCGATTCTTGTGCGAAGTGACGGCGAATTTGCAAAGCACTATGGTTGATAGCGAATAGCGTAGAGAGATCTGATTTAGCAAGAGTCTGTATCCATAAATCAGTGTCTTCATTGGATAACTGCTGTGCGGTATGTCCTTGTTGAATCGCTTCAAATAGCTGTATAACCGATGCCTTTAAGCCCTCTGGAAGTCCCTCTGATTCAAGAAGTTTTAAAACGTCTGCCGATGTCATTGGGTGCATAGGCAACATTCCTCTATAGCTAACACTCCCTGTGCTTCAATCGGCCGTCTCCAGATGCCGCGATTGGGCGCGTTAATGCCACGACAAAAGAGATAAATCACGTCACCCAAATGCTTATTTGGATCGTAGTTTGTCAGACGGCTTTTAAGCCATCGGTGCAATGCGAGCGAGTAAATAGCTGCTTGAATCGGATAAAACGCCTGTTCCATTGCAAGTTCAATGCGCGCATCTGAATATGCGTGATCATTCGGCCCAAGATGATTGGTTTTGTAATCCACAATATGGAATCGGCCATCCGCTTCAAAAACGAGGTCAATGAAGCCAATTAAATGGCCATTAATGGTTTGATCGATTGGTGGAGCGAGGGGATTCCACCATGAAAAGCCTTCACACGCTTTAAACAATTCCTGCAAATGTAATCCTGTCTTTAACGGCAGTTCGAACTGAGGCTCTGGTCTTTTCTTATTCGAACACAACGTCCCAAGTGTTATTTGTGGGGCTAATTCTGTTGAAAGGATCTGTCGAATCCAATCATGCACAACCGGTTGGTGATTCGGATCGAGATGGAGTGGCCAATTGCTCTTGATAAACTGCTCAATCGCAAGAGATTCTCTTTGTTCACTAGCATGCCATTCGAGAATGGCATGGATAAAGTTACCGGTTTCAGTACCACCGGGAACCATATGCCATTTCTCGTTGAAGTTTGTCTCAACCACTTCATGATTTTCATCGGCCGCTCTGGATGCGATTTCATGGCCACCATCATGTTTGATCAATCCTGAGAAGCTTCTGAAAAACCATGATGGGATGTGTGGTCTTTTTAGATATGGATGGGTAGCAGTTGGCACTTTAAACGGAGGAATAGCGCCATCGATCGAGGGAATCTCAATGCTTTGGTGATCAGTTCCGAGACTTTGGATATTGCGATCGTAAAGCAGACGATGGAGCGCACTTCCAGTGTCTGAAAATCCTAAAAAGATCGCGTGTTTTGCACGGGTGAGTGCAACATAAAGCAGGCGGTTGAGATCTTGCTCTTGATCGTGAAGCGCGGGCTCAAAGGCTCGGTCGGTGAGATCGACGACCGAGCCATTGTGATCACAGTAATCAAGGCCCCACGTGTTTTTGGGAATCGGTTTCCCCTTGATCTCGTCAGCCAAAATGACCACAGGATATTCGAGTCCTTTTGAGCCGTGGATGGTGTTGATGTTTACGACTCCCGACTCAACAGGTGGTCTTTGACTCGTCCGATCATCAGCATCTTTTTTTGAGGCTGCTTGTTGCGACCACCACAGGGCAGCTTCGAGCGGTGACAAACCTTTTGCATCTTCACCAAATATTTCTAAGCAGTGAGTCAAGACATTCCAATCTTCAATGCCATTGAGAGTATGTGGGATGCGTTGAGCTGTTAAGCAGGCCTCAAACAAACGTGTGATTGCGGCAGCTGGTCCATCCGATTTCCAAAGATCTCGTGCATTGAATAGCTCAGTTTGTAATTCAACAAATCGAGGTTGCTCACTTAATTGTCCAGGTGCTTTAAGATCAAATCCCATGAGTGTCGTTGAGGCGGCCGATGTAACGGTCGAGAGATCATCGGGGTTGGCAATCGCGTCGAGGATAAACACCATCTCTTTGGCGATACGCCGACTAAAAATACTGGCCTTGTTTTGGTAATGAAACGCAAGACCAAATCGTTCACCAGTGTGTTTGATCTTCTGTGCCGTCCCACGGCTCTGAACTAAGATGCAAATATCCTTTTCAGTGATGGGTTGTGAGCCGATTTTGCAGGAACCCTGTAGGCCACTCGCTATGAGATATTGTGTGAGCCCAACGACGGATTCAGGTGACAATGAGTCAATCCATTGAAATCCGGAGACTTCGCGGTGATTCAAGGTTAACGGTGGAATGTCTTGAGGCCGTCCAGCTTTGAGTGGGTGGTATTGTAAATCCCTACCCACAGGGTAATCGCCATCAAATAGTGCATTGAGACCGTCAACCACAGTCTGTGAAGAACGATAGACCGTGTCGAGATACCAGAGACTTTGCTGTGGAAGAGTTTTGCGGATTTGATGATAGAACGCAGTATCTGCTCCGCGGAATCGATAGATGGCCTGTTTTGGGTCACCCACCATGACCATCAAACGATCAGGCTCATCCGGATACAACTGATCGAGCATGGACCATTGGTGACGATCTGTATCTTGGAATTCGTCGACCAAGATGAGCGTATGTATGGGACTTTCGTTGTTGAGACGGTTTGCGACTTCAGCCGCATCACGAATCACCTGATCATTGTCTGTAATTCCGAGTTCATTGAGTCGGTACCGAAATTGCTTCCGTAACTGATGAAGACAATACGCCCGAAATTTGATTTCGGTGTCTGACGGTTTGACAAGTTCGACCCATTGATCGAAGACGGTGCCAGTGAACTTATCTTCCCGCTCGAGAAAATACTTGGCACTTTTCTCAGGGATATCCTGACGGGTTGTCGCTGTTTCGATGTTGGCGCAATGTGTTTCGAGTGATTGACGAGTCATCCCTTTGAGAGCGAAGAGAGAGTCAATATCTGATAGCAAAGCATCCTTTCGCTCAGTGAATTCGGACCCGATTCCACTGAGATCAGGGCAGACTGTTTGGGCAGGCCTGATGTCATCGATCGGTTTCCATGCAAGCTCAGCATGGCCTATAAATGCTTTGAGTCCACCCGTGAGAGACCTCACAATCTGTATACCCTGGTCTTTGATGAGTTGTCGGTAACAATCGATAGCAACTTCTTGACGGATACTTCCGACCTCTGTTTCCACAGGAAAACTGGGAATACCGATGCTTGGTCCAAAGTCATTGATCAAGCGAATTGCAAATCCGTGAATGGTTTGTATTTCGACGGCATCAATGCGTCGAAGTGCGCGACTGAGTCGCTCGATACCGATGCCCTCTGAAAATTCAGGATAGGTTGACGTGAGTTCTGATTGGCCGCGTCTGAGAAGATCAACTTCTTCAATCAGTCGTTCCCGGACGCGGGCTCTGAGTTCTCGAGTTGATGCCCGGGTAAATGTCATCAACAGGCAGTGTTCGGGCTGATGACCATCGACCGCGATAGCGCGGATCATGAGTGACATCAGAGCGTACGTCTTGCCCGTTCCGGCACTTGCCTCGATCAGATGTCGCCCAGATCCTGGGAGTAATTCTGGTTTAAAGCGTTCCACGAGACTTTCCAATGTATTGAAGGAGTGGTTTGACTAAACGCTTTGAGAGATCCGAGTGTTTTTCTGAAATATTTGGATCACCCTGAAATACGCGCTGGTATTCAGGTTGATGCACGAGCGCCTCGTCACTCCAATGAATCCAGGGGTGTGTTGTGTCATCTTTGGCGAGAGCTTTCGCTGTCTTGAGAGCAAGTGGTGCGATCAGTGGGCAAGGAGCGTGTCGATCGCAGATGGCCTCTAACCAGTTTTTTAAAAGCTGTCTCGCCTCATCGACGGGAATCGGCCCGAATGGTGTGACGCGATTATTAAAGGTCACCAAACGAAAACATTCTTCTGTTGGTTTCATTGCGAACAGTACGAGCCCTTCAAGAAGTGTGCGGAGACCGCGGACGCCGTCAATCGAAGATTTGATCACAATTCTGGGTGTTTCGATCGCCTTGATTCCATCAATTTGCAGTGTGAATTCACCAAGGATTAATTCAGATGGCTCGACCAGATCTGCTCTTAATGTAGAGGCTTCAGCAACGAGAGAAGGGGCATAGTTTTGCAACGCTTCGTTCAAATCGATTTCATCTGGGAGTTCAGGGTAATGTGTCAGAAATTCGATGAGCATGTCTCGAGTTAACGCTTGTTCAACGAAACCTTGCTTCATTTTGAAAGCATTCAATGTATCGATACTCAAAGGCTCGATATTCAACTCTGGAAATTCGGGTGAACGCATACGGCCACCTTTTTCTTTTAGGAACGCGATTGCGGGCTCTGCGGCAACGGAAAGGAAGTCATGGATCGTCCATAGGTGTTGGATCCTATGTTCAGCACTATTGGTGTCGGGTTCCCGAAGTGGCTCGCTATCAAGGTTGATGCCCGACGGTAATTTGAAAATTGGCGATGCTGTATCAGCACCTTTGAAACAGTCGATTAACGAGACGATTCCAGGACCAGGGAGTTCTTCAGTTTGGTGGATGGGGTGCTTTCCAATCCAGCTTATCCACAATTGATCCTCTGTATTTAGCACAATGTCAGCAAGCACTTGGCGCTCTTTTTCAGATTCGATTAGATCGCCAGGCCGAGGATTCTTTGCAATTAAATCCCAAGGGTGTTCATTGGTCTCCTGAGGAAACGTATCATGGTTTGCTCCGAGTATGGCGACCACTTGATTTGGAATACTGCGGATCGTTTGCGGTGCTGTAACAGACAACTGGTCATTTAGTGCAAGCGGCCGAGAGAGCCCTGTGTGTTGGCGTAATTCAATCCACTGCAACACGGATGTTTTACTAACCTCGGCATCTGCAAATTGAGTAATGAAAGGAGTGAGGTTGAGGCTTTGAACTTGACCTAGTGTGAGCCGATTGACTGCACGCTCAACGATTTCAATGGCTTGTTGCAATTGCATGATGTCTGGAGCGAACAGAATCTGTTCGATGGCTGATAGGACGCCAATCAGCCGATCAAGTCCTTCAGTTTGTTCGATTGACTCAGTCGGGGTGCTATCAGCTAAAAAAGCAGAATCGGGATCTGCCATGAGTCCTTTGAGCAACCGTTTTTTGGCAGCTTGTAGTGTATGGCGATGGCCTGACAAGCCACGCCGTGCACCTGATTCGATAATCCAGTCTCGGATATGCCTCAACTGTTGATCACTCAGTTTGAGCGTCTCGCGTACAGTGGTGTCTGATAGAAACGTGTAGACAGCTCCAGCTTTGAAGCCTGTTCGACACATTTCAGCTAAGAGCTTAACCGCGGTGACTGCAACAGGCTGAACAATGATGGGGTCTGGCGAGGTTGGGAGTCGCTGTAACAGATCGGATGCGTGGAAAACTCGCTGCACGATGGGTCCATACAGTGCTGGATTTGGGGTGACGATATGAACTTGGTCAAGGTTTCGGTTTGGAGCGGCATTCAACCAATCGATCAGCCACCATTTCAACTCGGTGACTTCTTGAGTCGGACTTGTTGCACCGACCAAGAACACCGACTGATCGATCGTTATGGGTGCATTTTTATTGTTGAATATTTGAGCCTTGAGCTGGTCAAGCGCACTCTTCGGTGCCTTTTGGACATACCCGTCGATCGGGTTGTCATCGCCGAGCATTGAAAAGACTTTGGCTTTTTCCCGGCACAGGTCAGCAAGGACAGGATGTGTTTCGGGTAGTTCGAGCGCCCCTTGTGTGAACCACGGCTCTGGTGATGGAGATTGAATACAGAGAAAGCATGGAATGTTATCTGTCCACGATTTCAAGGCATTCAGTGCGAGGATCGATAGGCGGTCTGGATTAAAGATGATGATCCGTGCAATTGAGTCGAGGCGTTCTGAATTGAGCTGTTTCAGTGCTTCAATGAGCTTTTGATGCGGAGCTGTTGACAGTTGAGCTTCGATTTCTCTCCAGAGATTGATTTGCCACGAGTCAGACTGCTGGATGGGCAAAGTAGTTTTTTCAGGGTTGACCAACCAGTCGGGTCGTTCGGTCACGTACTGTTGGAATATCTCGAATAAGTGACGGACCTGCTGTAGATACTCAGGTTCGGCGAGTTTCGGATATGTGTTCCGCCAGACTGTGGCGAGAGCCCAATACAAATCAGTCTCAAATTGTGTGTCTGGTTGTGCCTCAGACATCGTCCATACGAAGTCAGCCAGCGTCGTTACCTTGGTATTCGCCAAACTCCCTAAACGATCAGTCAGCTTAATTTGTAACCACCGGCCCGTATCTTGGTTAGGAACGATTAACCAATCAGGTGCGAGCGGTGATTTAAAACTCTCGGCTGAAAGAACACCTGCCACAGTTTCGACGAGAGTATTGAGGTCGTTGGAAAAGACACATTGCATGATTTGATTTCCGCACGTTCGCGCTCTTTACGCAACCACTGGTGACAAGTCACACTGTGCGCTTAATAGGAGAATATATCGTGCAAAACCCATTAGTCGTTGATGACACCCGAATCGCGCAAATGAAACCTTTAATTACACCGGCTATTTTGTTGGAAGAACTGCCGATGTCTGAAGCAATGGTTACAGCTGTTGCTAAAGACCGCGCTGAAATTTCTGACATCATGCATGGTCGCGATCAGCGCTTGGTAGTGGTGGTAGGGCCGTGTTCGATCCATGATCCTGACGCTGCTAAAGACTATGCCGCACGTTTAAAACCACTGATCGAAAAATACAGAGACACCTTAAAGATCGTGATGCGCGTGTATTTTGAAAAACCACGCACGATTGTCGGTTGGAAAGGATTGATTAACGATCCAAATTTGGATCAGAGCTTCCAAGTGAATAAGGGTTTGCATAAGGCGAGAAGTCTTTTGTGCTATCTAGTCGAGCAGGGCATTCCTGTTGGTTGTGAATTCCTGGATACTATCAGTCCACAATTCATCGCTGATTTAGTGAGCTGGGGGGCAATTGGTGCTCGGACTACTGAGAGTCAGGTGCATCGCGAGCTGGCATCAGGTTTGTCGATGCCAGTTGGTTTCAAAAATGGAACGGACGGTACGATTACGATCGCGACCGATGCCGTGCAGGCGGCCAGTCATCCGCATCATTTCCTCTCTGTTACCAAACAAGGCGTTGCTGCAATCTTTGGAACATCAGGCAATCCAGATTGCCATGTGATCTTAAGGGGCGGTCAGACTGGCCCGAATTATGAGCGTCATGATGTAGCCCCTGTACTTGAAGCATTGCATGCGAAATCATTGCCGCCGTATTTAATGGTGGATTGTAGCCACGGGAATTCACTGAAGGATCATACGAAGCAACATTTGGTTGTCGAGAGTGTGATCGAGCAACGAAGAGAGTCTGATCACGGTATTTTTGGCGTGATGATCGAGAGTCATTTAGTGGCCGGTAATCAACCGTTGAAACCGAATCTTTCAGAACTCACATATGGGCAATCGGTAACCGATGCATGCATCGGTTGGGATGAGACCGAACAACTCCTTGCAGAGCTAGCGAAGGGTTAGAACTGATTCGCGAGCCAGAAGAGTGAGGCTGCGAGGCCTGCCGAAGCAGGGACAGTAATAATCCAGGCACTGGCTATCGAGACAATGAAGCGTCGCCTAACTAGCTTGCGTTTCGAGCGACCATTATTTTGATTGCTCTGAAGCGCTTTGGTTTGGTTTGGTGCGCGCTCTAAGAGCCGACCAGACCGCGCAGGACTCTCTAGAAATTCTCTTAAAAATCCTACGCCGAAAATTGCACCGATTGCGATATGAGTGGAACTGACGGGAAGTCCTAGCGTGGTTGCAATTAGCACCGTGACAGCTGATGAGAGCGCGACACAATACGCACGAGCCGCATTTAATTTAGTGATTTTTTCGCCTACTGTTTTGATGAGTTTCGGACCAAACAAGGCAAGACCCAAAGCGATACCAACGGCTCCCACTACCATTACCCAAAATGGGATTCCGACCTTGGATTGGATTGCTCCTGTGTCGTTGAGTGTTGATACGATGGCTGCTAGAGGACCAACAGCATTTGCAACGTCATTTGCCCCATGCGCAAAACTGAGTAAAGCAACACCAATGATCAGAGGGAGATGGAAAAGCGAGTAGATATCTCGTTTTCTATTTGTTAGTCCCTCTGCCTTTTTGGCGATGTACGGACGTGATGCGACCCAACTGACTACGGCTGCTATACATGCAACCCAGATGATCGCATGACCATCTGCCTTCCAGATTTTCTTAAGACCTTTGGTTGCCATATAGGCTGCCAAGGCCCCCATCATTAGACCGATCAAAATTGGAACCCAGGTCTTGGCGCTTTCTACTCGGTTGTAGCGATATAAAATACGGTTTTTGATTAAGAAGAGCAGACTTGCTGCGATCAAACCACCGATGACTGGTGATATCACCCAACTCGCAGCAATTTTCCCCATTGTAGGCCAATTGACGACCGCCATCCCAGCAGCCGCAATACCTCCGCCGAGTACTCCACCGACAATTGAATGTGTTGTCGAGACAGGAGCATTTAAGGCAGTTGCGAGATTGATCCAGAGTGCAGCGGCCAAAAGTGCACACACCATTAATGTTCTGAATGATTCAACAGACAGCGACTCGTCAGGCGAGATGATACCTTTAGCAACTGTTTTGACAACGTCGCCGCCAGCGAGTAACGCTCCAGCACTTTCACACACGACAGCAATTAATATCGCCGTACCCACGGAAATGACGCCACCTCCAACAGCTGGCCCCATGTTATTTGCAACATCATTTGCACCAATGTTTAAGGCCATATACCCGCCGATTACGGCGGCAATAATCAATAAGCTCAGCTGGCCTTCAGGTGCTGAAACAGTTTGGCTGATCACAAATGCGACAAGTAAAAGGAATGCGAGCGCAAGCCCGAATGTGTACATAGGAAAACTACTATGTGACTGATTAATTGATGCTTTTTGTGCTTGTTTGAGATCATTAATGTAGCGGTTGCCACCTGAACGGCTTTGATTTTCGTTACTTGGATCGACCGGTGGCATGCATGTGCTCCCATAACTTTTTTTCGTTGTAATCAGACTGTAACAAAAGGTGGGTCAAAATGCGCCTCGAAGTCGGGTGAGAACCCGCAACTTTTGAGTGAATCGTTAAACAACTAGGAGTGTCCATGTTTGCTCGTATTACAACAGCTGCTGCAATTGCCGCAGTAATCAGCTCAACAGCGGTAGCGCGTGATTACATTAGCATCGCTGGATCATCAACAGTTCTTCCATTTGCAACCATTGTTGCAGAGCGTCTTGGACGCAATGTGAACCAGAAAACACCAGTCGTAGAATCCGGCGGTTCGTCTGTTGGTAAAAAAGGTGTTTGTGATGGAATCGGTACAGAGTTTATCGATATTGGTAACGCGTCTTCGCGCATGAAGACAGCGGAACTTGAGTACTGTGACAAGAACGGCGTAAAAATCACCGAAATCAAGGTCGGTTATGACGGGATCGTTGTTGCCAACTCAAAGAAAGCAGATCGTTTAAAGATCTCTCTTGCCGACTTGGGTAAAGCATTGACAGCGGAAGTACCAGTTGATGGCAAAATGGTCGCTAACCCATATAAGAAGTGGTCAGATGTCAATCCGGCACTTCCAGCAATGGAGATTCGCGTTTACGGTCCACCAACAACATCTGGAACGCGTGCATCATTCGCTGAAATTGTGAATGAAAAAGCATATTGCGGTAAGGATGCTGAAGCGAAAGCTGCTTTGAAGGCTGCTGGCAAGAAAGCTAAAACATGCCGTGCAATGCGTACTGACGGCGCCTATGTCGAAGCGGGTGAACAGGACAACCTGATTGTGCAGAAGCTGCAAGAAGATACAGGTGCATTTGGTATCTTCGGTTTCTCTTACCTTGACCAGAACTCTGACACATTACAGGGTGCTGAATTGTCAGGTGTTGTGCCAACATTCGACGCGATCGCTGCTGGTAAGTACAAAGCCTCTCGTGCACTGTTCTTCTATGTGAAGCATCAGCACATTGGCGTTGTACCGGGTATCGAAGCGTACATGACTGAGTGGACGAAGCATTGGGGCGACGACGGCATTCTTGCTGACGCTGGTATGATTCCTATGCCACAGTCAGAGCGTGACGAAATGGCTTCTCGCATGAAAAACCTTCCAGTTTTGGTTGCGGCGGATCTGAAGTAATCAACATCGCTTGTTGATAATCCTATGACCGAACGGGACAATCCGTTCGGTCTTTTCATGTCTGAGGGAAAATTCGCGTGTCTTTTACGAATTTGATGCTGGCAGTACTTGTGATTGGCGCTTTGTATTTCATCGCTGGTCAGCGAGTGGCTTTGGCACTGAGATCAGGTAACGCAGGAAAACTGCATTCGTTGCCTCACTATCATGGTTTGTGGGCGGCAATTACCTCCGCACTTCCAGCTTTAATTGTGTTGTTGACGATCGTGATAGGTAAGGACCTCTTGTTCCAATTTTGGGCTAGAGACTATTTTCCACAGGACATTTTGAATGGCGATGCTGTCGATAGAGCCATTGCTCTGGCAAAGGTATCGAATGTTGTTAACGGCATCGATTTCGGGCAAGTCGAACCGTGGGTTCAATCAGCCGGAGATGCCTGGATTCGATGGGAAGCTAACGCAGTTGTCGTTGCAAACTCGCTCGTGTTGGCGGTCTCGCTGGTCGGTGGTTTATTGGGGTATCGCCGAATCAATCCAACGTTTCGTTCACGCAACAACGTGGAACGGATTTTGACCTGGATGTTAATTGGAAGCTCCTTAGTCGCCATTTTGACAACCGTCGGTATTGTGTTGTCCGTTCTTTTCGAATCAATTCGATTCTTTAAGTTAATTCCACCGCAGGATTTCTTATTTGGTCTTGAATGGAATCCGCAGTTTGAAGGCGCAGAGCGCGCTGGCTCAGGTGGTGGAACAGCGACTTACGGAATGGTTCCGATGTTTGTTGGAACATTCTTAATCTCGGCCATCGCGTTGACCGTTGCGGTACCTATCGGATTATTTAGTGCAATTTATCTTGCTGAATATGCTACTCCACGCATTCGAGGTGTGGTGAAACCGCTGCTCGAGATTTTGGCAGGTGTTCCGACCGTGGTTTACGGATTTTTTGCAGCCTTAACGGTGGCTCCATTTGTCAAATCAGTTGGTGAGTCCATGGGACTTGAAGTCGCTTCAGAGTCTGCTTTAGCCGCGGGCTTGGTTATGGGTGTAATGATTATTCCGTTTATCTCATCCTTATCAGATGACGTGATTAATGCGGTCCCTCAATCGTTGCGAGATGCTGCTTATGGACTCGGCTCAACTCGCAGTGAAGCTGTTCGTCAGGTTGTATTACCAGCTGCACTCCCGGGTATCGTTGCTGCAGTTATCCTCGCAGTATCGCGTGCGGTGGGTGAAACCATGATCGTTGTCATGGCTGCTGGATTGGCAGCTAATCTGTCATTTAATCCATTGGATGCTGTGACCACAGTGACATCCCAAATTGTGACGATCTTGGTGGGCGACCAAGAGTTTGAGTCAGCTAAAACACTGTCTGCGTTTGCGTTGGCACTAATGCTGATCGTAACAACGCTGGCATTGAATTATTTCGCGTTACAAATCGTTAAGAAATATCGAGAGCAGTATGACTGATCGTACGTATCAAGGATTGGATCCTCAGCAAGCGGCCGAGCGGGTCGCAGCGTCTATCAATTTGCGTAAACGTAAAGAGACGCGATTTGTATGGCTCGGAAAAACCGCAGTAGCAATAGCGCTAGGCTTTCTTGTTTTGTTATTCGCGGGAATCCTAACCAAGGGAATTCCTGGGCTATTTCAGTATTACGTGACTCTCGATCTACAGCTTGATGCACAACAGTTGGATCCGAGTGGTCAGATGACCGTCGAGTCGCTTGCCGGCGGTGACTTCGACGGAGTGATTCGAGCGTCCTTATACGAAGCTTTAGGTAACCCAGAGGGCCGCAAGGCCAAACGTGAGGCTCGGCGTTTGATTTCTTCCGGATCAAGCCAGCGTCTGATGACTTATGTTCTCGATAACCCAGAACAATTAGGGTCAACGGTCTCCATTCAATTTGCGGTTGATGATGATGTTGATACTTTCCTTCGAGGCCTGATTTCTCGCGAAACACCTGAAGCAGACCGTCGCATCAGTGACCAGTTGATCAATTATATAGACGCGCTTAATGCTCAAGGCCGCATCAGCTACGAAATCAGTGATTACCTATTTTTCGGCTCTGCGTCTCGTGATGCTGAAATGGCTGGTATTCGAGGGGCGTTAGTCGGATCGATTTTTACGCTTCTGGTGTGTATCGTCATAGCATTTCCACTCGGCGTTGCTACGGCCGTGTATCTTGAGGAAATGGCTCCAAAAAATCGCCTGACAGAGATTATTGAAATCAACATTAATAACCTCGCTGCCGTGCCTTCTGTGGTTTTTGGCATCATGGGCCTAGCAATTTTCATTGTTGCTTTCGGAATGCCTCGTTCGATTCCCCTGGTTGGAGGTATCGTCCTCGCTTTGATGACTCTGCCAACAATTATTATTTCATCGAGGGCCGCTATTCGCGCTGTGCCTCCTAGTATCCGGGATGCTGCTCTTGGTGTTGGCGCGTCAAAAATGCAAACCATCATGCATCATGTACTACCTCTCGCGATGCCTGGTATGTTGACCGGAACAATTATTGGCATGGCACAAGCCTTGGGCGAAACAGCGCCTCTTCTCATGATCGGAATGGTTGCCTTTATTGTTGATGTGCCGGCAGGGGTTACCGACCCGGGTACTGTTCTTCCAGTGCAGATTTTTATGTGGGCGGATTTTGCAGAACGGATGTTTGTTCAAAAAACCAGTGCAGCAATTATTGTACTGCTCGCCTTCCTTATCAGTATGAATGCAGCGGCGATTTTGCTTCGTAAAAAGCTAGAACGACGTTGGTAAGAGGATTAAAGTGATGGAAATAGTAGTGAGTGATTCAATGGTTCAGAACACCAACCAAGTAGAGGGCCGAGCTGTCCCTGAAAAAACTCTTGGCAATATTCACGTCGATAACCCACGAATGACCGCACGGAATGTGGATGTTTTTTATGGTGACAAACATGCCATTGATAACATCAGTTTGGATATCGGCGCGAGTCAGGTTATCTCATTCATTGGGCCATCTGGATGCGGTAAATCGACGTTCCTCCGTTGTCTTAACCGTATGAATGACACGATTGATATCTGTCAGGTCGAAGGTGAAATTAAAATTGATCAGCAGAATATCTATGATCCCGCGATTGATGTGGTTTCATTGCGTGCACGTGTTGGCATGGTGTTTCAGAAGCCAAATCCGTTCCCCAAGTCAATTTTCGACAATATTGCGTATGGACCCCGTATTCATGGGTTGGCTGCAAGTAAAGTCGAGCTGGACCAGATTGTTGAGTCATCGCTTCAGCGTGCTGGTTTATGGGAAGAGGTGAAGGATCGACTAGACCAGCCAGGGACAGGTTTGTCAGGTGGTCAACAACAGCGTCTGTGTATTGCGCGAGCAATTGCTGTCAGTCCAGAGGTAATCTTGATGGATGAGCCGTGTTCAGCATTGGATCCAATTGCGACGGCTAAGGTCGAAGAACTGATTCACGAACTGCGCGAGCAATACACAATTGTCATCGTGACGCATTCGATGCAACAGGCAGCGCGAGTTTCGGATCGGACTGCGTATTTCCATCTTGGGAAGTTGGTTGAGGTCGGAGAAACCAAACAAATCTTCACTAATCCACAGCATGAGCTGACGCAGGACTACATTACAGGGCGATTCGGATAAAGCTATGACAGATCTCAACGACGATTTCTTTCGGCATATTTCAAGTGAATTCAATGAGGAGCTCGAGAACCTCCGTCGTTCACTCCTCGAAATGGGGGGATTGGTTGAAGATCAGATGAATTCTGCTTTGGCTTGCTGTACCCAACATGATTCAGCGTTACTTGGTTCGATTGAACAAGTTGAAGAGCGGATAAATGCGGCTGAGATCAGTTTGGATGATCAGGTCGAGTCACTCATCATTAGACGTCAACCAAAGGCTTCGGATTTACGTCTTGTTTTGGCTGTTTCAAAGATTGTTCGTGATTTAGAGCGTGCCGGCGACGAGTTGGAAAAAGTAGCAAAGTTGAGCATTGAATCTTTTGATCAGTCTGAAACATTTGGTATGACTGAAGTTCAGCGGATTGGTGATCAAGTGGGTAAGATGCTTTCAGAAGCCTTAACTGCGTTCGCAAGATTGGATGTCAGTCTTGCTCAAGACATTTTTGCGCGCGACAGAGAGGTTGATAAAACATACCAGTCGGCATTGCGGTCGCTAGCTACGTTCATGATTGAAGACCCGCGAAATATCGGTCGAGTTCTGAATGTGATTTGGATAGTCCGTGCACTCGAGCGTGTCGGCGATCATGCGACAAATATTGCCGAGTACGTGATCTATCTCGTGCACGGAATTGACGTTCGTCATCCGCGCATTAATCAAAATAGCCTTAAGTAGTCCCTCGGACTAATTTATTGGCCGGAAATCGGCATTTCACCTGCGTGCCTGTGCCGATTTCAGAGTCGATAATTAACTCCCCTCCATGCCGATTCACGATGTGCTTGGCGATTGATAGACCAAGTCCTGTGCCACCGGTGGATGACGAATGACTCGTGTCTACCCTATAGAATCGCTCTGTCAGGCGTTGGAGATGTGATTCTGCGATTCCAGGCCCATTGTCGCTGACTTGGATTGTCGGTCCGCTTCCGGTTTGCTCAATTGAGATATTGATTGATGATCCATCTGGGCAGTAGCGGATGGCATTACTAAGTAAGTTAGAGAGCAATGAGTAGATCTCATTAGTACTACCAACCATGTCCCATCGGTCTGCAACTGAGAGGTTGATCTGCGTCTGTTTTTTGTCGAGATTCTCTTTGAGAAGTTGTGCTTGTTGTACAACCTGATCCAATAACCCGTTGAGATTAAAATTTGCTTGGTCTGGCCCTTGCGAGGTCTCGAGTTGAGAGAGAGTCATCAGATCTTGAATGATGTTACTCATGCGTTGGCCCTGAGACCACGCATTTGAAATGGCTTTGCCTGCAACGCCATCGACTAAACCATTGTCGATCAGTGTTTCGAGATAGCCATTGATGACAGTCAGTGGCGTTTTGAGTTCATGAGATACATTCGCGATAAAGTCTGAGCGCATTTCATTTAGCTTTTGGAAGCGCGTGACATCTCTTACCAAGATGATGAAGCCACTTGAAGAGACTGGACCAAAGAAAAATTCAATCGACTTTTTCTCATTGCGGAAATTATCTACGATCAAGGGGTCCTCAAATTGTCTTGAGGCAATATAACTTTTGAGAGCCGGCGACCTTAATAAGGCAAACAAATAGCCATCCAAATCATCGGGATGTCTTAAGCCTAGCAGCTCTCCGCCTCGGGCGTTCCACCAGTTTAATGCCCAGGTGTCGTCGGTTAGGACAATGCCGATATTCAGGCTACTGAGAGCGTGTCGCAGATTCTGTAATTGCTCACTCAGATTGATTTGGCTTTGCTTTGCGTCCTCACGATCCAGCTCAATTCGCCTAACGATATCGCGCCATAAATCAGAGGAGAGTAGTGCGTCATTTTTTTGGTGGCCCTCTAGCCAACGGTAGAGACTATTGCGACGCCAAAGGGTTACTCCGAGATAGGTTATCGAGACGATAAGTGCTGATGCGGTGAAGTGACCCGAGATGGTGCCTAGAGCACTCGTCAGGAGCAGTAGCGAAGTAATTTCTATAACTGTTGTAGAACCGGCATTTCTCATATGAATCTTTTACGTGATCTGTGTTACAAGTTTGTAATCGAAATGCTTTACCATCAAGGAAAGACTGCGGTTTAAGGATGACACGTTGGTAAATTACCCAATGAATGACAAGGAGCTGAGTTGGCTAGCGTTTAATCATCGCGTACTTCAAGAAGCGATGGATAAGAGTAATCCACCCATTGAACGGGCTCGGTTTTTAGGGATTTATTCCAATAATCTTGATGAGTTTTACAGGGTCAGGGTAGCAGATGTTCGACGCCGAATATTGCTACATCAAGAAGTTGGGGGTGATCCAGAAGCTCGAAGACTTCTTGGTCTCATCCAGAAACGGACCGTCGAGCTGAACGCGGAGTTTGAGCTTGCGCATCTAGAGGTGATTCGTACTTTAGCTCGCCACAATATTTTCCTTGAGAATGAAGATCAGCTCAGTGATGGCCATAAGGAGTGGTTGCGTCGTTACTTTCACTCAAAAATACGAAAGTTTATTTGCCCAATTGTTGTATCGGGTCGTGTCGATCTCGGTGATGTGCTTGCTGATGACGCAACGTATCTAGTGGCGGAACTTCGTAATGGCGAGGAGTTCACTTATGCGCTAATCGAAGTCCCAACGGATCATCATCCGCGATTCATCGAGTTGCCAGCAGAAACCTCCCGACGAAAGAAGCCACTGGTGCTTTTGGATAATGCGATTCGAGTCGGTCTTACCGAAGTTTTCGAAGGATATTTTGAATTCCAAGAAGTGCAGGCTTGGTCGATGAAATTAACACGGGACGCAGAGTACGATCTCGCAGGTGAAATTGACGATAGTTTGATGGACCGTCTGTCTTCGGGACTGAAGCAACGGTTGACCGCCGAGCCAACACGACTAGTCCACGATAGAGAAATGCCAGAGCGCGTCGTTGAGATGCTGAAGAGAGAACTCGGTATTACACGCATCGATGCGATCATTCCTGGTGGTCGTTATCACAATATGAAGGATTTTCTGAGTTTCCCATCGATTGGTAGATCATCTCTTCAAAATGCTGAGTTGCCTCCGGTTGCTTCTAAAGCTCTTGATAATCAGCGCAACTATTTTTCAGTAATAAAAGAGAAGGATGTGCTACTGCATTATCCCTACCATGATTTTTATCATTTCACCGAGTGGCTACGTCAGGCTGCCCACGATCCAGCAGTTGAATCTATCCGAATTAGCCTATATCGGGTTGCAAGCTCTTCATTGGTTATCAAGGCGTTACTTGATGCGACTGCTAACGGCAAAGATGTCTTCGTTGTGGTCGAATTGCAGGCTCGTTTCGATGAGGAGGCAAATATTCGGTGGTCGAAGTTGCTGACAGATGCTGGTGTTCGCGTGACGTTTGGAATCATGAACCTAAAAGTGCATTCCAAACTGTGCTTGATTACTAGAAAAGAGGGTAATCAGCGTGTGCGCTATGCGCATATTGGCACAGGTAATTTCAATGAAAAGACAGCGCGCATCTATACCGACTTTAGCCTTCTAACCGCACGTCCTGAGATCACTTCGGAAGTCCGCCAGGTCTTCTCTTTCATTAAAGCGCCCTATAGAAACTATACGTTCCGACATTTGTGGATTAGTCCGACGACACAGCGTGGAGAAGTTTACCGGCGTATCGATCGTGAGATTGAAAATGCAGAGTCAGGCAAGCGTGCGCAGTTGACCCTAAAAGTAAATAATCTCGCCGATGATGATTTAGTCACAAAGCTTTATGAAGCCAGTCGAGCTGGTGTCAAAATTAGAGCCTGTGTTCGTGGTATGTGTACCCTTGTTCCGAATATTCCAGGGATGAGTGATCGTATTGACGTGATTAGTATTGTCGATCGCTTTTTAGAACATCCTCGCGTCATGATTTTCCATAATAATGGCGAGCCAGAGGTCTTTATTAGTTCTGCTGATTGGATGACTCGAAATTTAGACAATCGGGTTGAAGTGACTACACCGATTTATGAACCAGACCTTAAGCGCGTGATTATTGACTTGATGGATCTTCAGTTTAAAGACACGACCAAAGCGCGAATCATTGATGAAGATCAGTTGAACAACTACGTGACTCGCGGTAATCGACGTAAGCTGAGGGCGCAAATCAGCACCTATAACTACATTAAGCAAATAGAAAGTGCCTAAGAAAAACAACACCGCAGAAGAGCGTTTGGTCGCAGCTGTCGACTTAGGGTCCAACAGTTTTCATATGACGGTCGCTAAATTGACCCCGTCTGGTTTGCAAATACTGATTCGCGATCGAGAACGGGTGCGTTTGGCTTCTGGGCTCAATCATAAGAATGTGTTGGATAAACGTTCAATTGCTCGGGGGGTTGAGGCGCTTGCGAGGTTTGATGCTCGTCTATCCGGTGTCGCTACCGATGATATCCGCGTTGTTGCAACGCATACGCTCCGCGAAGCGCGGAACGCTGATGAGTTCATCGATAGTGCCAGCCAACATTTTAGGGCGCCAATTGAAGTCATCTCCGGCCCCGAAGAGGCGCGGCTAATCTTCCAAGCCGTTGCGCATACCCAGTCAATTGATGGTCGATTCCTGGTTTTCGATGTCGGGGGCGGTTCAACTGAATTTGCCGTTGGGCACGATTACGATAGTGAGTTTCTCTCGTCGAGGACTCTCGGCTGTGTCACTTTTACTCATCGATACATGCAGAAGGTCAATAAGAAGGCTTTTGCTGAAGTCGATCTAGCCACTCGAAAAGCAATCGAGCCGATAGCCTCGAGGATCAGGGCATTTAATGTCGAGAAATGTTTTGGGTCATCGGGTTCCGCCAAAGGTGTGAGTGCACTAGGAAATTTTCTAGGTTTTGGCCCAGTGATTACGATGGAATCGCTAGAGGCTTGTAAACGCTTTGTCATGAAAGACATTAATCGCATGATTCCCGATATTCCAGATGTGAGCCCTGAGCGCATGCAAGTACTTCCCGCAGGCATGGGAATCATCTCTGCTGTGATGGATGAGCTCCGTTTGAAAGAGATTCATTTTGCAGATGCAGCACTTCGCGAGGGTGTGCTTTATGGCATGGATGATCGGTTGAAAGCATCTGATATCCGAGAGAGGACGGCGCTCGATTTGGCCAAAAAATATGGGATTGATCGTGAGCAGGCGACCAGAGTTAGGGAAACTGCTGAACAGATCTTTGATGTTGCAGCTCGTTCTTGGGCCATGAACGCCGATGACAAACAAATGCTTGTGTGGGCAGCGATGCTTCATGAAATAGGACTACAGATTAATTACTCAGGTTATCACCGCCACGGCGCTTATATTGTGATGAACACGGCAATGCCAGGTTTTAATCGAGAACAGCAAGCAGTGCTTGGCACACTTATTCGTATGCATCGAAAAAAATTGAGTAGTGATTTGATTCCACGACTTCGGTATTGGTCCGACAACCGGATTATTCGACTGGTTCGATTGATTCGAATCGCTTACGCAATGCACGTTGGTAGAGAATCAAAGATCCCCGAATTTACAGTGGCCGTTGAAAAAGAAACAATTGCTCTGAGTTTTGATCCAACAGTGTTCGAATCACACCCTGTCATGTTGATGGACCTTGAAGAAGAGATGCGCAGGCAGAGAGATGCAGGCTATCGGTTGGTTATTCAGTGAGAATCTTCTAAATCCGTTGTAGTAAAGCGATACCCGGTTCCCCTAACTGTTTGAATGAGATCCTCATGTGCTGAGCCTAGTGCTTTACGGAGTCTCCGAATATGAACGTCGACCGTTCGCTCTTCTACATACACATCTCCCCCCCACACTCGGTCGAGTAGTTGAGTTCTCGAAAAGGCGCGATCGGGATTCGTCATAAATAACTGCAGTAAACGATATTCAATAGGGCTCAAAGTGAGCAGTCGTCCAAAAGCAGTTACTCGCTGTCCGACAGGGTCTAGGCGTAAGTTTGCAAATTCAACAGGCTCTTCGACCCCCTTTGGCGTAGTGCGTCGCAAGATCGCTTTTAATCGAGCAACCAGCTCACGCGGTGAAAAAGGCTTGGTGATGTAATCGTCTGCGACCTCAAGGCCTGTTATTTTGGCATCCTCTTCGCCGCGAGCAGTGAGAAGAATGAGTGGGATATTCGCGGTATCTGGATTTCGTCTTAGTCTTCTGCAGAGCTCAAGTCCAGACACTTGCGGCATCATCCAGTCAATTAACATTAAATCAGGCAAGGATGATGCAACTTGATTGAGGGCCGTGGATGCATTGTCAGCCTCAATTACTTCGAATCCGGCCATCTCGAGAGCAACTGCTAACATTTCACGAACCGCGGGTTCATCATCGACGATAAGCACTCGACGGAGAGGCTGATGGCTCATATCTTTTCCTGATAGTTTTAACTGACAGGATAAAACCACAGGTTTATTACAGAAAGGTTACGGCCGAAATAAAATTGTCATAAAACACCTAAGATCGCACCAGCAAACAGTGCGGCTCCGAACCGGTGGTTCTCCAAAAATGCTCGGAAACAGGCATCTCGGGCACGTGATTTGGCAATCCATTGATGTTGAAATGCGAAACTGGCAGCTCCAATTAAACCAAAGATGGCGAAAGGATTCAGATTGGCGAGCCAGAATGCATAGGCAAAGGCCGAAAGTGCAATGGCTTGGCAACATCCGATAGCGATCAGATCAAACCGTCCAAAAGCGATGGCGGTGGATTTAACTCCGATCAGTAGATCATCGTCGCGATCGACCATCGCATAAAAGGTGTCATAGGCCAAAGTCCAAGCGACATTCCCGGCAAATAAGAGCCATACGATGCGATCAAGTGGTTGATCGTAGGCTGCAAACGCCATCGGAATTGCCATCGAAAAAGCCAGTCCTAAGCCAATTTGCGGCCAGAATGTGATGCGTTTCAACCACGGGTAGAGAACGGCGAGTGCGAGCGCAATGCATGAGAGGTAGACCGTTTCGCGATTGGTTTGAAGGACTAGTCCAAAAGCGATCAACAATAAGACGAGAGCCAAAACCACAGCATCTTTGACAGGAAGGTTGCCAGTGGTAATGGGGCGTGTCTTGGTTCGTTTGACGTGCTTATCAAATTTTCGATCGGTCAGATCATTGATCACGCAACCAGCGCTTCGTGTGATGATGACACCGAGTGTGAATATGATCCAAGTATCGCTCTGAAACTCACCAGCACTAAAGCCAGCAAGCGTCAGTGCGATCCATGTAGGCCAGAGGAGAACAATCCATCCGACTGGCCGATCAAGCCGTGTGACTTGGATCCAAAACGGGATTTGAGACGCGAGGGTACGAATATCAGACATGCGCAAAGTGTTCCTCATGTCCGATCCATCTTTCAATCAATTGTTCGCGGATATCTGTATGCTCTAAACGAATCATTTCTGCGAGTTCAGCGATCTCGTCGAGCATATCTGCATGTTCTGCAAGATCGGCAACCCGAAAAGAGAGTTCACCTGTTTGTCGTGTACCGGTGACATCACCAGGACCTCTGAGTCTCAGATCCGCTTCTGCCAGAACAAAACCATCATTAGTTTCTTTCAGCAGGTTTAGTCGATCGCGAGATTGCTGAGAGATCGTTTCACCAGCCAGCAACATACAAAAACTGACTCGCGCACCTCGACCGACGCGACCTCTGAGCTGATGTAATTGCGCGAGTCCTAAGCGTTCTGGGTTTTCAATCACCATAATATTTGCGTTGGGTACATTCACACCAACTTCAATAACAGTCGTGGCCACTAATAAATCAAGTTGACCGTTTGCAAAGGCCATCATCACTTGAGATTTGTCATCGGCTTTCATCCGACCATGCACGAGACCAATTCGTCTGTGCGGTAACTGGAGTCTGAGCTTCTCAGTTCGACTCTCAGCAGCTTCAGCAACACTCTGTTCTGTTTCTTCAATCAGTGTGCATACCCAATAGGCCTGCCCGCCCTCATTAAATTGCGTATCTAGACGCTCCGTGATTTCGGACGCTCTCGCTTGACTTAAGATTCGTGTGTCGACTGGTGTTCTTCCTGGTGGCAACTCATCAAGTGTTGAGACATCAAGATCAGCGAAATGGGTCATCGCTAGTGTTCGTGGGATTGGTGTTGCGGTCATGATCAGTTGGTGCGGAGTCAGCCCTTGTCCTTTTTCGCGCAATAGGAGGCGTTGTGCGACGCCAAATCGGTGCTGCTCGTCGATGATGGCCAAACCAAGTCGTTTAAATACGATCTCATCTTGGAATAGTGCATGTGTTCCAATGACAATCTGGCATGCCCCGTTGCTTAGTTGCTCAAGTATCGTCCGTCGTGGCTGAGCTTTCATCGAACCAGTAAGCCATCCAACAGAGATGCCCAGTGGGCGGAACCACTCTGAAAATTGAGCCGCATGCTGTTCAGACAGCAGCTCCGTTGGGGCCATCAATGCGACTTGGAATCCTGCTTCAATCACAGGAAGTGAAGCCAAAGCGGCAACGAGGGTCTTTCCTGAGCCAACATCACCTTGAAGAAGTCGTAACATTGGGTGTCCGCGTGTCAGGTCTTGATCGATCTCACTTAAGACCCGCTGCTGGGCATTTGTTAAGTCAAATGGTAGCTGGCTTAATAATGCCTGTCGGGCTTCAGTGGCTCTCGATTTGAGCTCTGGCGCTTGAAAGCGAACATAGTCATCTCGCCGTGTAAGTAAGAGCAATCGATGGGCGAGAAGTTCCTCAAAAGCCAATCGCTCAACGAACGGGCTTGCGGGAAGTCCTTTAGCCGGCTGATGAAGAGCAACCAGAGCATCCCAAAGTGCTGGACGATTTTTTGTGTGCGCTGCATCTAAAAGTTCTTCGAGTGCATAAAAGTCAGGACCTTTAGCGAGAGCTTGACGGATGATGTCTCGCAACCTGGGTTGCGATAAGCCATCTGTCGTTGGGTAAATGGGCGTCAATGTGTCATCCAATGGAGGTGGCTCACCTTTAAATACAGAGATTTCTGGATGAATGAATTCAGTTACGCCCTGATTGATTCGAGGCTCTCCAAAAATCCTGACGGCATCTGCATTTTTGAGTGTCGTCAGATACGCGCGGGAAAAGTGAAACAAGCGGATTCTGGCGGCACCGGTGATATCTTCAAATGTGAGCACAGCCTGCATGCGCCGGCCCGGAACTACAGATTGTGAAGTAATTTCACCCTCGAGTAATTGAGGGATTCCAGGCTTTAGGCTCGCGATATCAACTTGAGTTGTTCGATCTTCGTACCGTGTCGGCAGATGAAATAAAAGATCTCTAAACGAATACAGTCCAAGCCGGTTGAGTGCTTGCTCAACTTTTGGACCAACGCCTGTAAGACTTTGTAACTCGTTAGGCTGCCTGATGTTTGGCATTGATCTGGGGGCCGACCTGTTTTCTGATGACATCAATTAATAGATCGATTGCCTCAGTTCTTGGAAATTGCTTTCTCCAAGCGATGGCCACTGTACGTGACGGTTCGGGTTGCGCGAAGGGTTTTGTTGTCAGATAGCCCGGTGCATAGGTTTCGAGACCAGCAGCAGAGGCTGGCAGTACGGTGACTCCAAGGCCGGATGCGACCATGTGCCGCAATGTTTCCAAAGAACTTCCTTCAGCAACCACGTTATTTCTGTCGTATGCAGATCGTGAGAGTGCTGGACAGACATTAATCACCTGATCTCGGAAACAATGTCCTTCACCTAACAACAATACATTTTCGGTGTGTAATTGCTTCGGTGGAATATGCGGTTCATTGGTCCAGGGATGGTTTGCTGGCATTAAAACTTCGAATGGCTCGGTGTATAACTCCCGAACTTCAACGTCAGGTTCAGTAAAGGGTAATGCGACGATGATGGCATCAAGCTGGCCTTTTTTGAGCATCTGTCGGAGTGTGCCTGTGAAGCTTTCTTCAATATATAACTTCATACGCGGCTCAGCAGTTTTGAGAGCTGGTAACAGAGCTGGGAATAAATAAGGCCCAATAGTATAGATAGCACCGATACGTAGAGGTGCCAAAAACGGATCTTTAACGTGGTCGGAAAGTTCTTTAAACGAATCGACTTCCTGCAGAATGTTGCGCGCCTTTTCGACTAACTTTTCGGCTACAGCAGTGAGATGGACCCCTGTTTTACTGCGCTCAAACAGCGTGACGCCAAGTTCATCTTCCAGTCGCTTCACGCCGATAGACAAGGTAGGCTGACTGACAAAGCACTTGGCAGCTGCGCGGCCAAAATGTTTCTCGTCGGCGACGGCGATAATGTATCGAAGTTCTGTGAGGGTCATTGTTTTGTCTAATCCTTGGGAGATTCTCATCCTAGGCTGTGGTCAGTTGGGTGGCAACCTGAAAACGGCACTTGAGGCAGAAAAAATTCGTGTTGCTGGCGTTCGAAGAACCAAGATGCCCAATGACCCAACAATGATTAGTCTGGATCTAGATACTTCTGAAAGCTGGGATCAATTGGTACAACTGCCGCTCGCTCCGCATGCAGTGATAATTGCTATCGTAACTCCAGACGCGCGCACTGAAGACGCCTATCGTGAGCGTTACGTGTGCGTTTCGGAGAGACTTCGTCAATTTGCATCTTTGCCTGGTCGTCAGCATCCGGTGATTTGGGTGAGTTCGACAGCAGTTTTCGGTCAGCATCAATCCGGATTGTTAGATGAATCTGTTGCAGTTGAGCCAGATCACTGGAGGGGCCGTTGTGTTCGAGAGGCGGAACTCAATATCGAACAGATCAAAGCACCCTCGACTATTATCCGTTTTACGGGGCTTTATACAGCGAAAAGCTTGATTCGACTCAAAGATTCGGGAATGAGAGAGCAATTGAATCCCGAGACTGTTTCAAACCGAATACATCGAGATGATGCGGTGTCCTGGTTACAGGCCCTCGCAAGCGATCACTTGGATGGGAAGCATGCGCCTCGGTTGATTCATGGGGTCGACGAGGGTTCGGTACGTTACCAACAGATTTTTGACCTGCTGGACGGGACTGGGACGCGTATAAAGCCAGCAGTGACCGGGCGAATCATTCAGTCGCGCTATCGAGGTCAGATGCCAGCTTTACGGTATCCGACCTGCGAGGCAGTGATTAGCTCACCATAATTCCATCGACTTCCACGCGCGCACCTTTGGGAAGTTCAGCGACTCCAATGGCTGCACGCGCTGGGTATGGTGCTTCAAAAAATTCTTCCATGACCTGATTCACAACAGGGAAGTGACTGAGATCAGTGAGAAAAACATGCACCTTGACGAGTTGATTGAGGTTGCCGCCGGCTGCCTCACACACCGCTTTCAAATTGGTGAATGCCTGACGGACTTCCGCCTCAATATTCCCCTCAACTAGCGCCATGCTCTCTGGAACGAGTGGGATTTGGCCTGACAGATAGGTGGTTTGACCAACTTTGACTGCTTGAGAATAGGTTCCGATTGCGGCAGGAGCATGTGCTGTCGCGATAAAGCTTTTGTTCATGATTAGGCTCGTATACGTGAAATTTTCATAACCGACTTGATGCGGCGGATTTGACGGACAACATTCGCGAGATGCTGTCTATCGCGTACCCCAACCTCAAGAACGATCACACTGGTTTTCGCATCACGCTCTTCACGGTTGATGCGATCAATCGCTGCATCTGCTTCTGATACTGCAGATGCGATGTTGGCAATGATGCCGGTTTCCGCTTCAACAAGAATTTTTAAAGCGGTGTAGAACTCACCATTAAGATCATCATCCCAGGTGAGGAAAACACATTTCTCTGGATTGTCCCGAATCTCTGAGACGTTATTACAGGTCTCATGATGGATAACCATCCCCCGGCCTTTGGAAATGTGACCAACAATCGGATCGCCGGGAATTGGTCGACAACATTTCGCATAGCTCGTAAGAAGCCCTTCAGAGCCCTTGATCGCTAGAGGTCGCGTATCGCCGCTCTGTGATAGTTTGGCAGGCTCAGCATCAGCATCAGGGATCAGTCGTCTGGCGACCGAATAGGCGACTCGATTACCAAGACCAATATCCTCAAGGAAGTCATCAAACTCTGTGAGTTCAGTTTCGCTGACAAGATTGAGCTTCTGTTCGTCGGTGACTTGTTCAAAACTTGATCCAAGATTGGCGAGTGCTCGGCTCAAAAGTCGCTGTCCGAGACTCACGGACTCTGAACGTTGCTGATTTTTCAAGAAGTGACGGATTGCTGAGCGTGCCTTACCGGTCACAACGAAAGAGAGCCAAGCTAAATTCGGTTTAGCGTGTTTGGCTGTCACGATCTCAACGGTTTGGCCTGATTGCAGGACAGTTGAGAGTGGCGCGAGTGCTTTATCGATTCGACAGGCAACGCAACGATTACCAACGTCGGTGTGTACCGCGTATGCAAAATCAACAGCTGTCGCTCCGGTGGGCAATTCCATGATCTTGCCTTTTGGCGTGAAGATATAGATATCATCCGGGAACAAATCGATTTTCACATTTTCGATGAATTCGAGCGAGTTGCCGGCGCGTTGTTGAATCTCTAAAAGACCCTTAACCCACCGATTGGTCCGTTGGACTGCTGCGGTATCGTCAGATCCAGCTTTGTAAAGCCAGTGCGCTGCAATTCCACCAGATGCCATGGCATCCATTTCCGATGTACGAATTTGGATTTCGATTGGTACGCCGTGCATACCAAAGAGTGTGGTGTGTAGGCTTTGATAACCGTTTGCCTTTGGGATTGCGATGTAATCTTTGAACCGACCAGGGCGCGGTTTGTACAAATTATGCACAATACCGAGCGTGCGGTAGCAATCATCGACCGAGTCAGTCACGATCCTGAAAGCATAAACATCCATGATGTCGGAGAACGATTTTCTCTGATCACGCATTTTCCGGTAGATGCTATTGGCTGCTTTTTCACGACCTTCGACGCGCGCCTTGATTCCACTCTTGTCGAGAGCACCCTCAAGTGATTCGAGAATCTCTGACACGATCTTTTTGCGATTACCTGCGACGTTTTGTACGGCACGTTCGATGCGTTCGATTCGCATCGGATACATCGCACGATAAGCGAGTTCGTGGAGTTCGCTTCGTAATTCGTACATGCCGAGTCGATTCGCGATTGGGCTGTAAATGTCGAGCGTTTCTTTCGCAATACGACGACGTTTTTCGGGATTCAATGACCCAATTGTTCGCATGTTGTGAAGTCGGTCGGCGAGTTTCACGATAATGACTCGAATGTCACGAGCCATCGCTAAGGTCATTTTTTGGAAGTTCTCTGCCTGAGCTTCGGCACGGGTTTCAAAGCTGATGTGGGTCAGCTTACTTACACCGTCTACAAGCTCAGCAACAGCTTCTCCAAATTGTGAATGCAGAGCATCTTTGGCGATCCCGGTATCTTCAATGACATCATGGAGCATCGCTGCCATGAGAGCGCATATCTGAGAGAATCTCAGCAACTTGGAGCGGATGGATGATGTAGGGGTCGCCAGATCGACGTTTTTGACCGTCGTGTGCTTGTTCTGAATAGAGATATGCGCGTCTGACCTGACGGATTTCATCATCCTCTAGGTATCGGGTCAGACGGCTGCATAAGCCGTCAATGGTTTCGACGGCGGCGTTCATGACTTAGAAATCGTTATCGAATACAGGCTGGCGTGGTTCGAAACGCGCGCGAGCCATTTCAAGCTCAGCTTCAGTTTTCGCGTCTTCAGCGTCCAGCGCTTCACGATTGATTAGGCCTTCAGCGATTTCGCGCAATGCGATAACTGTTGGCTTGTCATTTTCTTCCGCTACCAGTGCGTCTTTGCCGCCAGTAGACAGCTGACGCGCGCGGCGCGTGCCTAGCATTACGAGTTCGAAACGATTCTCGACGTTTTCGAGACAGTCTTCGACAGTCACTCGAGCCATGGTTAATCCTCAGTTAAAAATTAGGAAGCCCAACAGTATATGCAATTTATTGTTGGCCGAGAAGTTTTTCTAGAAAATTCGGGTGTTTAGATTCGATTTGAGGGCGACGTTGTCTGTGGCTCACGATGATCGACTTCAACTGTTCGAGTGCGATTTCAAAATCATCGTTAATGACCCAATAGTCAAAATGCGGTGCTTGCTCAATGGTCTCATCAGCTTCCGCCATTCTTGAGTCAATGAT